>DASZYR010000209.1:0-2622 GCA_035545255.1 Rhodanobacteraceae bacterium
ACGATCTCGCAGTGTTCGCCCTGAAGGCGGCGCAGCACGCTGACGCCGAGGTTGCCGGGCGTGTTGGCGTAATCCTTGAGCCCGGTCTCGTTCAGGTAGTCGATGTAGGCGTCGGCTTTTTCCGCGAGCGTGATACCGCGCCAGATGCGAGCGATCATCGTGCCTCCCGCGTGTCGGGTTGAGCGTCACCCCTGTCCGCAAGCCGCGCATCCCTCTGCCGCGGTGCCGGTCGGCCCGCGCGGCTCGTCGTCGTCCTTTCGTCTCATCCTCGCACACCGCGCATTGCGCCGAAGTTATTGCCCGGAGCCGGCATCCGGATAGACTCAGCGTGCCGCGGCCTGGGAGGAAGGCAGACATGCTCGCACAGCTCGGGACTTTCGTGTTGGGAGCGATCCTGCTGCTGCTCGGCGCCGACAGCGTCGCGCGCGGCGTCGGCGGCCTCGCGCTACGAGGCGGCGCGTCGGCGTTCGGCGTCGGGCTCGCATCGACCGCGCTCGGCGCGCTCGTGCCGGCGCTCGCGGTCACGATCGCGGCGGCGTGGGCGGGCCAACCCGATCTCGCGTTCGGCAGTCTCATCGGCGGCAGCATCGCGCAGATCGGGCTCGTGCTCGGCGTATGCGCGCTCGTCGCGCCGCTGCGTGCCCGCCTCAAGCTGTTTTCGCGCGCGAATCCCGCGCTGATCGCGGCGGCGGTGCTGCTCTGGGTGCTCTCGCTGGACGGAAAGATCGGACGCATCGACGGCGTCATTCTCGTGCTGGCCTGGCTCGTCGTCGCGGCCCTCGTCGTGCGCGACGCGCGCGGCGAGAACGAGGCCGTGCGCAACGAGATCGCGGCGGCGACCGGCACGGCGATGCTGGTCTGGCGCGATGCCTTGCGCATCGTCGTCGGCATCGTCGTGCTGCCGTTCGCGGCAATCTGGCTCGTCGATGGCGCGCTCGCGTTCGCACGGACGTGCCAGGTCTCGCCGCTCGTGACCGGCCTCACGCTGCTCGGCGCCGCAACCGCGTTCGCCAGCGTGCCGCCGACGGCGATCGCCGCGCGGCGCGGGCAGGGCGATTTCGCGATCGGCCACGCGTTCGGCGCCGTGCTCGGCAGCGTCCTGCTGCTGGCCGGCGGGCTTGCGCTCTCGCAGACCGTCGGCGCGGCGCTGTCGCTCCAGCACATCGAGATTCCGGCGTTGATCGTGCTCGCGGTCGCGATCTATCCGATGATGCGCAGCGACGGCGAGCTGTCGCGTCGCGAAGGCGTGATCCTCGTCGCGGCCTACGCGTTGTTCCTGATCGGCGAGACCTGGCTGGCGCACGGCGCGTGATCCGCACCGACGGCCGCCGGCGCGGAGGGATGAACGGATGATGTGGCTCGGATGGATCGTCGCCGTCGTCGCGATCGGATTCGCGATCTGGCTCGCGCGCCAGCTTTCGGCCGAGCGCGCGCTGACGACGCAGCTGCGTTTCGCGAAGATCGAGGCGGAAAACGCGACCGACGCGCTCCGCGCGAACCAGGCGCAGGCGATCGGCGCCGCCGGGCTCGCGCCGCTCGGCAAGCTGCTCGGCACGACCGCGACCGAGCTCGACGCGCCGCTCGCTTCGGTGCGAAGCCAAGTCGATCATGCCTCGCGACAGCTCGCCGACTACCGCGAGCTCGTCAAGCGCTACGACGCGGCCGTGCAGTACTGCCTGCAGCCGGTCGAGCTGATCTTCGGCGCGGACAAGGCGAGCCTCGACAAGCTCGTGCTGCACGTCGAAGGCGCGCGCCGCGCGCTGTTCGAGGCGCGAACGAGCCTCGAGAAAAGCTCGGCGCTCGACGAATCGCGCCATCTGCTCGAGACCGCGGCCGAAAGTCTGCGCGACATCGGTGCGCTCACGCAGAGCCTTTCGCAATTCGCCGTCGCCGGCGACCGCCACGGCGTCGACGTGAACCTCGGCCTCGATCACGCGCTGCGCATCGCCGAACGGCGCCTGCGCGGCCGCGTGGAGATCGCGCGCGACTACCACGAGCTGCCGAAGATCGCGGCCGATCCCGGCCGGCTCGCGCAGGTGTTCCTGCATCTGATCAACAACGCGAGCGAAGCGATGAACGGCAGCGGACGGCTCAGCGTCGCGACGCGCGCGGCGGGCCAGCACGTCGAGATCGACATCGGCGATACCGGCCCCGGCATACCGGAGAATCTCCTGCCGGCGATCTTCGATCCGTTCGTGACGACGAAGCCGGCGGGTTCTGCGGCTGGCATCGGACTCTCGGTCGTGCGCGAGATCGTCGGCGCGATGGGCGGATCGGTCAGGGTCCGCACGCGGCCCGGTGCGGGCTCGGTGTTCACGATCGTGCTGCCGGTGCAGACGCGCGCTGTAGCCGTCTAGACGCCCACGAGCGATGGCATCCTGCCTCGTCTTCGGCGCGAGCGGCGCGATCGGACGCTTCCTCGTGCCGCGGATTCTTGCCGCCGGCCACGAAGTGCTCGCAGTCAGCCGCTCTCCCAGGACGAGCACGCATCGGCGTCTTCGCTGGCTGCGAGGCGATCTGCCGGACTGCGTGCCGGCCGCCTCCGCCGCGTCGATCGTGAGCGCAGGTCCGCTCGACCGCTTTGCGCAATGGCTCGCCGCCGGCCACGCGATCGGCAGCTCG
>DASZYR010000210.1:0-4840 GCA_035545255.1 Rhodanobacteraceae bacterium
GCGATCATCATCCTCGTGCCGCTCGTGCTGCCGGTCGCGCTGCACTACGAGGTCGATCCCGTGCATCTCGGGATCGTGTTCCTCGCGAATCTCCAGCTCGGGATCTTTCTGCCGCCGGTCGGCATGAACCTTTTCATCGCGAGCATGCGGTTCGGGAAACCGGTCGTGACGCTGATCCGCGCGAGCCTGCCGTTCTTCCTGATCCTGCTCGCGGCGGTGCTCGTGATCACGTATTGGCCGGAGCTTTCGCTCGCGCTGGTGCGTTGAACGGATTCGGTGGGCCAAGGCCCACCTATGGCGCTCCGAACAGGGTAGGCCTCGGCCCACCGAAAACCGCGGCGGACCTGAAACGGCTGCGTTGGATTCGCGTGCAGCGGCCACATGTGGTGCCGGCGTCGCCGACCCTGTAGAATAGGCCATGCGAATCCTCTCCGAAGCTCTCACTTTCGACGACGTCTCGCTCGTTCCGGCCTTCTCGAACGTACTGCCGCGCGACGTCGATCTCGGCACACGCCTCACCCGAAACATCCGCCTCAACCTGCCGATCGTCTCGGCAGCGATGGATACCGTCACCGAGGCGCGACTCGCGATCACGATGGCGCAATCCGGCGGCATCGGCATCATCCACAAGAACATGACGATCGAGCGCCAGGCGGCCGAAGTGCGGCTCGTCAAGAAGTTCGAGGCCGGCGTCATCCGCGATCCGATCACGGTCGGCCCGCAGACCTCGATCCGCGAGGTCATGCAGATCACGCGCGGGCACAACATCTCCGGCGTTCCGGTCGTCGACGGCGAGCAGCTCGTCGGCATCGTGACGAACCGCGACCTTCGATTCGAGAAGAAGCCCGACGATCCGGTCCGGAACATCATGACGCGCAAGGACCGGCTCGTGACCGTGAAGGAAGGCGCGCCGGAGGACGAAGTGCTCGCGCTCCTGCACAAGTTCCGGATCGAGAAGGTGCTCGTCGTCGACGACGCGTTCCGCCTGAAAGGCCTCATCACGGTCAAGGACATCCAGAAGGCGCGCGACAATCCGAATTCCTGCAAGGACGATCGCGAGCGCCTGCGCGTCGGGGCGGCGGCCGGCGTCGGCGGCGACACCGAAGAGCGCATCGCGACGCTGGTCGATGCCGGTGTCGACGTGCTCGTCATCGACACGGCGCACGGCCATTCGAACGGCGTCATCGAGCGCGTGCGCTGGGCACGCAGGAAATATCCGGATGTCGCGATCGTCGCCGGCAACATCGTCACCGGCGACGCCGCGAAGGCGCTCGTCGACGCGGGCGCCGACGCGGTCAAGGTCGGCATCGGTCCGGGGTCGATCTGCACGACGCGCGTCATCGCCGGCGTCGGCGTGCCGCAGATCTCGGCCGTCGGCATGGTGCGCGACGCGCTGAAGACGAGCGACATCGGCCTCATCGCCGACGGCGGCATCCGCTATTCGGGCGACATCGCGAAAGCGCTCGCGGCCGGCGCGGATTGCGTGATGATCGGCGGCATGTTCGCAGGCACCGAAGAAGCTCCGGGCGAAGTCGAGCTCTATCAGGGCCGCTCGTACAAGAGCTATCGCGGCATGGGCTCGCTCGGCGCGATGCAGAAGGGCTCGAAGGACCGCTACTTCCAGGACGACGAAGGCGACGCCGACAAGCTCGTGCCCGAAGGCATCGAGGGCCGCGTGCCGTATCGCGGTCCGTTGCGCAACATCGTCCATCAGCTCGCCGGCGGGCTTCGCGCCTCGATGGGCTATGTCGGCTGCGCGTCGGTCGCGGAGATGCGCGAGAAGCCGCATTTCGTGCGGATCACGTCGGCGGGCGTGCGCGAGTCGCACGTGCACGATGTCGCGATCACGAAGGAAGCGCCGAACTACCGGCTGGATTAGGGAGAGCCCGGATTCGGGATAACGAGTCGCGAGATTCGGAGGTTGAGCGCGTCCGGGCAGGGCAGGAGCGGCGGTCTTGTTGCGCAGACCTGTGGCCTGTGAGATAGTAGGCAATATCACTACTTTCCATGAGACGACGATGGACGAGCCCATTTCCGCGGCCGACGCGAATCGGCGCTTCTCGCAGCTTCTTCGCGGCGTTCGCGAGCAGCAAGCCACATACATCGTGACTTCGCACGGCAAGCCGGTAGCCAAGATCGCTCCCGTGGACGCGGCTTCGGGCGTCTCGGCACGTGCGCGCGAACTGCTGCTTGCGCGACTCAGGACCCAGCCCGCGATCAATGCGGGACGCTGGACGCGCGACGAGCTTTACGAACGCGGCCGATGAGGGTCGCGCTCGACACCAACATCCTCGCGTACGCGGAAGGGATCGATGACGCCGGGCGTCGCGACGCCGCGCTCGCGCTCGTGACGCGCATTCCGCAGCTCACCGTGTTCCTGCCCGCGCAGGTGCTGGGAGAGCTTTTCGTCGTCCTGACACGCAAAGGCGGCCGAAGCGCGAGAGAGGCGCGGGAAACAGTGCTCGGTTGGCGCGATGCATTTGCGTTGATCGAAACGACACAGGCTGTCCTCGTCTCCGCGATGGATCTGGCGGACTCGCACCGGTTTTCGATGTGGGACGCGATCATTCTCGCCGCGGCTGCCGAGGCCGAGTGCCGGCTGCTGCTTTCCGAAGGCATGCAGCAAGGTTTTACCTGGAACGGCGTGACCATCGCCAACCCGTTTTCCGAAACGCGACATCCGTTGCTCGATGCGATGCTCGCCGATGCCGACCGCTGGAACGCCGAGAAATGAACCGCGACGCGAACATCCATGCCGACAGGATCCTGATCCTCGACTTCGGCGCGCAGTACACGCAGCTGATCGCGCGACGCGTGCGCGAGATCGGCGTCTATTGCGAGATCTGGGCCTTCGATCACGATCCGTCCGAGATCGCGAGATTCGCGCCGCGCGGCATCATCCTTTCCGGTGGTCCCGAATCGACGACCGCGACATCGGCGCCGAGCGCGCCCGATCAGGTTTTCGCGAGTGGCGTGCCGCTGCTCGGGATCTGCTACGGCATGCAGACGATGGCGAAACAGCTCGGCGGCGCGGTCGAAGGCGGGCACTCTCGCGAGTTCGGCCACGCGGCCGTTACGCCGCTTGCGCCGAGCCGTCTTTTCGACGGACTGGCCGGGGAGGGCGGCAAGCTCGACGTCTGGATGTCGCATGGCGATCGCGTCACCGCGGTGCCGCGAGGCTACGAGATCGTCGGCTCGACCGACACCGTGCCCATCGCGGCGATCGCGAACGAAGCCGAGCGGCGCTACGGCGTGCAGTTCCATCCCGAAGTCACGCACACGAAAGAAGGCACCGAGATCCTGCGGCGGTTCGTCGTCGACGTCTGCGGCTGCGCGACGCTCTGGACGCCGGGCCGCATCATCGACGATGCCGTCGCGCGAGTTCGCGCCGAAGTCGGCAACGACAAGGTGCTGCTCGGACTTTCGGGCGGCGTCGATTCATCGGTCGTCGCGGCGCTGCTCGAGAAGGCGATCGGCGATCAGCTCACGTGCGTCTTCGTCGACACGGGGTTGCTCCGCTGGCACGAAGGCGATCAGGTCATGGCGACGATGGCCGAGCACATGGGCGTCAACGTGATCCGCGTGAACGCGGCGGATCGTTTTTATGCGGCGCTCGCGGGCGTCGACGATCCGGAAGCGAAGCGCAAGATCATCGGCCGCACGTTCATCGAAGTGTTCGACGAGGAGGCGCACAAGCTCCAAGGCGTGAAATGGCTCGCGCAGGGCACGATCTATCCCGACGTGATCGAATCGGCCGGATCGAAAACCGGCAAGGCGCACGTCATCAAATCGCATCACAACGTCGGTGGTTTACCGGACGAGATGAACCTGAAGCTCGTCGAGCCGCTGCGCGAATTGTTCAAGGACGAAGTGCGACGGATCGGCGTCGAGCTCGGACTTCCGCGCGAGATGGTCTACCGGCATCCGTTCCCCGGACCGGGACTCGGCGTGCGCATCCTCGGCGAGGTCAAACGCGAATACGCCGAGATCCTGAAGAAAGCCGATCGCATCTTCATCGAAGAGCTCCGCAAGGCGGGACTCTACGACACGGTCAGCCAGGCGTTCGCGGTTTTTCTTCCGGTGAAATCAGTCGGCGTCGTCGGCGACGGACGCGCGTACGAATGGGTCATCGCGCTCCGCGCCGTCGAGACGATCGACTTCATGACGGCGCACTGGTCGCACCTGCCGTACGAGCTGCTCGATACCGTGTCGACGCGCATCATCAACGAGATCCCGGACATCTCGCGCGTCGTCTACGACATCAGCGGAAAGCCGCCGGCGACGATCGAGTGGGAGTGAGCGAGGCCCTCCTCAGTCGCACGATCGGCTCACGCCGGTGGCGTTGAGTTTTATGTGGCGCCCTAGATCCGGGGCCAGTTGCACAAAGCGAGCTCGGCCACGCGTCTCAGTTCCTTGCGCGTTGCGCCACCCGCCGCCTGCACGGTAATTCCGTAGATGACGACCGACAGATAGCGGGCCAGGTCCGCTGGGTTTGCCTGCGCCGGCAGGTCGCCGGCCGCTTTCGCCTGTTGCAGGCGATTGCGAATGGCGCGCTCGCCGAGGCGACGACGACGAGCCAGCTCATCGCGGATCGGTTGTGATTCCGGTGCACACGCGAGCGCCCCCTGGACTCCCAGGCACCCGGGCGGGTTCCTTTTATTGCCGTGCAAGTCGGCGGCTCCCTCAAGGAGGGCTTTGGCATAAGCGAACGCCGTTGGGGCATCGAGTGCGGCTTGCCGATATCCGGCCCGCGCCTCGTACAGATCAAGTGCCTTGAGGAACAGTTGCTCCTTGTTGCCGAAGGCAGCATAGAGGCTTGGACGCGTGAGACGGAGTTCCC
>DASZYR010000211.1:0-15963 GCA_035545255.1 Rhodanobacteraceae bacterium
CAGCAACTGATCGATGCGCTCCGCGAGCCGGCCGTGCAGCGCGGTCGGCCCGCGGAGCTGCTCGCTCTCGATGGCGGGCCGAGGGCCCACCCTATTTTTTTGGTGTTTCGTCCCCGCGAAGCGGGGACCCGGCGCCTTCCCCGCTGCATGAAGCGAAAGCACCGGGAGTGCGATCGGCATCTGGTGCCCGCTCGCATTCCAACCGTTCGGCGCGCGCGGCGGTCGCCGCGACTCATTGCCGACGCGCATGCGTTGTGCCGCGATCGTCCCGATAAGAACCTCGGCCGACTTCGCGAAGGAGCGAGGGCATGAGCGCGCGCATTTCCGTCCTGATCGGTTTCCTGCTTGCCGGAGTGGTGCAGGCGGCGAGCACGATCGCACCTGACGTGGATCTCGTTCCCGGAACGTTCGTCGCCGGCACGCAGCCCGACGGCAACAGCGTGATCTTTTCCGGCCGCGACGGGCTCGTCGTATTCGATACGGGGCGTCATCCGGAACATGCGCAGCGGATCATCGATTTCGCGACGGCAGAGAAGAAGCCGGTCGCAGCGATCGTCAACAGCCATTGGCATCTCGATCACGTCGGCGGCAACGTGCTCCTGCGCAAGCAATATCCCGACGTGCGCGTTTACGCGAGCGGCGCGATCGACGATGCGCTGCACGGCTTCCTCGCGAATTATCGAACGCAGCTCGCAGACGCGATCGCGAAAGCCGGCGACGCCGCCGCGAAGACGGCGCCTTGGCGCGCGGAGATCGCGCTGATCGACGCCGGTTCTTCGCTCGCTCCCGACGAGCGCATCGTCGAAGGCGGGTCGCGCACGATCGCGGGCCGCGCGTTCCGCGTCGGCTACGAAAGTCATGCGGTCACCGCGGGCGATGTGTGGCTCTACGATTCCGCGACGCGCGTGCTGGCCTCCGGCGATCTCGTCACGCTGCCGGCGCCGCTGTTCGACACGGCATGTCCGGAGCACTGGCGCGCTGCGCTCGGGCGGCTTGCCGCCATCGATTTCAAGACGCTCGTGCCGGGTCACGGCGCGCCGATGCGCAAGGCCGATTTCGCGATTTATCGTCGCGCGTTCGACGGCCTGTTCGCGTGCGGCGCGAGCGCGCAGCCGAAGCAGGCCTGCATCGACGGCTGGATGCGCGATGCGGGCCCGCTGATTCCGGCGTCGGACGAGAAACTCGCGCGCACGCTGCTCGATTACTACGTCGACCGGAGCCTGCGCGGCGAGGCGCAAAAGCGCGAGAAGTTTTGCACGGCATGAGCGATGAGCGGCGCGCTCAGCGCGCGCGGCGTCGCGGACTCCGCTTCTTGCGCTGAGCGGCGTGGGCCGGTGCAGGGCTCGGCGCACGAAGATCGGCCGCGTCCGTCGTCGCGCGAAACGCAGCCGCTTCCTCGGTCAGCCATTCGCGGAACGCGCGAAACGGCGCGTGCTCGCGCGAGCGCTGCGGATAGACGAGATAGTGCGCGTAACGCGCGCGCAGGCGTTTCGGGAACAGCGCGATCAGCATGCCGCTCTCGATCAGGGGACGCACCATCGTCATGCGGCCGAGCGCGATTCCGATGCCTTCTACCGCGGCGCGCTGGCGCGTCTCGGAATCGCTGAAGTTCGCGACGAAGCGCTTCGGCGCGCTGCCGCCGAACGTCTCGAACCACAGCGGCCACGGATCCTCCGGACAGAGCAGCGGCCATCGCGCGAGCTCATCGAGCTTCGGTCTTCCGTGCCGCGCGAGCAAGGACGGGCTCGCGACCGGTGTCAGCCATTCCTCGAACAGAAGCTCGGACGCGACGCCGTCCCACTGCCCGGGTCCGTAACGCAGCGCGGCGTCGAAGCGATCGTCGGCGAAGTCGACGAGATCGATCGACGAGTCGAGGTTCAGCTCGAGATCGGGATGGCGCGCGACGAATCCCGGCAGGTGCGGCATCAGCCAGCTCGATGCGAGCGAAGGCATCGCCGAAAGGCTCAATGCGTTCTCGCGCCGTACGCGACCCGGGCGGAGCGCTTGCGCGATCGCATCGAGCGACGGCGCGACGCGTTCGAGCAAGCGCGCTCCATCCGGAGTCAACGCGAGCCCGCGCGGCCCGCGCTCGAACACGCGATAGCCAAGGCGCTCTTCGAGCGAGCGCACCTGGTGGCTGAGCGCGCTGACCGTGAGATGCAATCGCTCGGCCGCGCGCGTCAGGTTCTGCGCGCGCGCGGCCGTGACGAAGACCTGGAGGGCATTCAGGGGCGGACGTTCCATATTGAATCCATTTCAAGTCTGTCTGTAGAACATGTCGCTTCCGGAGCGAGCGGATCGCGCGTAATTTTGCGCTCCAAGCCGAAGATCCGGCAAGCCGAGGAGGCTCCGATCATGTTGAATGGATTTAACGACATCGCCAAGGGGATGCTGTTCCTGCACGGGCATCTCGTGCGTCCGGCCGACGTCGGCGTCGCGCTGAGCGAGCGCAACGCGCGTTCTCCGCGCCGCGACAGGCGCCTCCCGCGATCGCGTGCGGCACGCTGGCTTGCGGCCTGCGTGCGCGGGTTCGCCGGCACGCCGGCGCGCCTCGTCACCGGCCAGATTCGCTGAGGCACGCCATGCGCGCGATCATCGCCCCCGATCGGCTCGACGCGACGACGCTTGCAGCGACTGGCGTCGCGCTCCTGACGTGGTCGTCCGCTTTCGCGGCGATCGCTTACGGTCTCGAAGCGTTCACGCCGCCCGAGCTTTCGCTGCTGCGGTTCCTGATCGCGTCGGCGATCCTCGCCGTGCCGGTCGCGAGCGGCGCGATCCGGCTGCCGCCGCTTCGAGACTGGCCGGCGATCGCGATGCTCGGACTTTCCGGCATCACGCTGTATCAGCTCTCTCTCGGCTACGCGATGACACGCATCTCGGTCGGCGCCGCGGCCGTCGTCATCGCGCTCGCGCCCGGCGTCACGGCAGCGCTCGCGGCACTCAGGCTCGGCGAACGCATCTCGCGCGGCACGCTCACGGGCCTCGCGATCGCCTTCGGCGGCGTCGTGCTGATCGCGATCGGATCAGGCCGCGAGATCCGGTTCGAGCCGATGACGCTGCTCGCACTCGTCGCGGTGTTCGCGACCAGCGTGTACTTCGTGTTCCAGAAGCCGCTGCTCGCGCGCACGAGCCCGATCGGCTTCACGGTCGCGAGCATCTTCGCCGGGACGCTCGGCCTCGTGCCGTTCGGCCTCGACCTGCCGGCGAAGATCGCGGCGGCACCCGCATCGCAACTCTGGTCGGCCGCGTATCTCGGCATCGCGCCGACGATCATCGGCTACTTCAGCTGGAACTTCGCGCTGTCGCGCGCGCCGGCGACGAAGGTATCGAGCTTCCTCTACGTCCAGCCGCTCGTCGCCTCGGCGATCGCCTGGCTCTGGCTCGGCCAGACGCCGACGCTTCTGACGGCGGTGGGCGGATCGCTGGCGATCGGAGGCGTCTTCCTCACGGTCGGATCGGCGCGCCCCGCCGCGCCGGCGCGAGCCGTCGCCGGAGCGGCACTGCGGTCGCGGTGCTGCGCGCAGCATTGAGCGCGCGGGGAATGCGCCTTTTGCCGTGAGCGGCGTGAAGGCGGCGTCACGGGCGACGCCACGGCGTCCTGTAAAAAAATACAGGTTTCCAGATCGGCATCGGATGCGTAATTTCTGCATCGGGCCGCCGCCTGGACGCCATGCCATGAGCAGCATCCGTTCGTTCCACGGCTTCATGCCCGAATTGCCGCCGACGTCCTACGTCGATCCCGCGGCGCACGTGATCGGCCACGTGCATCTCGGCCAGGACGCCTCGATCTGGCCCGCAGCCGTCGTGCGGGCCGACATGCATCCGATCCGCATCGGCGCCCGCACGAACGTGCAGGACGGCGCGCTTCTGCACGTGACGCACGATTCGCAATACACGCTCGGCGGCTTCGCGCTGACGATCGGCTCCGACGTGACGATCGGCCACGGCGCGGTGCTGCACGGCTGCACCGTGCAGGACGCCTGCCTGATCGGCATGCACGCGACGATCATGGACGGCACGCTGATCAAGCGCCACGCGCTCGTCGGCGCCGGTGCGGTCGTGACGCAGGGACGCGTCGTCGGCGAAGGCGAGCTCTGGCTCGGCAATCCGGCGCGCTGCGTTCGCCTCCTGAGCTCGGACGAAATCCAGCAGATCTACTACGCGGCGCGCCAGTACGTGAAGCTGAAATCGCAGTATCTCGCGCCGTCCGTGCCACATCTTCCGCTCGTGCCCGAGTACGACCGTCGCGCGCTTGCCGGCGCCTGAGCGCTTCGCCTCGCTCACTCGAACAGCACCGGCTGCGGCGCCGCGTCGGCCTCGCGGAAATTGCCGAGGCCGACACCGACGAGGCGATAGAGCGTCGCCGGCGGAAGATCGACGTGCGCGCGGAGCGCCACCGCGATGTCGGCGAGCTCGCGCTCGGATCTCGGCGGCACCGGCGGCGTGCGGCTGCGCGTCAGCAGGCGGAATTCGCGTGTCTTGAGCTTCAGCACGACGGTGCGTCCGATGCGCTCGGTCTTTCGCGTCGCGGCCCAGACCTTCGCGGCGAGCTCGCGGATGCGTGTCTCGATCGCGTCGAGCGGAACATCGTGCGCGAACGTATCCTCGGCCGAGATCGACTGCGTCGGCCGGTCCGGACGCACTTCGCCCCGGTCGATGCCGTGCGCGAGCTCGGAAAGCCGCCGGCCGTAGCGGCCGAAAAGACGCTCGAGCTCGGCGACGTCGAACGCGGCAAGCTCGCCGACCGTGCGCACGCCGACCGCCGCGAGCCGGCTGTCCATGACCTTGCCGACGCCGTGGATGCGCGCGACCGGCAGCGGATGCAGGAACGCCGCGACTTCCTCGGGACGGATCACGAAGAGCCCGTCGGGCTTGCGCCAGTCCGAGGCGATCTTCGCGAGGAACTTCGCGGGCGCGACGCCGGCCGATGCGGTCAGCGAGAGTTCGTCGCGGATCGAAGCGCGGATTGCTTTCGCCACCGCGGTACCGCTCGAAAGGCCGGTCTTCGTTTCGGTGACGTCGAGATACGCCTCGTCGAGCGAGAGCGGCTCGACGAGATCGGTATGGCGCAGGAGGATCTCGCGAACCGTCCGCGAGACCGCGCGATAGCGCGTGAAATCCGGCGGCACGAACACGGCATCGGGACAGAGGCGCTCCGCGCGCGCGGCCGGCATCGCCGAGCGCACGCCGAATCGCCTTGCCTCGTACGACGCCGCGCAGACGACCGAGCGCTGCCCGCGCCACGCGACGACGACGGGCCGGCCGCGCAGCGAAGGATCGTCTCGCTGCTCGACCGACGCGTAGAACGCATCCATGTCGATGTGGACGATCTTGCGCATCTCGCCTTCCGGTCGCCGTGCAGCGATGCTACCGCGGCGCGGCCCCGGACGAACGTGCAGCGCGCATGCAGCGCGCGCCCGCGACGCATCGGCGAATTCGTACAGATCGACGCGCGCACGATCGATCGTGCGATCGCGGGCATCCGGCGAAGCTATGCACCTCCTCACTTCGCCCGGAGAAACGCCATGGGACTTGTGTCGCCTCGTTGTCGCAGGACGTCCGCTTTCGCATCGATCGCCGCGATGTTGCTGCTGGCTGCGGCCGCGAGGCCGCTTCACGCCGAATCGGTCTACAAGTGCCGCGGCGCGGACGGGGCGATCGCGTTCCAGGATCGCCCGTGCGCGGCGTCGCAGACGCAGTCTCTCGTCGATATCGCGCCGCCACCGCCACCGGCCGCCGCGCCGGATTACGGGCTCGCCGCCCACGCCGGGCGCCGCGCCGATGCGCGCAGCCGCGCTCCACGCGCCGCGCGCGAGCCGCGCGAAACGATGTCGTACGAGTGTCGCGCCGCCGACGGCGAGCTGTTCTACCGTCATGGCCGTTGCCCGGCGCAGATCCCCGCGGACCGCTCGTCGTCGCGTGGAAGCGCGAAAGGCAAGAGCGCCGGTTACGCGGTGACCGCGCAACCGATCGCGCGCGCCGAAGCCTGCCGCAGGATCGAGCGTGCGGGTTCGATCGGACGCAGCGGCCACGAGCGCGACGAGCGCGTGTCGACCTACGATCGCAATCTCGGCCGCGATCCCTGCCGCTATCTTTGAAAGCGCGGCCGCGATTTCGCGGTCCGCGCGGCCGGATGTACGATAGGCCTCGTGACGTCGGACAAGGAATCGTTCATGCCCGCCTGCACGCGATCGCTTCTCTTCGCGCTGGCCATCGCCGTGCTCGGCGGCTGTTCCGGCGGGCAGGCGCCGGCATCCTCCGCTGCGCCTGCCGCGACCGCGCCGGTCGCGAACCCGCAGGCCGCGAAAAGCCTCGCGATGTACCGCGAGCTCCTCCAGTCGAAATCGTACGAGCTCGCCGCGCCGATCGGTCAGGAGCTCGTCGCGAAATATCCGGCCAGCCCCGAGGCGAAGGAAGTCGGCGAGACGCTCGCCGATACGGTCGCGAAGGCCGGCGCGATCGCGGCGCGCCGGCGGCTCGAGCGCCTGTGGATCTACCAGTCCGGCAAGGAATCCGGCGGCGAGCAGACGACGGCATCGATCTACAGCAGCCGCCCCGGCGGCGACGATCGCGTGCGGCTCATCCTGCGCCGCCATTCGGCGTGGGGCCGGAGCGCGTATCTTTTCGCGAGCGGCAAAGGCTTCGAGTGCCCGAGAGCCTGCACGATCGGCGTGCGTTTCGACGATGCGCCGCCGCAGCGGATGAAGGCGCATCTGCCGGAAACCGGCGAGCCCGCGATCTTCATCTCCGACGACCGCAGCTTCATCGCGAAGATGAACAAGGCACAGAAGATCGCGTTCGACGTCGTGCTGAAGGGCAAGGGCGCGCAGACGCTCGAGTTCGAGGTCGGCGGATACGACGCGGACAAGTTTCCGGCGCCGGCGAAGAAATGAGTACCGCCACGCGCATCGTCGTCGCACAGTGCGCGCACGATGTCAGATCGCTTCGGGATCGTGCGACTCGAGCGTGAGGCTTCCATCCGCAAGCTCGTAACGGCCTTTCGCGACTACGCGCAGCCGCCGTCCGTCGGCGAGGCAGACCGATTCCAGCTTTTCGACCGGAACGCCGTGGGCGGGATCGGCCGGCTCGGCGTAGACGTGCACGTCGTAAATCGCCCCGTCGTCGCCGTGCGCGTGATAGACGTGTTTCAGCACGAGCATTTGCGCGTCTCCGCCCCGCCGTTCGCCAGCATGCCTGCGCGAGGCTGAATCGCGCTTGCGGCGGCCTGCAAAACCGCGTCGGTTCGGCGCAGAATCCGAAAGGTTCCAGGGCTCGGGCCGGTCTTCCGCGCTGCCTGCGCTGCAGTGGTCGCGACAGGCGCTCTGCATTTTCGGTCTTTGTCTTCCCTCGAAGAGGTCTTCCGATGAAACGCCTGATTCCGCTTCTATGCATTCTTCTCGCCTGCGCCTTCGCGCTACCGCTCGCGGCCGAGGAAGCCGCCGCGCCGGCCGGTCCCGAAGACGGCCAGCCGGCGCCCGCGTTCCGTCTCGAAGACCAGCACGGCAAGTGGCACACGCTCGCGCAGCACGGCGGCCAATGGGTCGTGCTGTATTTCTATCCGAAGGATTTTACGCCGGGCTGCACGAAAGAGGTGTGCACGTTCCGCGACGACGTTCTTGCGTTGCGCAAGGCCGGCGCCCTCGTGCTCGGCGTCAGCCTCGACGACGTGAAATCGCACGCCGAGTTCGCCGAGAAATATCATGTGCCGTTTCCGCTCCTTTCCGACAACACGCAGTCGACCGCGAAGGCGTATGGCGTGCTGACGTCGAAGATGGGCATGAGCTACGCGAAGCGCGAGACGTTCCTGATCGACCCGCACGGCACCGTCGCGAAGCGCTATCGCGACGTCGACCCCGAGAAGAACTCGAAGCAGGTGCTCGCCGATCTTGCCGAGCTGAAGGCGAAGAGCGCGGGATGAGAACCGCGGGCGGGCGTTTCGGCGATCGCGATCGCGGGGCCGCGATGCATGGCCGTTAGCCGCGCACGGCGCGCGGCGGCGCCGGCATCCCGAAGGCGCGGCCGGAGCTCGGGCGCGGGTCCGGCGCCGCGCGTCGCGAGCTTCGCGCCGCAAGTCGGCGACGGCTGCCGCGTGCTCGTGCTCGGCACCGTGCCGAGCCTTTCCTCGCTCGCGATGCGACAGTCGTACGCGCATCCGCACAACCTGTTCTGGCCGTTCATGGGCGAGCTGTACGGCGCCGGACCCGAACTTGCGTACGCCGAGCGCATCGCGCGGCTCCATGCGGCCGGCGTCGGCATATGGGACGTGCTGCGGCATTGCGAGCGCTCGGGCAGCCTCGACAGCAGCATCCTCGTCGAAAGCGAAGTCGCGAACGACATTCCGGGACTGCTCGACGCCTATCCGACGATCCGGGCGGTCGCGCTCAACGGCGGCAAGGCGCAGCAGGTGTTCGCGCGACGGATCCAGCCTTGCATCGATCCGGCCCGGTTCGCATCGATCGAGATGCTGGCGCTGCCGTCGACGAGTCCGGCCAACGCCTCGATCCCGCGCGGGGTCAAGCTCGACCGCTGGCGCGTGTTGCTGCGCTGGGCGCCGGCGCTTGCGCGCGAGGGCGGATCATGATTCGGCAAACTGACGAAAGTCGCGCGCCGTTCAGCGAAGCGGACCGACACTTTCGCGGGTTCATGACCCAAAGGAGTGCGGATATGAAACGCTCGCTTCTGGCTGGATCGGCGCTGGCCCTCATGATGGTGGCGGGAATGCCGCGCGCGGCGCACGCGGATCCGGCCGAGCTCGAATGCAAGCTCAGGTTCTCGCTGACGGGCTGGTCCGTCATCTACAAGCACGCCGAAGGCAGCGGTACGGTGACTTGCGCCAACGGCGCGGCGATGCCGGTCAGGATCTCCGCCAAAGGCGGCGGGCTCACGGTCGGCAAATCGCACATCGACAACGGCTCGGGCAAGTTCACGAACGTGCATTCGATCGATGACGTGCTGGGAACCTACGCGCAAGGCGACGCGAGCATCGGCGCGGGCAAGTCCGGAACCGCGCAGGTGCTGACGAAAGGAACCGTGTCGCTCGCGCTCGCGGGCGCCGGCGAAGGCATCGACATCGGCGTCAGCGTCGGCGGCTTCACGATCGAGCGCGCGGGGAAGCGCGGGAAATAGGTCGCACGCCAGGCGTGCCTTCGGAAAAAGCCGCGGTTCCGCCGCGGCTTTTTCCTTTGCGGCCGCTCAGAACGCGTGGCCGACGAGCGAATAGAGCGCGAGCACGAGGCAGGCGAAACCGAGCCCGAGCTTGTACGGCGCCATGCGGTCGATGACGCGCGAGAGGCGAGCGATGAAATCGCCTTCGCCGAACAGCGAGCGCAGCAGCGGCAGCGCGAGGATCAGCGAGAGCGCGAGCACGACGAGCGCGAGGATGAGCTTGACGAGCATCGCGCCCGGCGCGAAGCGCAGCAAACCCGCCGTCGCGAGCCAGTGCAGGACGAGCAGGAGTCCCCAGACGATGCCCGCCGCGCCGACGAGCCCTTCGAACGGTTCGATCGGCTGCAGGTGACGGCCCGCATCCGGGCGTCGCGCCTTGAGCCAGTCCGCGATGCCGAGGAGGCCGAGCAGGATCAGAAGCGCAAACGTCAGCAGCCACATCGTGCGTGTCCTCCGGAGAGACGCGGCATCTTAGCCGATCGAGGCACGGCGGCGGCAGACGGATGCGTCGGACAGGCGCCGGCATGGCGGCCGGCCGCCGCGCTGTCGATTTGACGCGCGAGGCAGTCGCGGCGAAGCTCCGGCTTTGCTCATCCGGAGGGGTCCCGCATGAAGCTCATGGTGCGCGCATTGCTTGCGATCGCCGTCCTGCTCGTCGCCTGGCACGCGGCATCGGCAGCCGAATCCATCGTTCGAGACTTGCCGCCGGGATTGCAGATTCCCGACGCGGCGCGGCCGGGGCCCGGCTTCGACGTCGATCGCGCGACCGAAGCCTATCTCGGCCTTCTCTCGCCCGAGCAGCGCGCGCTTTCCGACGCGTATTTCGAGGGCGGCTACTGGCTCCGGCTCTGGGGCTTCCTCTACGGGCTCGGCGTCGCGGCGATCTTCCTCCTGACCGGCCTCTCGCGATCGATGCGCGATCTCGGGCGGCAGCTCTCGCGACGGCCATGGCTGCAGACGCTGATCTACGCGCTGCTCTGGATCCTCGTCGGGTTCGTCCTGTACCTGCCGCTGTCGATCTACGCGGATTTCGTGCGCGAGCACCAGTACGGCCTTGCGACGCAGACGTTCGGCGGCTGGTTCGGCGATCAGCTGAAAGGGCTCGTCGTGAGCCTCGTGGTCCTGGCGCCGGTCATCGCGCTCGTCTACGCCGCCGTGCGCCGGGCCGGCGATCGCTGGTGGATCTGGGCGAGCGGCGGCGCATTCGTGCTGATCCTGTTCGTCCTGATGCTGGCGCCGGTCTTCGTCGATCCGCTCTTCAACGACTACAAGCCGCTGCGCGAGGGCGCGGTGCGCGAGTCGGTGCTCTCGCTCGCTCGCGCGAACCAGATTCCGACCGACAATGTCGTCGAGTTCGACGCCTCGCGGCAGACGACGCGGATCAGCGCGAACGTCGCGGGATTCCTCGGCACGACGCGCGTCGCGCTCAACGACAACCTGCTCGACAAGACCTCGCCGGAGGAGATCAAGGCCGTGATGGGCCACGAGATGGGCCATTACGTTCTCAATCACGGATTGCGGCTGACGGTTTACCTCTCGCTCGTCATCGCGTTCGCGCTCTTCGTCGTGCACCGCGCGATGAACTGGGCGCTGGCACGATGGGGCACGCGCCTCGGGCTTGAAGGCCGGACCGATCCCGCAGCGCTGCCGCTCGCGATCGCGATCTTCTCGCTGTTCTTCCTGCTCGCGACGCCGTTGACGAACTCGATCATCCGCCAGGCCGAGGCCGAGGCCGATGCGTTCGGTCTCAACGCGGCGGCCGAGCCGCACGGCTTCGCGATGGCGGCGATGCGACTCTCGACGTATCGCAAACTCAGGCCGGGTCCGCTCGAGGAGATCCTCTTCTACGATCATCCGAGCGGCTACGAGCGCGTGCACGGCTCGATGATCTGGCTGAAGGAGCACCCGTCGAGCGTGCCTTCGGCGCATCCGGCGCCGGGTCAACCGTAAACGTCGGTAAAACGACGCGAGCGGCCGCGCGGCGCGCGCGTATCATCGCCGCGCGGTGCGCGCGGCCACGACGATCGCGGGCGGTGCGCGTCGCTTTTGCCAACAGCGGAGGGGATAGCGATGGGCATCGGCAAGCGCCTCGGCGCGGAATTCTTCGGCACGTTCTGGCTCGTGATGGGCGGTTGCGGCAGCGCGGTGCTCGCCGCCGCGTTTCCGGGACTCGGCATCGGCTTCGCGGGCGTCGCGCTCGCGTTCGGCCTCACGGTGCTGACGATGGTTTACGCGCTCGGCTCGGTCTCGGGCGGGCATTTCAATCCCGCGGTCTCGGTCGGTCTTGCCGCCGGCGGCCGGTTCCCGATCGGCGATCTCGTTCCGTACGTCATCGCGCAGGCCGTCGGTGCGATCGCGGCCGCCGGCGTGCTTTACCTGATCGCGAGCGGAAAGGCCGGCTTCGACGCGTCGGCCGGTTTCGCATCGAACGGCTACGGCGAGCATTCGCCGGGCGGCTATTCGATTCAGGCCGCCTTGATCTGCGAGATCGTCATGACGTTCTTCTTCGTCATGATCATCATGGGTGCGACGCACGGCCGCGCGCCGGCGGGATTCGCCCCGATCGCCATTGGTTTTGCGCTGACGCTGATCCATCTCATCAGCATCCCGGTCACGAACACGTCGGTGAATCCCGCGCGCTCGACCGGCGTCGCGATCTTCCAGGGCAGCTGGGCGCTCTCGCAGCTCTGGCTGTTCTGGATCGCGCCGATCGTCGGCGGCGCGCTCGGCGGCATCGTGTTCCGCGCGCTCTTCGAGACGGATGACGCACCGATCAAGGGGCGCTGACCGCATCGTCCCGCC
The DNA here is from genome assembly GCA_035545255.1 of Rhodanobacteraceae bacterium. Lineage (GTDB taxonomy): Bacteria > Pseudomonadota > Gammaproteobacteria > Xanthomonadales > Rhodanobacteraceae > Dokdonella_A. Next base: position 11,968 of record DASZYR010000211.1, read on the forward strand.
GCGCTTCGCCGCGGCATGACTTCCGGCACCGTGCCGGGCGTCACACCGACGCCCGGCACGCGTGTCCGCTTAAACCTTCGCGGCATCCTCCGCATCCGACACCCGGTCACGATCGGAGGATTCCATGAAAGCGGCGATTCTCGCTCTCGCACTCGGCGCGGCCTTCACGGCGCCCGTCTTTGCCCGCGTGCACATCGGCGATTGCGGCTTCCACAGCCGCTACTCGCTCACGATCAAGCCCGACCGGCTCGTCTTCACGCGCACGACCGGCGCGCCGTCGGACATCGAGATCGCCGACGGCACGCTCAGCGTCGACGGAAAGCTCGTGGCCGTCGGCGACGCGGACGCCAGGCGCCTGCGCGAGGCCGAGCGCGAAGTGCGCATGCTCGTTCCCGAGGTCAAAGGCATCGCGCGCGACGCGATCGCGATCGCGTTCGATGCGGTCGGACAGGTCGCCGCCGCGTTCGCGCGCGACGGCGAGTCCGCGCGCGCGAGTGCCGAGCGCATCGCACGCGCCGGGCGCGAGATCGATCGCAAGATCGTCGAGACCGACCGGTTCGACCACTGGCAGGACGCGGACGTCGATCGCCTCGTCGACAGCACGGTCGAGACGATCGTGCCCGAGATCGTCGGCAACGTGGCGGCTCAGGCTGTCAAGGCCGCGTTCACCGGCGACGCGACGGCGGCGGCCGAGCTCGAAGCGCGCGCCGATGGCATCGAGAAGAGCATCGACCGGGCGGTCGAGAAGCGGTCGGCCGAGATCGAGGCGCGCGCGATGGGCCTTTGTCCGCGCTTGCACGCGCTCGAACGGATGCAATCCGATCTCGATGTCAGGCTCGCCGACGGCAGCCGCCTCGATCTCATCGACGTGCACTAGCTCCCTATTCCCTTCTTCCGCTTCGCGGGAGCACGGATCGTCTTTCCTTCTCCCGCTTCGCGGGAGCGCGGACCGTTTTTCCTTCTCCCGCTTCGCGGGAGAAGGTGCCGAAGGCGGACGAGGGCGCGCTTTTGCGGATGACCGCTACTTCGCCGCGACCGGATTCTTCCGCGCGCGCCAGGCCGCTTCGCGGTTCGGCTTCTTCCACGCGGTGTACAGATCGATGTAGTGGTCGACGACGTCCTGGCTGCGCGGATGCTGCGGGCCGAAATCCTTCGCGCCCGCGAGGATTTTCCACGCGGTGTCGAGCTCTTTCTCCGCTTCGTCGTAACGGTGCTCGCGGATGAGGATCGTCGCCAGGCTGTCGTACATGATGCCGCGATACGCATTGTCGGCGCCGAACGCCTTCTCCGAACGCGCGACCGCGATGCGCGCATGCTTGTCGGCTTCCTCGAGCTGGCCCGCATCGCGCAGCAGCACGCTGAGATTGCTTTCCGCGATGACGGTGCGGTAGCTGTCCGGCCCGTACAGCTTTTCGGCGAGCGCAAGCCCGCGCTCGTAGTACGGCCGCGCTTCCTCGTTGCGGCCCTGCTGGCGGATCGCGCCGCCGTAGTTGTTGAGCGCGTTCAGCGTCGCGGGATGGTCGGGGCCGAACACGCGCTCGTAGATCGGCAGGACCGGCGCGAGAAGCTTCTCGGCTTCGGCGAATTTCTTCTGCTCGAGGTAGACGATCGCAAGCCCGTTGATCACGCCGAGCGTCTTCGAGTGCTCCGGTCCGTAGCGTTTCGTGTAGCTCCGGATCAGGCCTTCGTAGAGCGGACGCGCCTCGTCGAAGCGGGCCGAATCGGAATCGGCGAGGGCAAGTCCCTCGACCGTGTCGAGCGTGTCGGCGTCCTCGTCGCCGAACGTCGCGCGCTGGATCGGCAGGATCCTGAGATAGCGATCGCGGCATTGTTCGTAGCGGCCGTTGTCGCATTCGAGCGCCGCGAGCCGGCTTTCGATGTAGAGGCGCGTGCGGCTCGTCGCCGGCTCGCTCTCGACCATCGCGAATGCCTTGCCGGCGCCGGCAACCGCTTCGTCGAGATGGCCCTGATTGCCGATGATCTCGGCGCGGCGCAGCACGAGCCGCGCCTGCTGGTCGACCGGCAGCGCGCCGGCCCGCGCGGAGGCGATCGCATCGTCGTAATGCTCGGTTGCGAGATCGTATTCGCCGATCGCGGCGTAGCTGTCGGCGATCGTGTGCTCGACCGAGGCCCGCACCGCCGGCTGGGCCGCGAGCTCGTGACCGGCGCGATCGGCGGCCGAATCGAGGATCAGCCGCATCAGGCTGCGGTCCATGCTCTTCGCGCGATCGGGATCGATGCCGGCCAGCATGCTGCGCGCGAAGTCGGCGACCTGCTCGGCTTTCGCCTCCTCGGTGCGCGCGATCGCGGCCGACCGCTGTGCCTGGCGCATGCCGGCGATCGCGACGGCGATCCCGACGATGAGCGCCGTCGCGGCCAGCGCGGCCGCCGCGATGCCGATCCGATGGCGGCGCACGAACGTGCGCATCGAATAGAGGCGGCTTTGCGGCATCGCCTTGACGGGGCGGTGCTCGCGGTAGCGATCGAGGTCCTCGGCGAGCGCGATCGCCGAGTCGTAGCGTTCGGCGCGGTCCGCCGCGAGCGCGCGCCGGAGCACCGCGCGAAGCTCGTGCGGCACGCCGCTGACGGCGGCGAGGAGCTCTTTCGGCGCGTGCGCGGCGAAATCCTCGTCGTCGGCGCCGAGCAGCGTGTTCTGGATCGCGCGCGAGGAGCGGTGCGGCGCCGAGGTCAGCCGCGCCGCTTCGCTGTCGGTCAGGACTTCGTAGAGCATGACGCCGAGCGAATAGACGTCGCTGCGCGTATCGAGATCGCGCGTGCGCGGCGAGAGCTGCTCGGGACTCATGTAGACGAGCGTGCCGGCACGGTCGGCGGCCGCCGCTTCGGCGACGGCGCCGCCGGCGCCCGGTGCTCCGCCGATCGCGATGCCGAAGTCGATGATCTTCGGCGCCGGCGTTCCGTCGACGCGCCGCACGAGCACGTTTCCGGGCTTGAGATCGCGATGGATCACGCCTTTCTGGTGCGCGTGCTGCACGCCGTGGCAGACGCGCGCGAACAGCGCGAGCCGCGCTTCGAGGCGGAGTTTCTCGTCGCGGCAGAACGCCGTCAGCGGAGCGCCCTCGACGACTTCCATCGCGATGAAAGGGTGGCCCTCGGCTGTGGTTCCGGCATCGAACACCTGGGCGATCGCCGGATGCTGCATCTGCGCGAGCGCCTGGCTTTCGACATCGAAATACGCGCGCGCGAGCGGGCTCTCGACCTGCTCGCGGATCAGCTTCAGCGCGATCTCGCGCCGGACCGGACGCGTCTGCTCGGCGAGGTAGACGCGGCCCATGCCGCCTTCGCCGAGCAGCGCCTTGATCGTGTAGACGCCGAATTGCGCGCCCGGCGCGAACGCATCGCCCGCGGCAGTCGCTTCGCGCAGGCCGGCGACCTCGGTCGCATCGTTGTCGGTCGGATCGTCTGGAGCCATGGCGTGGACCGCGTGCGCATCCGCGACGCCCCGTGCGTCGCGGTCCGGAGGGGATGAGCCCATTACAGACTGCCCGGCGCACGCAGGCAAGCACCAGGCATCGCGGGCGCATCGATCCTGGAGCGGCCGTCCGTCGATTTCGCAATGGCGGGGCGGCGGGGCGCGAGCATCGCGACATGACGGCTGTCGCGTAAATCGGCGATCATTGCGGTTCGGCGATGCGGCGCTCGTCGCGGCGGATTGCGACTGCCGCCCGCCGCGCGGAACACGAGCTGCCGCATCGTGCGCGGCGGCGAGGCTCTCAGGAGGTTTCATGGCGACGCGCGAGGCCAAGGTGCCGGACATCGGCAACTACACGAACGTGCCGGTCATCGAGGTGCTGGTGAAGGCGGGCGACGCCGTGACGAAGGATCAGGGGCTCGTCACGCTCGAATCGGACAAGGCGACGATGGAAGTGCCGGCGCCGTTCGACGGCGTCGTGAAGGAGGTCAAGGTCAAGGTCGGCGACGAGTTGTCGGAAGGCGCCGTCGTCGCCGTCATCGAGGAGGGGGGCGCTGCGCCGGCGA
>DASZYR010000212.1:0-7027 GCA_035545255.1 Rhodanobacteraceae bacterium
CCCATCGGAATTCTCCGCACCAGACCCGCGCCTCGCGGCGCAGGCCGATCGATGACGACGCGCGTCGCACGCGCGACGCCCGGTACGGGACAGACGGCCGTCAGGCGATCGGTGGTCTCAACAGCGGCGTTGCGATCGAAGCGTGCGGATGCGCGACGCAAGCGCGGAAGGATTCGCCGGCGGCGGCGACGCGCATGCGCGCATCCATTGCCGGAGTCAGGGCACAGGTCTGTACACAGGGGCACAGGGTCGTGCAGCACGAATGCGCGGCATCGTGCGAACGCGCGTGCATCGCAGACGATGCGGCGCAGTGCGACGAATGCGCGATCGCGGCCATGTCCGCATGCCGGACGGAGGGTGCCGCGACCGCCGGCGAGCCCGCCAAGGTCATCGCAAGCGCGACGATGCAGACGCACGCGCGCGCGACCCACGAGCGCGCGATGCGTCGCGGACGGAGCCCGAAGCTGGTACAAAGCGCATTCACGACACGCGATGGTACGCGTCGGCTCTCGCAGACGCAAAAGAAACCGCGGGCCGCACAGCCCGATCGGCGGTGTCGCATCGAAGGCGCCGGAATCACTTGCCCGCACGATGAACTACCGACACGCCTTCCATGCCGGCAACTTCGCCGACGTCTTCAAGCACGCGATCCTGATCGGGCTGATCGAATCGCTGAAGCGCAAGCAGGGCGCGCTCTGCTATTTCGAAACGCACGCGGGACGCGGCCGCTATGACCTGCGCAGCGAGGAAGCAGCGCGCACGCGCGAGTTCGCCGGCGGCGTGCAGCGCATGCTCGCGAGCACGCGCCTGCCTGCCGTGCTGCACGTCTACGTCAATCTCGTGCGCGCGCTGAATGCAGGACAAGCCAGCGAGCTCGCGGTGTACCCCGGCTCTCCGTTGCTGGCGAGCTTCATCCTGCGCGAGCAGGATCGCGCGATCGTCTGCGAGCTGCAGGAGGACGAGGCCGCCGCGCTGAAGGCGCTCTTCCGCGGCGACGCGCGATTCTCCGTGCACCAGCGCGACGGCTACGAAGCGCTGAAGGCGCTGACGCCGCCGAAGCAGAAGCGCGGTCTCGTGCTGATCGATCCTCCGTTCGAGGCGCAGGCAGCGGAGTTCCTCCAGATCGAGGGCGCGCTCGCCGCCGCGCTCGCACGCTGGCCGAACGCGACGTACGCGGTCTGGTATCCGATCAAGCTGCGCCAGCACATCGTGCCTTTCCATCGCTGGCTGGCCGAGAAAAGCGCGGCGAAGGACGTGCTCGTCGCCGAGCTCCTGCTGCATCCGGACAACTCGGCGCTGCGACTCAACGGCTGCGGCATGGCGATCCTGAATCCGCCGTGGAAGCTCGACAAGGAAATCGACGAGATCCTGCCGGTGCTGCGCGCGCTGCTGGCGCAGAGCCGCTACGGCGATCAGCGCGTCGAATGGCTGAAACGCGGCTGATCTCTGCGGACGCGACGATCCGATGCATATGCGCCTCTCGCGAATCCATCGCGGACTCTTGCCGTCAAGCGCGGCGCTCGCGCTGCTTGCCGGTTGCGCGACGCCGGTGTTCAAGGAGGCTCCGTCCGCGATCGTGACGCCGCTCGAGATCGCGCGGCAACCCGCCAGCCATGACGGGACCGACGTCGTCTGGGGCGGCAAGATCCTCGACGTCCGCAACGGCTCGAACCGGACCGAAATCCAGGTCGTCGCCTATCCGCTCGATGCTGCGCAGCGGCCCGATCCGGACGCACCGACGCTCGGCCGCTTCGTCGTCGCGTTGCCGGGCTTCGTCGAGCCGCTCGACTATCCAGCCGGCCGTTTCGTCACACTGCGGGGACGCGTCGCGGCCTCGGCGACGAAGCGCATCGACGAGCGCGACCTCGTCCTTCCGATCGTCGCCGACGCGACGATCCACCTCTGGCCGGTCAACTTCCCGCGCGAGCGGCCGCGCGTCAGCTTCGGCATCGGCATCGGCGCCGGCTTCCGTTAGGCCCACCGCGCGACGTTCGCACGCAAGCGTCCGAAATCGCCTACGCGCACCGGGGGCGATCTCCCGACGCGGCACGGCCGGCGATCGCCGATGCTGTGCACGCTCGCACCGCGAGCGCGCCGGCGGCGCTCCGCCGAGGAGCGGATACCGTTCCGGCGCTTCGTCCGGGAGGCAGGAAAATGGCCATCAGGAACGCAGCCAGCGACGTCGCAGCGGCGATCGCCGTCATGGACCACGCGAAGACCGCATGCGCGAGGCTCGGTCCGCTCGATCGACCGATGACGCGCGCCGAGATCGAGCACCGGGCGCGCGTGATCGCGGCCGTGATCAGCGCATCGCAGAAGCTGCAGCAGTTGCGCGACCGCGCCCGTTCGCTCGAAAGCGCACTCGAGCGCTACCGCTCGCGCCGGATCGGGCTCGCCGCATGAGCACGCGCGGCAGCTCCGGCATCAGCGGACGTCAGGCGGCCATGGTCATCGCGGTCTGCCTCTGGATCATGGCTGCGACGCTCTTCCTCGCGCCGCAGTAACGCGATCGCCTCCCGCGAGACGTCCGCGGCGTCCAGCGCGTCGCGCCGCTCGCGCGTCGCGCTCGCCGTAGCGAACGGCCGGTGTTCGCGAGTAGCCCACAATGGGCGAACGCAGCGCTGCGGCCGCACGTCATGCGATTTCACAGTTTCACGTTTCACAGTTTTACAGTCGCTGGCAGTGGACGGGAGTACGCTGCGCGTCCCCTGAAATTCAGCAAGAATCACGATGGAATGGGTCAATGCCTCGGTGATCGCGCCGCGGCCGCAAACACCGATCGAGTTCGAAGCATCCCCGGGCACGCACGTCGGATATTTCCGCGACTCGATGTTCTACAGCAGCGACGATCCCGCCGGGTATCCGCGGCGCATGGTGCGCCGCTGGCGCTATCTCGATCTCGGCGAAGATTCCGCGTGCCGCGATTTCACCAGCGCGTCGAAATGAAGGCAGACGCTCAGGCGGCGTTGCCTTTGCGCGCCTTGAATTGCTCCACGGCTTCCTGGAGCTTGACGGCGCGGTCGCGAAGAAGCTCGAGCTTGGTCCTGGCGCGAATCACGCTGTCGATGATCTCTGCTCGCTGCTGCAGCTCGGCCATCGTCATCGGCGTGCCGAGCGGATTCAGCTGGTCGCAGGCATCGCGCGCATGACGGAGCAGATTGATTGCCGCGGCGGCGTCGAGGGTCGCAGTGCGCATCTTCATCCCGAATCTCCGTGGCCAGTATAGGAACGGCAGGCTGACTCGCAGCTGCCGGTCGCCGCAGCGGGCGAACGGCCTGCCGCCCGTACGTCGGCAGTCTGCTTCGCCGCCGCCATGCGCGCAGTCGACAGGCGCCACGGCAGGCTGTAGGAAATTGCCGCGAGCGCCCGGCCGAAATCCGCGCGGAACGGGGTGCCGCCTGCGAGTGCGCGACGCATTTCGACGAATGACCGCGGGCGGTGCCCCGGATCGCCGCGACGCCGCTTGCGTCGGGCGCGAGGCGCACGGCATGCTATGCCGCGAAGGGCGCTGCGGGGCCGGGCCGCATCGACCCGACGCCGATCGGCCCCAACCACTATCCTGTTCGCGCAGCGCATGATCGAGTTCGGACACAGCACTCACGTCGGCCTGCGCCGCGAGCACAACGAAGACACCTATTACGCCGACGCGCATCTCGGCCTCTGGCTCGTCGCGGACGGCATGGGCGGCCATGAGCATGGCGAGGTCGCCAGCGCGCTCGCGCGCGACACGCTCGTGCGCGAGGTCGGCAAGGGCACGCCGCTGATCTCGGCGATCCAGCTTGCGGACGAGGAGATCATCCGGCACTCGACGCGCCGCTCCGAAGCGCTGCCGATGGGCACGACGATCGCGACGCTGCGCATCGTCGGCGAACGCGATTTCGAAGTCGCCTGGGTCGGCGACAGCCGCGTCTATGTCTGGAACAACGGACTGAAGCAGCTCTCGCAGGATCATTCTTACGTGCAGGAGCTGATCGACCAGGGCGCGATCACGAGCGAGCAGGCCCGCAGCCATCCGCACCGCAACGTCGTCACTCAGGCGCTCGGCGTCACCGATCCGCAATCGATGCGGATCGGCAGCGCCAAAGGCCAGTTGCAGCCCGGCATGCAGCTTCTCCTCTGCAGCGACGGCCTCACCGAGGAAGTGACGGACGCATCGATCGCGGCCGTGCTTGCGCGCGAAGAGCTGTCGGCGCAGGAATGCGTCGATCACCTCGTGCTGGCCGCGCTCGACCAGGGCGGTGCCGACAACGTGACGGTCATCCTCGTCCGCGCGCGCTGAGTCCGGTTTTCCGGGGGAAACGTCGCGGCTGTCGCGAAAGCGCCGGGCTGTTCTCGCGGAATTTCTCGTTCGCGCCGATCGCGCGGTCAAACCGCTCTCGCGGTCCCTGGAGTCCTTGCGGAAGCCGAGGTCGCCGTCCTACGACGCGGCTTCGGCGAAGGATTCGACGAGAGGCGCTGCAAGCTGCTTCCAGACGCAGGCGCCACGGCTCGCCTTGTCGATCGCATCGAGCCGCGCGACATGCGCGGCGAGCTCGGCCGCGAGCGCGCGCAGCACGCGTGGACGCGCCGTGATCCTGAGCTCGACTGCCGCTCGCACGGCCTCGTCGACGTTTTCCTCGCCGAAACCGAGCATCCCCTGCCCCGCCGTCATCGCGAGATAGACCTCGGCGAGCAACTGCGCGTCGAGCAGCGCGCCGTGCAGCTCGCGATGGCTGTTGTCGACATCGAAGCGCCGGCAGAGCGCATCGAGGCTGTTGCGCTGGCCGGGGAATTTCTCGCGCGCGAGCGCGAGCGTGTCGAGCACGGTCACGCGCTCGGCGAAGCGTCCGAAACGCGCATCGGCGATGCCGAGCTCGGCGTCGATGAAACCGACGTCGAATTGCGCGTTGTGCGCGATGACCTCGGCGCCGTCGACGAACGCGAGGAATTCCTCGACGACGTCGCGAAAGCGCGGCTTGTCCTTCAGGAAGTCGTCGCTGATGCCGGTGACCTCGCGCGCGCCTTCGTCGATCTCGCGATCCGGATTGAGATAGGCGTGGAACCTGCGCCCGGTCGGTCGCCGCTCGGCGAGCTCGACGCAACCGATCTCGATCAGGCGATGACCGCGCTGGACTTCGAGGCCGGTGGTTTCGGTGTCGAGGACGATCTGGCGCATGGGTCTGGGGACTGAGTGCAGGGCTGAGGAAGCTTTGAGGAGCGTCGAGGATCGTAGCGCGATCAGGGCGGAATCGTGGACGGACTGCTGCGTGAAGAAATCTCCATTGCGGAATCGCCGCTCATGACCTCAGCCCTGCCTCCTTCATCGCGATCGCGGCGTCACGCGCCAGGCGATCCACACGCTCGTTCTCGGCATGCCCCGAGTGTCCGCGCACCCAGCGCCAGCGCACGCGATGGGAAGCCAGCGCTGCCGCGAGCCGCTCCCAGAGGTCGCGGTTCTTGACGGGCTTCTTGTCGCTCGTCCGCCAGCCGTTGGCCTGCCAGCGCGCGAGCCATTCCTCGACGCCGCGGCGAACGTATTCGGAATCGGTCGTGACCGTGACATCGCAGGCGCGCTTCAGCGCCTCGATGCCGGCGATCGCGGCCATCAGCTCCATGCGATTGTTCGTCGTCTCGATCTCACCGCCCGAGATTTCGCGCTCGCGATTTCCCTTGCGCAGCAACGCAGCCCATCCGCCGGGACCGGGATTCCCGAGACAGGCTCCGTCGGTGAAGACCTCGACCGTTTCGAGCACGCGATCCCTGGTCATGCAGAAGCACGCTGGCTCGGCGTGCCCGCCAGCCGCGCGCCGAACGCGACGCTCGCGTGCTTCCTGCGCGGACGCATCGGAATCAGCGCGGCGTGCTGCTTTCGCGCGACGAGCAGGTACGCGCCGCGCAGCGGAGTCAGAAGGCGAGAGCGCGCGCCATCGGCGCCGGCCGCACCGTCGCGCCGCGACGGCCAGCACGCGCCGACGTAACGGAGCGAAACCGGCGTGAGCTTTGCACGCAGGAAGCGCCGCCGCTGCGTCTGCGCGTTCGCGAATTGCGGCGCGGCGACGCGTCGCGTCTGCCAGTGGATCCAAGCGAGCCATGGGCTCCACGGATTGAATGCGTTCCAGAGCAGCACACCGCCCGGCGCGAGGACGCGCGCGAGCTCGCCGGCGAAAGCCTCGTCCGGCAGCGCGTCGCCCGCATGCTGCGCGAGCACGAGCTGGAAGGCCGCGTCCTCGAACGGCAATGCGCCCGGCGTGCAGGCGACGTCGCCGCCGAGCCGGTCGCGCTCGACATGAAGCTCCGTCGCCGCGAGATGCGCGACATCGGCGTCGAGGTCGCGAGTCGTCGCGTGCGGGCGCAGCAGCAACGCACGCCCGGCAGGCTGGCGTGCCGCATGCTCGCGCAAGAAGCCGAGCTCCTCGCGCAACACGGCGCGAATCTGGGGCAATGCGTACAGCGATTCGTTCGCGAGGCTCAACGCAGGCACGCCGTCGGGTCGATTCAGGGAAGTGTAACGCGCTAATGCAGACTTAACCTCGGTCCGCGAGGGGCTGGCTATAGTCGCGCGGCTCATGAGCGAGGACCTTCGCCTCATCGCCGTGCCCGCGCTCTCGGACAATTACGTCTGGGTGCTCGCCGACGCGAGCGGAGCCGCGATTGCCGTCGATCCCGGCGAAGCGTCCCCGGTGCGCGACGCGCTCGCGCGCGAAGGGCTCGCGCTGACGGCGGTGCTCCTGACGCATCATCATCCCGATCACATCGCCGGCGCCGGCGAGCTTGCCGACAACGGTCGTGTGGCGGTTTACGCGCCCGACGACGATCGCATCGCACTGGACGTCCGGCGCGTCGGTGACGGCGATCGCGTCTCGATCGCGCACCCGCGTCTCGGCTTCGACGTGATCGCCGTGCCCGGCCATACACGTTCGCACATCGCCTATCACGGACACGGCATCGTGTTCTGCGGCGATACTCTGTTCAGCGTCGGCTGCGGGCGGATCTTCGAGGGAACGCCCGCGCAGATGCTGGCTTCGCTCGACCGGCTGGCAGCGCTGCC
>DASZYR010000213.1:0-19657 GCA_035545255.1 Rhodanobacteraceae bacterium
CGGATGCAGCGCACGGAGCAGCGCTTCGAGGACGACGAGCAGCGTGTGGCGCGTCGACTCGGCCGCCGCATCGTCATCGCTGTTCAATGCCGGTTTCGAAAGCTCGACGAACCAGTCGCAGAACTCGTTCCAGGTGAATTCGTAGAGCGCCTGCGCGACGAGGTCGAAGCGGTACGTCGCGAAATGCGTTTCGACGTCGGCGAGCGTCTGCGAGAGGCGCGTCAGTATCCATTTCTCGGCATCGGTCACGGGCGCATGCGCCGATGCCGGATCCAGAACGACTCGCCGCGTCCGCGGCTCGCCCTCCGGGCCGGCTTCGCCGTTCGCTCCGGCATCCTGCCTGCGCGGTCCGGATCCCGGCTTCTCGCAATTCATCAGCACGAACCGCGCGGCGTTCCAGAGCTTGTTGCAGAAGTTCCTGTAGCCGTCCGCACGTTTCAGGTCGAAGTTGATCGTGCGCCCGTACGTCGCGAGCGCCGCGAACGTGAAGCGCAGCGCATCGGTGCCGACCGGCGCGATTCCGTTCGGATATTCCTTGCGGATGCGCTTCTCGACTTTCTCTCGCACCTGCGGAATCAGAAGGGACGCGGTCGATTTCTTCACGAGCGAATCGAGGTCGATGCCGTCGATGAGATCGAGCGGGTCGATCGTGTTGCCCTTCGACTTCGACATCTTCTGGCCTTCGGCGTCGCGCACGATCGCGTTGATGTAGACCTCGCGGAACGGCACGCGCTTGGTGAAGTACAACGTCGCCATGACCATGCGGGCGACCCAGAAGAAGATGATGTCGAAGCCCGTGACGAGCACGCTCGACGGCAGGAAAACGTTGAAATCGTTCCACTCGGCCGCGCGCTCGGACGTCTCGCCGGGCCAGCCGAGCGTCGAGAACGGCCAGAGCGCGGACGAGAACCACGTGTCGAGCACGTCCTCGTCCTGGCGCAGCGCGCCGACCGGTTTCGTCGTCGCGTGCGCGAGCGCGTCGGCTTCGTCCTCGCCGACGAAGATGTTGCCCGCTTCGTCGTACCACGCGGGAATGCGATGGCCCCACCAGAGCTGGCGACTGACGCACCAGTCCTGGATGTTCTCGAGCCACTGGTTGTAGGTCGTCGTCCAGTTCTCGGGCACGAATTTCACTTCGCCCTTGCGCACGACATCGAGCGCCGGCTCGGTGATCGCTTTCCTTCCGCCCGGCCCCGGCTTGCCGTCGACGCGCGTCTCGCTCGTGAGGTCGAGGAACCACTGATCGGTCAGCATCGGCTCGATGACCGCATCGGTGCGCTGGCTCACCGGCACCTGCAGCTTGTGCTTCTTCGTCTCGACGAGGAGGCCCAGCGCTTCGAGGTCGGCGAGCACGGACTTGCGCGCGACGAAGCGATCCATGCCGCGATATTTCTCCGGCGCTTCGTCGCTGATCTTCGCGTCGAGCGTCAGGATCACGCGCGGACCGAGCTTGTGCCGCGTGCCGATCTGCCAGTCGTTGAAGTCGTGCGCGGGCGTGATCTTGACCGCGCCCGTGCCGAACTCGCGATCGACGTAATCGTCGGCGATGACCGGAATCTCGCGACCGGTCAGCGGCAACTTCAGCATTTTTCCGATCAGCGATGAGTAACGCGCATCCTCGGGATGCACCGCGACCGCGACGTCGCCGAGCATCGTCTCGGGTCGCGTGGTCGCGACGACGACGCCCTCGCCGCCGTCGGCGGCTGGATAGCGGATCGACCACAGCGAGCCGTCTTTCTCCTCGTTGTTGACTTCGAGATCCGAGACCGCGGTCATCAGCACCGGGTCCCAGTTGACGAGGCGCCGTCCGCGATAGAGCAGACCTGCTCGATACCACTCGACGAACACGCGGCGCACGGCGGCGGACAATCCTTCGTCCATCGTGAAGCGCTCGCGCGACCAGTCGACCGACGCGCCGAGGCGGCGCATCTGGTTCGTGATCGTGGAACCCGACTGCTCTTTCCATTCCCAGACGCGCTCGATGAATTTCGCGCGGCCGAGATCGTGGCGCGACTTGCCTTCGGCCGCGAGCTGGTTCTCGACGATCTTCTGCGTCGCGATGCCGGCGTGATCGGTGCCGCCCTGCCACAGCGTCCTGTAGCGCGTTCCATCAGGAGCCAGGCGCATGCGGTGGTAGCGGATCAGCGCGTCCATGATCGTCTGCTGGAACGCGTGTCCCATGTGCAGCGTGCCGGTCACGTTCGGCGGCGGCAGCAGGATGCAATAAGGCTCGCCGTCGCCGGACGGCGAGAAATCGCCGTGCGATTCCCAGTGGGCGTACCACTTCTGTTCGATGTCGCGGGGTTCGAAGGTCTTTTCCATGGGAATAGGGAATTGGGAAATGGGGAACAGATGCGGCGAGTTCGGGACGAGGGATTTACCGATTCTCCATTCCCGACTCCCATTCGCGCTCTACATGTCGTGTTTCGCCACTTCGAACCCGCGCCGCCAGTACTCGCTCCAGCGCGCACGCGAGCCTTCGCGCTCCGCGGGTTCGGCGGCAACGACTTCGAGCACGCGCTCGTAAGCGCCTTCGGCGCATTCGTCGCGCAGGTTGATCACGAGCGGCCGATCTTGCGCTTTGATGCCAGGCGGCGCGATCACGACGGCGGTGATCGAGTCGTCGTCGTCGCCGGCGATCTGGTGCGGGATGAACGCCGTGTCGTCGAATTCCCAGAGCTTCTCGTCGAGCGCGTCGGCCTGCTCTTGCGAGCGCGTGAGGATCAGCGTCGGCTGCTCGGCCGAATAGGCGCGCTTGGCGAGCTCGCAGACGAGCAGCAGCGGATCGTCGCGGAATCGCGGCTTGTCGATGAGATAGAAATCCGCGCGCGCCATGCTTCAGACCGGCGGCAACGTGCCGGAAAAATACGCCATCGAGGCGGCACCGATCGCGGAGGCGAACGCGCAGGCGAGGATCAGCGCGAAGAATCCCGCGATCGCCGGCAGCCGGCGCCCGGCCGGGCGCGTCTTGTAGAGGTAATACGGCACGAAGATCGCCGCCGCCATCACGATGCCAATGTTGAGCCACATCGGCCGCCGGATGTCGAGCTCGGCCGAATCGAGCGTCAGCCAGCGGAATCCGATCACGAGCATCGCGACGCTTCCGATCAGCGTGAATCCGCCCGAGGCCTGAAGCTGCATCGCGGCGTCGACGACGCCGAGCGCGAGCGAGGCGCCGACCAGCGTCGAGAGCGCGATCTGCTTCTGCTTGCGGTAGTCCGGCGTCGTCGAGGTCACGCAGCGCGATCGATCAGGTATTGCGCCAGCAGCGACACGGGCCGGCCGGTCGCGAGGCCTTTGCGCCCTTCGTCCCAGGCCGTGCCGGCGATGTCGAGATGCGCCCAGCGCGAGGTGTTGACGAAGCGCGAGAGGAAACAGCCGGCCGTGATCGCGCCGGCGTACTTGCCGCCGATGTTCGCGACGTCGGCGAATCCGGACTCGAGCTGTTGCTGGTAATCGTCCCAGAGCGGCAGGCGCCAGGCGCGATCCATCGTGTCGTTGCCGGACTTCAGGAGTTGCGAGGCGAGCTCGTCGTCCTTGGTCATGAGGCCCGATGCGTGCTTGCCGAGCGCGACGACGCAGGCGCCGGTCAGCGTCGCCGCGTCGATGATGACCTCCGGCTCGAGCTTCTGCGCGTAGGTCAGCGCGTCGCAGAGGATGAGGCGGCCTTCGGCGTCGGTGTTCAGTACCTCGATCGTGAGGCCGGACATGCTGGTCAGGATGTCGCTCGGCCGGTACGAATTGCCGTCCGGCATGTTCTCGACGGCCGGCACGATGCAGGCGAGATTCAGCGCCAGCTTGAGCTCGACGGCGGCGACGAACGCGCCGAGCACGCCGGCCGCGCCGCACATGTCGAACTTCATCTCTTCCATGCCGGGACCGGGCTTCAGCGAGATGCCGCCGGAGTCGAACGTGATGCCCTTGCCGACGAGCGCGTACGGCTTCGCGCCGTTCCTCCCGCCGTTCCAGCGCAGCACGACGAGCTTGGGCGGATTCGCCGAGCCCTGCGAGACGCCGAGCAGCGAGCCCATGCCGAGCTTCTGCATGTCTTCGCGCTCGAGCACCTCGAGCGTGACGCCGGCGTGCCCGTCGGCGATCTTCTTCGCCTGCGCCGCGATGTACGCCGGATTGCAGATGTTCGGCGGCAGGTTTCCGAGCTCGCGCGCGAAGCGCACGCCGTTCGCGATCGCGTGCGCCTCGGCGAGCGCGCGATCGGTGGCCGGATCCGCCGCGATCCCGGCGAACGCGAGCGCTTCGATCTGCGGCGTCTTCGATTTCTCCTTGGGCTTGAACGTCGCCGTGTAGCGGTACGCCTGCGCGTCCGCGGCGAGCGCCGCCGTGCGGAGCTTCCACGCGGCGTCGCGGCCTGGTACTTCGACTTCGGTCAGATACGAGACGGCGCGGTCGATCGGGAGCCCCTTCACCGCGCGCGCGGATTCGCTGGCCGCGCGATGGAACGTCGCCGCGTCGAGCTTGCCCTGCTCGCCGAGCCCGGCCAGCACGACGCGCGGTGCCGCGACGCCGGCAAGGCCGAACAGGACCGTGGTGGTGCCGCTCTTGCCGGTCGCATCGCCGCTCTCGATCAGGCGCCGGATCGCGCCGCCGCTCCGCTCGTCGATGCGCAGGGCGGCCGGCGTCAGCGAGAGGTTCTCGTGGATGCCGACGACGATGCAGGGAACCGCGGCGGCTTCCGGCGCGTCGGCGCAGAGCGTGAACTTGAGGGTCATTTTGCGTTCCAGCAGACTTGAGGATGATCCGGGCGATTCCGCCGCGCAGGTAAACTGGCGGTTATGCCGCGCCCATCGGAAACATGAAGCCCACCATTTTACGGCAAAGCCCGACGGACGCGCGAAACCCGCCCTGGCCGGCCTCGCTCGCGGACCTTCGGCTGCGCATCGTCGATCGCTACCTGCTTCGCGAGCTCGCCGCGAACTTCCTTGCGGCGACGTCGATCCTGCTGCTGATCGTCGTCGGCACGGCCGTCGCCGACCTCCTCGCGAAGATCGCGCGCGGGCGCATCCCGGCCGATCTCCTGTTCACGCTGATCGCCCTGCGCAGCGTCGATGCGCTGACCGTGCTGTTGCCGCTCGCGGTGTTCCTCGCGGTGCTGCTCGCGTACGGCCGGCTCTGGCGCGACAGCGAGATGGCGGTGCTGCAATCCTCGGGGCTCGATCTCGGCGGGCTCGCGCGCCCGCTCGCACTGCTGATCGTTCCGACGATGCTGCTGCTCGGCACGATCTCGTTCTGGCTCGCGCCGGCGGCGGTGCGGCTTTCGCAGACGCTGCTCGAGGAGGCGAATCGCTCGCTGATCATCGCCGGCCTCGAGCCCGGACGCTTCATCGAGCTGCCGGGCAAGGACGGCGAGATCTACGTCGGCGAGATGTCGTCCGACGGCACCGAGTTCAAGCGACTTTTCGTCGAGAGCGAGCGCGTCGTCAAGGATCCCGGCAAGAAGGACGACGGGACCACGCGCATCGACGTCATCACGGCGACGAGCGGCTTTCTCTACCACGATGCCGACGGTGTCGGCCGCTATCTCGCGTTGCAGGACGGTTTTCGCGTCGAAGGCACGCTCGGACAGGACGACTACCGCCTGATGCGCTTCGCGCGCAACGACATCAAGCTGCCCGACAGCGAGAGCGACGACAACGACACGACGGCGAAGCGGTCGGCGCCGACGCGCGTGCTGCTGCGCAATCCCGACGATCCCGTCATGCGCGCGGAGATTCACTGGCGGCTCGCGGCGCCGATTTCCGCGCTGGTGCTGACGCTCCTGGCGCTGCCGCTCTCGAAATCGAGCCCGCGCGAGCCGCGGTATGCGCGCCTCCTGGTCGCGGTCCTCGCGTGGTGGGTCTTCAATACGGGGCTCGGTCTCGGCCGGTCGTGGATCGGGCAGGGCAAGCTCGCTCCGGCGTTCGGGTTCTGGTGGGTGTATCTGCCGACGATCGCGGTCGCCGCCTGGCTCATCTGGAACAGCCAGCGCATGCCGCGCGCGAAACGGAGCGCCGTCTGATGCGCGGTTTCGATTTCACGGTGAAGCGCGTCGACCGGCTCGTCGCGATGGCCGTGCTCTCGTCGGTCGCGCTGACCTGGCTCACGATCGTCGGTTTCGATGCGTTCCGCATCTTCATCGGCGAGCTCGACGACGTCGGCCAGGGCCAGTACACGCTGAGCAAGGCCGTTACCTACGTGCTGCTGACCGTGCCGCGCCGCTGCTACGAGATGTTCAGCTATTCCGCGCTGATCGGCGGACTGCTCGGGCTCGGCGGGCTTGCCGGCAGCGGCGAGCTGACGGCGCTGCGCGCGGCGGGACTCTCGAAGCTGCGCATCTGCGCATCGGTCGTCTTCGCGCTGACGACGCTGACGGCGCTCGTGACGCTCGTCGGCGAGACGATCGGACCGTATGGCGAGCAGAAGGCACAGGCGCTCCAGATCGCGGCGAAATCGAAGGACATCGCGCTCGGCAAAGGCGGCGCGCTGTGGGCACGCGACGGCGATACGGTCATCAGCGCGCGGCGCGGCCGCGCGCGCGGCGGCAGCGTCGAATTGTCCGGCGTGCGCGTGTTCGAGTTCGATCCCGAGGGAAGGCTCGAGTCGCTCGCGCTCGCGGCGCGCGCCGTGCACGCGGCGAGCGCATGGACGCTCTACGGCGTGCGCCGGACGACGTTCGGCGCCGACAGCGCATCGAGCGCGACGAAGCCCGAAGAGCATTGGGAATCGGGGCTCGATCCCGCGCTGCTTTCGCTCAGCATCGTGCAGGCGCAATACATGACGTTGCGCGATCTCTCGCGCAACATCTTCTATCTCGAGAAGAACCGGCAGGACGCCTCGACGTTCCGCCAGGCCTACTGGGGGCGCGTTTTCTATCCGGTGAGCGTGCTTGCGCTCGCGTTCTGCGCGGTGCCGTTCGCGTTCGGCACGCTGCGCAGCGGCGGGCTCGCCAAGCGCCTCTTCATCGGCATGGTCCTCGCGCTGTGCTTCTATTTCGCGCAGCGCGCGATCGTGAACATGGCGGCGGTCTACGGCGTTCATCCGGCGATCGCGAACCTGCTTCCGCCGCTGTTGCTGGCCGCGTTCGCGTTCGTCTATTTCCGCCGGCACGCATAGGGCGATCGGCCGGTCATCGTAACGCTCGCGTCTGGCCGATCGGCCGATGTCGCGCCTGCGTCACTTCGCGAGGCGCACGAGCACGGTGCGCGCCGCGATGTCGTGCCAGCCGCGTTTCCGGCGATCGACGAGGCACCAGAGGAATCCGATGCCGAGTACCGCGAGCGACGCGCAGGCGACGACGAAGCGCAGCATCGCGCGCGTCGCCGGCAACGCGCTGCCGGACGCATCGACGAGGCGAAGGCGCCAGGCGCGCATGCCGATCGTCTGTCCGCCGCGCGTCCACGAAAAGACGAAATACGCGGCCGTGACCGCGAGCAACGCCAGACGCAGGCCCACCCGCCACGCGAGCGGCGGGTGCGCGAGATCGACCGTGCCGTGGACCAGCAGGAGCGCGAGGCCCGCGGTCAGCATCCAGAGCGCGAGCAGCGGAAAAAAATCGTAGATCGCGGCGGCGATCCTGAGCCACGGCGGGGCGGGTGAAGCGGTCATGGGTCGGAACGCGGTACGGTGACGCCGCTAGCGTCAACGTTTAGGCTTGGGCGCGCAAGCACGAAAGGCTGATGGATTTCCGCAATCGCATGCCGCCGAAACGCGCCTCCCGCACGACTGACCGCACTTCGCTGCGGACATCGGCCGTAGCCGAGGCGGACGAGATCGCCGCCGAGGACCGAGTGCTGATCGATGCGTTCCTCGAGCGCACGTGGTCCGAGCTCGGACTCGCCGACAACACCCTCGCAAGCTATCGCCTCGATCTCGAAGGATTCGCGCGCTGGCTCGCGCGGCACGCGGGCTCGCTCGCTCGCTGCGGGCGCGAGGAACTGCAGCGCTACCTCAGCGAGCGCCACGCGAAGGGCGGAACCGGCGGCACGGGCTACAAGGCGCGCTCGAACGCGCGGATGCTTTCGGCGCTGCGCCATTTCTATCGCGCGATGGTGCAGGGCGGCCGCCTTGCGGCCGATCCGACGCTGCTGCTCGACGCGCCGAAGCTCCCGCGCAGCCTGCCCAAGGCGCTGGCCGAATCCGAGATCGACGCGCTGCTGCGCGCGCCGCCCGGCACGCCGATCGGCCTTCGCGATCGCGCGATGCTCGAGCTCATGTACGCCTCGGGGCTGCGCGTCAGCGAGCTCGTCGGCATCGCGGCGGCGCAGGTGAATCTCCGGCAGGGCGTATTGCGCGTCGTAGGCAAGGGTGGCAAGGAGCGGCTCGTTCCGCTCGGAGACGAGGCGGCGCACTGGCTCGGGCGCTACGTCGCCGAGTCGCGGCCGGTCCTCCTCAAGGGTGGGCGGAGCGACGCGCTCTTCGTCAGCAACCGGCGCGCCGCGATGACGCGGCAGATGTTCTGGACGCTGGTCAGGAAGCACGCGCTCGCCGCCGGCATACCGGCCCGGCGCATCTCGCCGCACGTGCTGCGCCATTCGTTCGCGACGCATCTCCTGAACCGCGGCGCGGATCTTCGCGCGCTGCAATTGATGCTCGGCCACAGCTCGCTGTCGACGACCCAGATCTACACGCTGGTCGCCCGCGAAGGGCTCAAGCGACTGCACGCGCGCCATCATCCGCGCGGATGAATGCGTAAAGACGCGCTTTTTTGTGCGCCGCTGCGCGTTCGCGCGCTTTCCGCGGCTGCCCGCGCGTGCGAGAATTGCGCTATTCGGGAACCCGCCGGCACCTTGGCCGGTCAATCCGCGGCCGGCCCGGCCGCGCCGCGCAAGCGAAGTCGCCTTGCGCCGGTCGTGGTCTCCCGTCCTTCCACGACGAGGTTTCCATGCGCGCTCCCTTCATCGTAATCGGCCTGCTGACCGCGTTCGGCGCCACCGCTGCGACGCCGGAGGACACCGTGCGCCAGGCCATGAACGCGCTCGCGCCGAACGTCAAGATCGACGCGGTGCAGGAATCGCCGATTCCCGGCTTCTACGAGGCCATCGCCGGCGGCCAGTTCGTCTATGTGACGAAGGACGGCAAATACGTCCTCGACGGCAACGCCTACGATGTCGCGAACCGGCGCGACCTCACCGAAACCTCGCGCGCGAAGGCGCGCAGGGACGCGCTCGCGAAAGTCGGCCCCGACAAGCGCATCGTGTTCGCGCCGCCGGCGCCGCTCGCGGCCAAGCACACGGTCACCGTGTTCACGGACGTCGATTGCCCGTTCTGCCGGCGCTTCCATCAGCAGATCGCGGCGTACAACGCGAAGGGCATTGCGGTCGACTATCTCTTCTACCCGCTCTCGATCCATCCCGGCGCCGACAAGAAGGCCGAAGCGGTCTGGTGCTCGCAGGATCGACCGAACGCGTTCACGGCCGCGATGTCCGGCAAGGACCCCGGCAAGGCGACCTGCCCGAATCCGGTGTCCGAGCTGACGCATCTCGCGCAATCTCTCGGCATCGGCGGCACGCCGACCGTGCTGGCTGCCGATGGCTCGCAGATTCCCTCGCAGATCGCGATGTCGCCCGACCGGCTCGCCGCCGAGCTGGACCGCCTTTCAAAAGGCTCGGCGGTTAATTGAAAAGTGCGGCCATGGATGGCCGCTTCTGGATTACCCGATCTCCGAAAGCAGCGAGATTGACGTAACACCGACAACCGAAGCGATCACGGACGATCGCACACGCAACGAAACCTAGAGACAACCTCATGAACCTCCGGCTGATCGTTCCGCTCGCACTGGCCGCCGCCGCTGCGCCCATCCACGCCGCCGACAAGCCCGAAGATGCCGCCGCACGCAAGGCGCTGCAGGAGCTCGTCCCGCAGGCCAAGTTCGACGGAATCGAATCCGCGCCGCTGCCGGGCTATCGCCAGGTCATCATCGGCAGCCAGATGGTCTACGTCAGCGACGACGGAAAGTACCTTCTGCAGGGAACGCTGTACGACACGCAGAGCAAGCGCGACCTGAGCGGCGCGCGTCTGGCGATCGATCACAAGAAGAAGGTCGATGCGGTTCCGGTCTCCAAGCGCATCGTGTTCGCTCCGGAGAAGCCGAAGTACAAGATCACGGTGTTCACGGATCTCGATTGCGGCTACTGCCGCAAGCTGCATTCGCAGATCGCCGACTACAACAAGCGCGGCATCGAGGTCGACTACCTCTTCTTCCCGCGGACCGGCCTCAATTCGCCCTCGTTCGACAAGGCCGTGTCGGTCTGGTGCGCCGCCGACCGCAAGGCGGCCTTCACGGCGGCGAAAGCCGGCAAGAATCCGGCGCCCGCCAAGTGCGACAACCCGGTCGCTGAGGAATACCAGCTCGGCACGCAAGTCGGCGTCGACGGCACTCCCACGATCTTCGCCCCGGACGGCACGAAGATCGGCGGATACCTCTCGCCGGCCGAGATGGAGGCGAAGCTGCAGAACCTCGGCAAGGCGTCGCTCGCGGCGAACTGAGTCTCGCGCTCGCGCGAGATCCGCCGCTCATAGGGTGGGCTTCAGCCCACCGATCGGTCGAAGCGAAGGAAGACGGTGGGCTGAAGCCCACCCTATGACGTTTCGGCTCGCTTTCGCGAAAGCGGAATCCATGTTGCTTTCGCGCCTCGAGCGCCCATCTCGGGCCACCCGGCCTGCTACAATGAAGGCCGTCACGACCGCTCTTCGGCCATGATCGTCCTCGACGGCCAGCCCGCGCTGTCCGCATTCCGAATCGACCGCCTCAACGCCGAGCTGGCGCATCACGCGCCGGGCTGTCGCGTGCTTGCGGCTCGTCACGTCTATTTCGTCGATGCTGCGAAAGACGAGATCGATCTCGGCGAGCTGGCCGAAATCCTCGAAGCCGCGCGCGGCGCGCCGCGACCCGCCGCATTCTGGGTCGTGCCGCGGCTCGGCACGCGCTCGCCGTGGTCGAGCAAGGCGACCGACATCCTGCAGGGCTGCGGATTGCCGGTGCGGCGCATCGAGCGCGGCACCGCGTTCGAGCTCGAAGGCGCGCCGGCGCCGGACAACGCGGAATGGAACGCGGTCGTCGGCGACCTGCACGATCCGATGACGCAGTCGGTGATCGTCTCGCTCGACGGCATCGATGGTCTCTTCGATACCGGCGCTCCGGCGCCGCTCCGGCGCATCGCGCTCGGCGGCGATCCGAAGCCTGCGCTCGCGCAGGCGAATGCGCGCCTCGGTCTCGCGCTCGCGCCCGACGAGATCGAATACCTCGCCGAGAGCTACGCGGCGCTCGGCCGCGATCCGACCGATGCCGAGCTCATGATGTTCGCGCAGGCGAATTCCGAGCATTGCCGGCACAAGATCTTCAACGCGGACTTCTCGATCGACGGCGCGAAGCAGGATCGCTCGCTGTTCGCGATGATCCGCAACACGCACGCGAAATCGCCGGCGCACACGCTGTCGGCCTACAAGGACAACGCGGCCGTCATCGAGGGCAGCGGCGCAGCGCGCTTCTTCGCCGATCCATCGGACGATCGCTACGCCGGACACCGCGAGGACACGCCGTACGCGATCAAGGTCGAGACGCACAATCATCCGACCGCGATCTCGCCGTATCCCGGCGCGTCGACGGGCTCGGGCGGCGAGATCCGCGACGAAGGCGCGACCGGCCGCGGCGGCAAGCCGAAAGCGGGATTGACCGGCTTTTCGGTCTCGCATCTGCGCATTCCCGGATTGCCGCGTCCGTGGGAAAAGGATCGTCCGCTGCCGCCGCGCTTCGCGAGCGCGTTCGAGATCATGCGCGACGGGCCGATCGGCGCCGCCTCGTTCAACAACGAGTTCGGCCGTCCCGCGCTCGGCGGCTATTTCCGCACGTTCGAGCAGGAGACTTCCGAATCGGGCGTGCGGCGCGGCTACGACAAGCCGATCATGATCGCGGGCGGTGTCGCGAATCTTCGTCGCGGCGACGTCGAGAAGAAGATGCTCGCCGACGGCGACGCGGTCATCGTGCTCGGCGGTCCCGCGATGCTGATCGGGCTCGGTGGCGGCGCGGCGTCGTCGATGGCCGCGGGTTCCAGTTCCGAGGCGCTCGACTTCGCTTCCGTGCAGCGCGACAACCCGGAAATGCAGCGGCGCTGCCAGCAGGTCATCGACGCATGCTGGGCGCGCGCGACGAATCCGATCGTCTCGATCCACGATGTCGGCGCGGGTGGGCTCTCGAACGCGATCCCGGAACTCCTGAACGACTCGAACGTCGGCGGCCGCATCGATCTTCGAGCGATCCCGAGCGACGATCCGCATCTCTCGCCGATGCAGATCTGGTGCAACGAATCGCAGGAGCGCTACGTGCTCGGCATCCGGCCCGCCGATCTTGCGCTGTTCGAATCCCTCTGCGCCCGCGAGCGCTGTCCGTTCGCCGTCGTCGGCGCGGCCACGACCGAACGCCGCCTCGTCGTGACCGATTCCGGCTCTTCCGAATCCCGAATCGCGAATCGCGAATCTCCGCTCTCCGTCATCGACCTCCCGCTCGACGTCCTTTTCGGCAAGCCGCCGCGCATGCATCGCGACGCGCGACGCGCGATGCAGCGTGTCGATCTCGTCGCCGACTTCTCGGGCATCGCACTCGACGAGGCCGTCATGCGCGTGCTGCGCGTTCCGGCGGTCGGCAGCAAATCGTTCCTGATCACGATCGGCGATCGCACCGTCGGCGGCCTGTGCTCGCGCGATCCGATGGTCGGTCCGTGGCAGGTGCCGGTCGCCGATTGCGCCGTGACGCTTGCCGATTTCGACGGCTACGCAGGCGAGGCGATGGCGATGGGCGAGCGCACGCCGCTCGCGCTGATCGACGCGGCCGCGTCGGCGCGCATGGCGGTCGGCGAGGCCCTGACGAATCTCGCCGCCGCCGAAGTCCGGCTCGACGAAGTGCGGCTTTCGGCGAACTGGATGGCGGCCGTCGGACACGCCGGCGAGGACGCGGCACTCCACGACGCAGTGCGTGCGGTCGGCATGGAGCTTTGCCCCGCGCTCGGCATTTCGATCCCGGTCGGCAAGGATTCGCTGTCGATGCAGGTGCGGTGGGCTGAGCCCGCGTTGCCCTCATCCGATCCTTCGGGCCACCTTCTCCCGCAAGCGGCAGAAGGAAATGCAACGCGATCCGCAGTGACCGAACAGCAGACGATCGCGCCGGTTTCGCTGATCGTATCGGCGTTCGCGCGCACGCTCGATGCGCGACAGGCGCTGACGCCCGGGCTCGTGCTCGACCAGGGCGAGAGCGAGCTCTGGCTGATCGATCTCGGCGCCGGCCAGTCGCGCCTCGGCGGATCGGCCCTGCTGCAGGCGTTCGGCCGCGGCGGCGGGCTCGCCCCCGATCTCGACGACGCGAAGCGGTTCGGCGCGTTCTTCGCGGCGATCCAGGAAGCAAACGCGAACGGTCTGCTGCTCGCCTATCACGACCGCGCCGACGGCGGGGCGATCGTCGCGCTGGTCGAGATGGCGCTCGCGGGACACTGCGGGCTCGACGTCCTGCTCGACGGATGGGCCGGCAACACGATGGCCGATCTCTTCAACGAGGAGCTCGGCGCGGTCGTGCAGATCCGCAGCGCCGACCGCGAAGCCGTGCGCGCGCTCTTCGATGCGCACGGACTCGGTGCGATCGCGCATCGCGTCGCGACGCCCTGCAAGAAACTCCGGGTGCGCGTCGAGCTCGAAGGCGAGACGCTCGCCGAGTGGAAATGGCGCGATCTCATGCACGCGTGGTCCGAAACGAGCCACGCGATGCAGCGCCTTCGCGACAACCCGGAATCGGCCGACGCCGAGCTCGCGTGGCGCTGCGACGAAGACGATCGCGGCATCGTGCCGAGGCTGACATTCGATCCCGCCGAGGACGTCGCTGCGCCGTACATCGCGACGGGCGCGCGGCCGCGCGTGGCGATCCTGCGCGACCAGGGCGTGAACGGCCAGATCGAGATGGCCGCGGCGTTCACGCGCGCCGGTTTCGACGCGATCGACGTGCACATGACCGATCTGCAATCCGCGCGGCGCAAGCTCGCCGACTTCGCGGGATTCGCCGCGTGCGGCGGCTTCAGCTACGGCGACGTGCTCGGTGCGGGCCGCGGCTGGGCCGCGTCGATCCTCTACAACGACGCGCTGCGCGATCAGTTCGCGGCGTTCTTCGCCGATCCGTCGAAGTTCGCGCTCGGCGTCTGCAACGGCTGCCAGATGCTGGCGGCGCTGAAGGGCATCGTTCCGGGCGCCGGACACTGGCCGCGCTTCGCGCGCAACGCGAGCGAGCAGTATGAGGCGCGCCTCGTCACGCTCGAGGTGCTCGATTCGCCGTCGATCCTCTTCACCGGCATGGCCGGATCCCGGATTCCCTGCGCCGTCGCGCACGGCGAAGGTCGCGCGGAGTTCGCCGAATCCGCCGATGCGGACCGCGCCGGCGCCTGCGTGCGTTTCGTCGACGACGGCGGCGATGCGACCGTGCGCTTTCCGCTGAACTCGAACGGCTCGCCGCACGGGCGGACCGGCTTCACGGCAGCGGACGGGCGCGTGACGATCCTGATGCCGCATCCCGAGCGCGTGTTCCGCAGCGTGCAGATGAGCTGGCGTCCGCGCGAATGGGGCGAGGATTCGCCGTGGATGCGCATGTTCCGCAACGCGCGGGCGTGGGTCGGCTGATCGCGTGCGCCTGTCGCCGGTCCATGCGTTCGCGCTGCGCGCCGCGCTCTGGCTGCCGGCGAGCTTCGTGGTCTGGTTCGCGGGCGCGGCGGTCTGGAGCTGGCCCGCGGTGCGGCTTGCGAAGATCGTTCTGACCGGTCTCTGGCCCGGTCTCTTCTCCGCCCTGCACGAAGGCGGCGACGTGCTCGACGCGTCCGGACACGTCGTTGCGCATGCCGGCTATCTCGCGACGCTGACGACGGCCGTCGTCGTGAACGTGCCGGCCACGGCCGGGAGCACCGGAGGCATCGGCGTGCTCGAGCCCGTACTGAATCCGATGGTGTATGCCTACTCGCTACCGCTGTTCAGCGGGCTCGTGCTGGCGACGCCGCTCCCGGTCCGAAAGCGGCTCGGCGAGCTCGTGATCGCGTTCGTCGTGATCGGACTCGCGCAGGCCTTCGGCATCGTCGCCGAGAGCCTCAAGTTCCTCGCCGTCGACGCAGGGTCGGCCGGCGCAGCGGCGATCGCGCAGGCGGGCCTTTCGTCAGACGCCATCGCGTTCGCGTATCAGTTCGCATTCCTGATCCTTCCGGCTGTCGTGCCGGCGGTGCTCTGGATCGGCCTGAATCGCGGGTTCATCGCCGAACTCGTCGATCGCGCCGGGGAACCCGGGCCCGAAACGGCGGTCTGATCTCCGCCCGGGCGAGTCGGCCGACGGATTTCGCAAGGCGCCTCTCAGCGAGACGATCCCACGACGGCGCGCCGCGGCTTGCGGCGCGGCGTTTTCGGTGCGGCCGGGGATCGGCGGGGCGGCAAGGCCGCGGGCGGACCTCCGTCTGTGGAACAATTCGCAGTCGGGCCCGTATCGACCCGCTCGGAGAACGGCAGGAATCCATGGCAGCAGTCGCCCCCATCGCCCCCGTGGCGCCGCCGGCTCAGGAAGGCAGTCTCGACGACCGCATCTGCCAGTTCCTGGTCGCGCAGGGCCATCTCAAGGAGACCGACCTCGCGCGCGGCCGGCGCCTGCATCAGGAGGACCCGTCCTCCGGCAGCCTGGTCTCGCTGCTGACGCGTCTTGGCCTCGTCTCCGAGCGCGAGATGGCCGAGGCCGTGTCGGAGCTGCTGACGCTGCCGCTCCTGTCGGCGAAGGAGTTCCCGGAGGCGCCGCCGGCGAACGTGCAGACGTCGATCCGCTTCCTGAAGCATCACCACATCTGTCCGATCGGCGAGAGCGAGAGCGACGTGACGCTGCTCGTCGCCGATCCTGCCGACCGTTTTCCGATGCAGGCGCTCGAGCTCGCGACGGGACGCAAGGTCAAGCTCAACATCGGCATGCGCAGCGAGATCGACGATCTCATCGAGCGCTACTACGGCCAGGGCCGCTCGGCGATGGGCACGATCGTCGAGAACCTGACCGACGAGAACAACCGCAGCGAGGACGACATCGAGCACCTGCGCGATCTCGCGTCCGAAGCGCCGGTCATCCGCCTCGTCAACCTCATCATCCAGCGCGCGGTCGAAGGACGCGCGTCCGATATCCACATCGAGCCGTTCGAGAATCGCCTGAAGGTGCGCTACCGCATCGACGGCGTGCTGCACGAAGTCGAGTCGCCGCCGGCGGCGTCGACCGCGGCGGTGATCTCGCGCGTCAAGATCATGGCGAAGCTCAACATCGCCGAGCGCCGCCTGCCGCAGGACGGCCGCATCATGATCCGCGTGCAGGGCAAGGAGCTCGACCTTCGCGTCTCGACCGTGCCGACGGCGCACGGCGAGTCGGTCGTCATGCGTATTCTCGACCGCGAAGCGATCGTGTTCGATTTCCACACGCTCGGCTTCACCGACGAGTTCCTGCCGAAGTTCCTCAACGTGCTGGAGCTTCCGCACGGGATCATGCTCGTCACGGGTCCGACGGGCTCGGGCAAGACGACGACGCTCTACACCGCGCTCTCGAAGCTGAACCAGCCGGACGTCAAGATCATCACGGTCGAGGATCCGATCGAGTACCAGCTCGAAGGCATCAACCAGATCCAGGCGAAGCCGCAGATCGGCCTCGACTTCTCGAACGCGCTGCGCTCGATCATGCGCCAGGATCCGGACATCATCATGATCGGCGAAATGCGCGACCTCGAGACCGCGCGAATCGCGATCCAGTCGGCGCTGACGGGCCATCTGGTGCTGTCGACGCTGCACACGAACAACGCGGCCGGCGCGGTCACGCGCATGCTCGACATGGGCGTCGAGGATTACCTCCTGACGTCGACGGTCAACGGCGTGCTCGCGCAGCGACTCGTGCGAAGGCTCGATCTCACTTGCGCCGAGCGTTTCGAGGCGATGCCGGAGCTCGTGCGCGAATACGAGCTCGAGCGCTTCACCGACGAGCGCCCGATCAAGCTCTACAAGCCCGGCTCGTCGATCGCCAACCCGACCGGCTACTTCGGCCGTACGACGATCATGGAATTCCTCGTAATGAGCGACGGCATCCGCCGCATGATCATGCAGCACGCCGGCATGGGCGACCTCGAGGAAGCCGCGCGCAAGGAAGGCATGCGCACGATGTTCGAGGACGGCCTCGTGAAGTCGCTGCACGGGCAGACGACGATCGAGGAAGTGCTGCGCGTGACGTCGTCGGAATCGTGATGAAGAAGAGCCGGGATTCGGGATTCGGGATTCGTGATGGTGCTCCGCGCGCCGTCCGGTCCGCATCCGCGAGCGCGCTCGGCGCCTTGCGTACTCCGAATTACGAATTCCGGATCCCGGCTTTTCCGCGATGACACTTTTCTACTACAAGGCCGTCACTCCCTCCGG
This sequence comes from Rhodanobacteraceae bacterium, assembly GCA_035545255.1. Classification (GTDB taxonomy): domain Bacteria; phylum Pseudomonadota; class Gammaproteobacteria; order Xanthomonadales; family Rhodanobacteraceae; genus Dokdonella_A. The sequence continues at coordinate 17,428 of DASZYR010000213.1, forward strand.
CGAGACGCTCGACGGCCAGATGGACGTCGCGTCGCACGACGAGGTGATCGGCAAGCTCCAGGATGCCGGCAACATCCCGCTGGAGGTGCGCGAGGCCGACAGCGGCGATTCGGTGAGCCTCTTCGCGGCGCTCTTCAAGCGCGCGACGCTGCGCGAGGCGCAGGTCGTGCAGTTCACACAGCAGCTCGCGACGCTGCTCGGCGCGGGCCAGCCGCTCGATCGCGCGCTGCAGATCCTGCTCGAGCTTCCCGAGGGCGAGAAGGCCAAGCGCATGCTCGAGCGCGTGCGCGACCAGGTGCGCGGCGGAACGCCGCTCTCGGACGCGCTCGAAGCCGAGCACGGCAGCTTCTCCAAGCTCTACGTCAACATGGTGCGCGCCGGCGAGACCGGCGGCTCGCTCGACGAGACCCTCGCGCGCCTCGGCGATTATCTCGAGCGCAGCCGCGCGCTGCGCTCGAGCGTCATCAACGCGATGATCTATCCGGCGTTCCTGGTCGGCATGGTGATCTTCTCGCTGATGATCCTGCTCGTCTACGTCGTGCCGCAGTTCGCGCCGATGTTCGCCGACATGGACGTCGAGATGCCGCTGATCACGAAGATCGTGCTCGCGGTCGGCTCGACGCTGCAGAGTTTCTGGTGGCTGATCATCGCCGTGATCGTGCTCGGAATCGGCTGGTTCCGCCGGCAGATGGCCAATCCCGAATCGCGGCTCAGGATCGACGAGCGTTTCCTCAAGATGCGCGTGATCGGCGACGTCACCCGCAAGATCGAGACGGCGCGCCTCGCGCGCACGCTCGGCACGCTCCTGAAGAACGGCGTGCCGCTCCTGACCGGGCTTGCGACCGCGCGCAACGTCATGACCAACAGCGTCCTTGCGCAATCCGTCGAGCAGGCCGCGGAGGAGGTCAAGACGGGCGGCGGTCTCGGCTATGCGCTCGCGCAGTCCAAGCGCTTTCCGAAGCTCGCGCTCCAGATGATCAGCGTCGGCGAGGAATCGGGCGAGCTCGATACGATGCTGATGAAGGTCGCGGACACGTTCGACGTCGAGGTCAAGAACACGCTCGATCGGCTGCTCGCCGCGCTCGTGCCCGCGACGACGATCGTGATGACGGTCGTCGTCGCGATGATCATGCTTGCGATCGTGCTGCCGATCATGAACATCGCCGGTGCAGTGCACTAGCCGGCGCGTCCCGGGGATACGCGACAAAGAGGAAAGACATGAACATGACAGCTCAAAGCCGCCTTCGCCGCCTGCCGCGCGCAGCAGGCTTCAGCCTCATCGAAATGCTGGCGGTCATCGTGCTGATCGGCATCGTCGCCGGCATCGTCGTGCAGCAGGTCGGCAAGAACGTCGACAAGGGCAAGTGGGGATCGGGCAAGGCCGCCGTCGCGCGGCTCGCGGGCGACGTCGAGTCGTATTCGCTCGACAACGGCGGACCGCCGGCGCGGCTCGAGGACCTGATCACGAAGCCTGGCAATTCGTCGAACTGGCAGGGGCCGTACGGAAAGGAATCCGATCTCAAGGATCCGTTCGGAGGCCAGTTCCAGTACAAGGCGCCGGGAGAGCACGGCGACTTCGACATCATTTTCCTCGGCAAGGATCATCAGGCCGGCGGCGACGGCGTGAACGCGGATTACGGCAACTGGCAGTAGGAAACATGGGATTCGGGATTCGGGATTCGGCATCCGCTCCGTCGCGGCGCATCGATTCGCGAGGCGGCCCGATGCCGTGCGGATCGGATGCCACCCGATTCCGGTCCCGAATCCCGAGTCGTGGTTCCGGAGTCCGCGGATTCACGCTCATCGAGCTGATGGCCGTGATCCTCCTGCTCGCGATCGCGATGACGGCGGTCACGTTTTCGTTCTCGAAGAGCCTGCGCTCGGCGCGCATCACGGCGGCGAGCCGCGATCTCGTCGCGGCGCTGCGCTACACGCGCGGCCAGGCGATCGTGAAGGGAAAGCAGGAAGTGCTGCTCCTCGATGTCGGCAACAACTCCTACACCGCGCCCGGAAAGGCGGCGGTGAAACTGCCAACCGACATGACGCTTCGCCTCACGACGGCCGAGCAGGAAGTCACCGGCGCGAATACCGGTGGCATCCGCTTCTTCGCCGACGGCAGCTCGACCGGCGGCCACATCTCGGTGCTCCAGGACCGGCGCGAATGGCGCATCAACGTCGGTTGGCTCACGGGCGAGATCGAGCTCGACGAGCATCCCGAGTAGCGAACTCC
>DASZYR010000214.1:0-8237 GCA_035545255.1 Rhodanobacteraceae bacterium
GCAGACCAGCTACATGCGTACCATGGCCGAGGTGGGCAGGCGTCATGAAGGCTGCGACGGGCGTGCACGTACTTGCATCGATCCATTCGGCCTTTGCCTCATCAACATCCGTGGCATCGAAACCAGGTTGTGCAGGGAGCCCTGTTAGACCGATATCTTTTGAGGCTGCCGGAAGGAAGTTTCCTTTGATGTACGTCGACCCATTGAAGCCAATCAACGCTGGATGAGTTGGGTCCAGGCCCATATCTATTTGTCCGATCAGCGCATAGCCTCCACCGGTAACCTGCCATGCGGCGGCAAGATTCATGTCATCCCACCCGTATTGCGTGCTCTCCGGCTGCGCAAGCGCATCGATAACCGTACCCGATAGACGAGCCGTCCGGAAGTCCATTGCGAGTGGCATATCCGCCGCTTCTACTTTGGGGTCGTTTTGTAATGCTGTCAGCGCGACGGAAGTGTCCGCCGCCGAGTTGAAAGTTACGAGTACGTAGTCTTCAAGCTTCTTGCGCAACGAATGCGGATTGGCCTCAAGCCACGCCAGGAAATCACCACTGGCACGATCGGCCATCAGGTAGTAGGACGCTTGCGGATCCGCGACATCGAAAGCTGTAAGCGGCGGTGGAGCTGCGTGCGGCCACGTATTGCTGTAGTCGACGATCTGCGCCGGGGTCGGCGCGCCGGGCGCGTCTTTTACGAGCAGCACGATCGTGCGATCGGTTTGGGCATGCAGCCGAGGTGACGCGGCTGCGAAAACAGAGAAAAGCGCCGCAACGGCGACTGATTTGCTTGACATGACGTTCTCCTTCCCGTGGAACACTGGGCGGTGCTGTCCGAGATGGAAGCTCGCCCAAGGAAGAAGTACGGATTTCTTGCGTAATCCGGACAATTATATGTACTAATGTGAATTATTAAGAACAATAAGCCGCGTGCCGCTCGTCACGGCATCGATACTCATAGTCGCGACCGTGGAGCAATCGCGCGAAACTGCGTCAGCGTCGATCCGGTCGACGTCTATATCGCAACATCGGAAGAGCAATGCCGGGAGCGAGTAACAACAGCGCAAGGAGCCCGTAACGATCAAGCATCGGAACGGAGGCGGCAGGAATCGGTTCCGCTACTTTGAACGGGAGCGTGCCGAGTCCGATAACCGTCGGGCCGAAGAGGAAATCGTCATAGACGAAATCGACCGTCAAGGTATAGCTGCCGCTGGGATAAGCGCCGATCGGAGCCGTCAGCGTCCCGACCGGGTAGATGCAGAGATCGGTGGTGTCCCAGTGATGTCCGTATTCGACGACGCGGATCGCGTTGCCTTGCCGCGTGATCACGGGATATCCGGGATGCTCGAATATCGAATCGCACATGCCGCCGCGGATGTTCACGTAGACGGCATCTCCCGGTCGCGGCTCCATGGGGGTAATCCATGGTGAGTCGAAGAATGCCTTCGCCGGCGGCGCGGCGAGCATCAACGAGATTGCCAGCAGAACGACGGCATGAGCCCGCAGCCTCGAAGTCGTGCCCTGCCGCACCGGTAACGCCAGCAAGCCGAGGATCGAAACAAGCAGCGGCAGAACGATCGCGACGGTACGATCAAGAGTCGGAACGGGAGCTGCGACGGTTGTTCCCGTTACGCTGAATGGCACGACGCCGAGCGTCATGATCGTCGGACCATAAAGTGCGTCGTCGTACACGAAGTCGACGGTGACGGTGTAGGTGCCCGGAGGGTAAGCCCCGATAGGTTCGACCAGATGCCCCGGCTCGTATACGCACAGGTCTTCCGTATCCCAATGATGGCCGTATTCGAGCAGATGGATAGCATTACCTTGTACCGTAATCTGCGGATAGCCAGATTTGAAGAACATGGCATCGCAGCCGTCGTCGCGAATATCAACGGACACTACCTCGCCAGCCTTCGGCGACACGGGCGTGAGCCATGGCGGGTCGAAGAGCGCTTTCGCTGAGGGTGCGACAAGCATCAATGCGATTGTCGGCGGAGCAATGCGCCTGAAAGGCAGCCTCAGTGCTCTGCTGCGACAAGATGCCGGCAATGCGAGGAGACCCAGAGTCGAAACGAGCAGTGACAGGATAATGACGGCGAGGCGATCAAGAGTCGGAACGGGCGCGGCGTTTGCTTTCGCTACGCTGAAGGACAGGACTCCCAGCGTGGTGGTTGTCGGACCGTAAAGCGGATCTTCGTAAGCAAAATCCACCGTCAGCGTGTAGTTGCCGGGCGCGAAGGAGCCGACGGGTTCCGACGTCTCCCATAGACCATAGATGCAGAAATCGTCGAATGTCTCGTGATTGCCGTAATTGATGATGCGTACTGCATCGCCATTGCGAGTGACCCGAGGATATCCGGGCCATTCGACGAATACGTCGCATATTCCCCCGCTGGTATTTACGGAGACCGGCTCTCCCGCCTTCGGACTGGCAGGCGTAATCCACGGCGGATCGAAAAATGCGAGCGCTTCCGGTGCGCCCAGCGCAATCCACATCACCGCTATCGCGAGGACAAGATGGCGCACGGACTTCGTATTTCCATGTGTACTACGTGCGGCCGACTATATAGGTGTTCGTGTCAAGCATTTTGCGATTCGTTGGGCGCAGGCTTGGCAAATTTTGAGTCTATCGATCCGCGAAGATTTGTCCTCCGGAGTCCGCTGATCTCCCTTTGTCGATGAAACGCTCTTCTGCTCGATATGCGGCCGCATCATTTCGTGCTGCTGCTAGTTGCGCTTCAACAGCCACGCGAGCACCGGCGGAGTGAGGATCGACGTCAAGAGCGACATCGCGACGATGACTGCGTAGATCTCGGCCGAAAATACGCCGCTTGCAAGTCCGAGGCTCGCGATCACGATGCCGACTTCGCCGCGCGGCACCATGCCGACGCCGACGATCGTCGCGCCGCGCTTGCCGAGCGGGAGGGCGCCCAGGAATCCGCCGATCATCTTCGAGAGCACGGCGATCGCGGTGACGACGAGCAGCGTCCAGAGCGCCGCGCCGCTCGCGAAGACTCCGAGGTCGATCTTCGCGCCCGTGATGACGAAGAAGAACGGCGTCAGGAACGCGAGCAGCGGCTGTGTCTGATGCTCGAGCTCCTCGCGCTTGCGCGTCTCGGATGCGATCATGCCGGCAAGGAACGCGCCGATGATCGCGGCAAGGCCGAATCGCGTCGAGAGGAACGCGAGACCGAGACAGAGCGCGAGCGTGATCGCCAGCGGCGAGAGCGGATTGATCGGCCGCTCGATGAGGTGTCCCGTCCGCCGCATGACGCGCGTGCCGAGCCAGCCGATGACGGCGACGAAACCGACCGCCTGAGCCAGCACGATGGCAAGCGCGCCGATCTGCACGCTTCCGCTCGCCTGCAGCGAAGTGACGACGCCGAGCAGCAGCATCGCGAGGATGTCGTCGATGACCGCGGCGCCGAGGATCACGCGGCTCTCGATGCGCTGCAGCGCGCCGAGCTCCTGCAGCACTCGCGCGGTGATGCCGGCCGATGTCGCGACGAACGCGGCGGCGACGAACATCGATTTCGCCCAGTCGTAGCCGGCCGTGTGCGCCCAGAGCGCGCCGAGCGCGAACGGCACGACGACGCCGGAAACGCCGACGAGGAATGCGGTGCGTCCGACCTTCTTGAGATCGTCGAGGCGCGTCTCCAGGCCGACCGCGAAGAGGAGCAGCACGACGCCGATCTCGGCGAGCACGTCGAGCGGCGTTCCGCTCGCGATCTGCGCCGGCGCGACCCAGCCGAGTACGGACGGACCGATGACGCAGCCCGCGACGATTTCGCCGACGACGCCCGGGAGCTTGAGGCGCTGCGCGACCTCCGCGCCGATCTGCGCCGCGACGAAGATGACGAACAAGGCGAGCAGGATGGCGGCGGCTTCGTGCACATGCGCTCCGTCAGGAGTCTTCGAGGTTCCGGCTGACGCGCTTCGGGCGAACGGCGCGACCGACGCGCAGCCTCGCGCTCGGGCATCGCGTGCGTTTGCGTTTTGACGTTCGCCATCGGATGCTACACGAACGCCGATGCAGCGTAGCGGGGAAGGCATGTCCGATCGCCAGCGCGAGCCGATGTCGAAGGTCGACACCGCATGGCTGCGCATGGAGCGTCCGACGAACCTCATGATGATCACCGGCGTCCTGATCTTCGCAGGCCGCCTCGATCCGAAGCGGATCAGGAAGCTGATCGCCGAACGCTTCCTCGCGTTCCGCCGCTTCCGCCAGCGCGCCGTGCAGTCGGCGAGCGGTGCGTGGTGGGAGACCGACGACGATCTCGATCTCGACTGGCACGTCAGGACGGCCGTGTTGCCGGGCCAGGGCGGCAAATCCGCGCTCGAAGCCTTCGTCAGCGCGCTCGCGTCGACGCCGCTCGATCCTTCGCGCCCGCGCTGGCAGTTCCATCTCGTCGAGAACGATCGCGGCGACGGCGTGCTGATCGCGCGCATCCACCATTGCTACGCGGACGGCCTCGCGCTCGTGCAGGTGCTGCTTTCGCTGACCGATACGGCGCCCCGCCCCGAGGCGCACGCCGAGCTCGCGAAGACCTGGCTCAGGCGCGATCGCGGCGGCGTGCTCGAACGATTGCTCGATCCGGCGCAAGGCGGCTTCCAGAAACTTCTCGCAGCCGGCGGAAAAGCCTGGGAAAAGGCCGCCGCCCTTCTCGGCGATCCCGACATCGCCGCGATGGTCGCGCGCGAAGGCAGCGAGATCACGCGCGAGCTCGCGATCGCGATCACGCTGCCGGACGATCCGGTCACGGCGTTGAAGGGCCCGCTCGGCGCCGTGAAGCGTGTCGCGTGGGCCGAGCCGCTGCCGCTCGACGAAGTGAAGACGCTCGGCCGCGCGCTCGGCTGCACCGTCAACGACGTGCTGCTCGCCTGCGCATCCGGTGCGTTGCGCGGATATCTGCGCGACGAGGGCGAGGATCCGGACGGCCTCACGATCCGTGCGACCGTGCCGGTGAACCTTCGTCCGCTCGAGCACGCGAAGAAGCTCGGCAACCATTTCGGGCTCGTGTTCCTCGACCTGCCGATCGGCGAGCCGAATCCGCTGACGCGACTCGCGCGCGTCGCCGCGTGCATGCGCGATCTCAAGGGCCGGCGCCAGGCGATCGTCGCGTTCGGCCTTCTCGCCGCGCTCGGCATGGCACCTTCCGCGCTGCAAGGCCCGGCGCTCGATCTCTTCAGCCGCAAGGCAAGCGCCGTCGCGACGAACGTGCCGGGTCCGCAGCAGCCGCTCTATCTCGCCGGCGTGCGATTGCGCGAGCTGATGTTCTGGGTTCCGCAGACGGGATCGATCGGACTCGGCCTTTCGATCCTGAGCTACGACGGCCGCGTCCATTTCGGCCTGATCGGCGACAGCCAGCGCATCCGCGATCCCGACGCGATCGCACAGCGCTTCGGCGCCGAGTTCGAGAAGCTCGTGCTGATCGCGCTGATGGAAGACTGGGAAAGCGATCTCGATGCCGCCGACGCCGCCGCGACGCTGCAACGATTCGCGTCCGCCGCGCGAGCCTGACGATCGTGGCCCGAATGCGCCGATGCACGCGCGGGCACGCGACACCATGAAAATGCGCATCCGGTTCGACCGCCTTTCGCCGGACGACGAAGCCGAATTCATCGCCGCCTCGCGCCGGAGCCGCGCGTTGCACCGGCCGTGGGTAGCGCCTGCATCGACGCCGGCGGCGTTCCGCGCCTACGTCGCGCGCATGTCCGGACCCGGTCAGCACGCATTCGCGGTACGTCGCCGCGACGATGGCACGCTCGTCGGCGTCGTCACGATCTCGAACGTCGTCATGGGCCCGTTCCGGAACGCGTACATCGGCTACTACGTATTCGCGCCGCATGCGCGCCGCGGCTACCTGCGCGAAGCCTTGCAGGCGATCGTCCGCGATGCGTTCCGCGCGATGAAGCTGCATCGGCTCGAAGCGAACATCCAGCCTGGCAATCGCGCATCGATCGCGCTCGCCAGAACCTGCGGATTCCGCAAGGAAGGCTTCTCGCCCCGCTATCTCAAGATCGGCGGCCGCTGGCGCGATCACGAGCGCTGGGCCATTCTCGCAAGATGAAGCCGACGTTCTCGCCCTGGAAACCGTATCTCGTGGCGATTGCTCTTGTCGGCGCGATCGTCGCGTATGACATGTTCGAGAAGACGTCGTTCCGCCGCGTCGAATACCTATGGCAGGCGAATGGCGTCGTCCGCTCGCTGCGGGGCGCCGATCCGGTCATGGCCAAGGTCGCAATGGACGACGGATCCGTCGTCGAGGCGCCAGTCGCGATCGGCTGCTTCGTGCAGATCGGCGATCACGTTTTCGTCAGTGCCGTCGGCGGCGCAAAGCGCGTGTTTCCCGAGGACATGGGCGTCCGTCGATGAGCGCCGGTCAGATTCCGCGCATCACCATCAGCCGCCGCTCGGTCATTTCCTCGATCGCATAGCGGATACCCTCGCGGCCGAAGCCCGAGTGCTTCACGCCGCCATACGGCATGTTGTCGACGCGGAAGCTCGGCACGTCATTGACGATGACGCCGCCCGCGACGATGCGGTCCCACGCGCGCATCGCGTGCGCGAGATCGTTCGTGAAGACGCCGGCCTGCAGGCCGTAGTCGGAATCGTTGACGCGCTCGATCGCCTCGTCGAAATCGTCGAACGGAGCGACGAGCGTGACGGGGCCGAACGCTTCGAGCGCATTGAGCTTCGCGTCGCGCGGCACGTTCTCGAGCACGGTCGCTTCCAGCATGTTGCCGCGGCGCCGGCCGCCGCAGAGGAGCCTGGCGCCGGCGTCTCTCGCTTCGGCGATCCACGCTTCCAGCCGCTTGGCGGATTCCTCGTTGATCAGCGGGCCGAGAAACACGTTGCGCTTCTTCGGGTCGCCCGACTTGAGCTTCTTCGTCGCGGCGACGAAGCGCTCGCGGAGCTCTGCATAGATCGCCGCGTGCGCGTAGATGCGCTGCACCTTGATGCAGCTCTGGCCGGACTGGTAGAAGCTCCCGAAGACCAGCCGCTCGATGACGTCGTCGAGATGGCGCTGCTGGTCGGCATCGACGATCGCGGCGGCGTTTCCGCCGAGCTCGAGCACGACCTTCTTGCGTCCGGCCTTCGCCTTGAGATCCCAGCCGACAAGCCCGCCCGTGAACGAAAGCAGCTTCAGCCGGTCGTCGGCGACGAGCGGCGCCGCCGTCTCGACCGAGCACGGCAGCACCGAAAAGGCGCCGCGCGGAAGATCGGTCTCGGCAAGGATCTCGCCGATGATCAGCGCGCCGACCGGCGTCTTCTCGGCGGGCTTCAGCACGAACGGGCATCCCGCGGCGATCGCCGGCGCGACCTTGTGCGCGACGAGGTTCAGCGGGAAATTGAACGGCGTGATGAACGAGCACGCGCCGACCGGCACGCGCTGCACGAAGCCCCGATAGCCTTTTGCGCGCTCGGAGATTTCCAGATTGGTGATCTCGCCGTCGATGCGCACGGCTTCCTCTGCCGCGACGCGGAACGTGTCGACGAGCCGCGTGACCTCGCCTTCGGCATCGTGGATCGGTTTGCCCGCCTCGATGCAGAGCGCCATCGCAAGCTCGTCATGACGCTCGCGAAAGCGGTCGACGCAATGCAGGAGCACCTGCTGCCGCGCATACGGCGGCATCGCGCGCATCGCCGTCTCGGCTTTTGCCGCGGCCGCGATCGCCTGCTCGACGGCTTTCGCGTCGGCGAGCGCAACCCGCGTTGCGACGTCGCCCGAATACTTGTCGGTCACCGCAAGATCGGCGTTCGGTCGGCGCGCCTGGCCGGCGAGATAGTAGGGATAGGTTTTCGCGAGCATCGGTACTCCGCGATTCGGAAGATGCGCAAGACTACGCGCATCGTAGGCGGCGCCGATGATGCGCAGCTGAAGCCCGGATCGTGCGCCGCGTGGCGCGCGCCTCAGGACCGATCCGGATCGGAGCCCGGCGCTTCGACGCGCGCTTCGAATTCGCCGTCGGCGACGCGGGCGCGGAGCAGCGCGCCGGGTGCGGCCGCGCGAACCGAGCGCACGACGCGTCCGGATTCGCGCTCGATCAGGATCGCGTAGCCGCGATCGAGCGTCGCGAGCGGGCTGACCGCGTTCAACGTGCGCCCGAGCTCGGCGAGCCGCAGCGCGCGGCGCTCGGCTGCGCGCGCGACGGCGGCGCGCAAGCGATCCGCCAGTGCATCGACGCGCGCGACACGACGCGCGAGCGCGTTTTGCGGATCCTGCAAGGCGAGCCGCG
>DASZYR010000215.1:0-11278 GCA_035545255.1 Rhodanobacteraceae bacterium
GTCGTCGCTAGACCGAGGAACACCAACGCCGCTCGATTGAGCCGCACGAGATCATCATCCCCGAGACGACCGACTCGCCTGCCGAGTCGCGACTTCGGCACGCTCGCGATCTTGTCGACCATGAGATGGCAGGGTATGCGCAATCCGTTCTCTGCGTTCGGTTTCACCGGCAGACGAAAAAGCGGCGCTTCGACGGACTCCGTCGTGAACGCGCAGACGATGATCGAAGCCGTCGCGTCGAATGCGTCGTCCTGGATGACGACGGCGGGGCGCGCCTTTCCAACGTATCCGTTGCCGGCGGCGACGGTCCAGATTTCGCCGCGCTTCATTCATCCCAATCCGAGATCGAGTCGATGAACGCCTGATCGGCCGCTTCGCCCGCACCGTTCGCGACGGCGAGCGACTGGCGATGCGCTGCCGCGCGGAATGAGCGGGCGTCGACGTCCGGCACCCAGATCTGGATCGGACGCAGGCCCTGCTCGCGCAATCCGTCGCGATGGCGCTGCACCTTGATGCGGACGGCCTTCAGATGGGACGCTGCCATGCCGATTCCCTCAGGTTACATGTAACAACGATTGCGTTACATGTAACCTATCACGCCAACCCGCCGGCGGCAATCGCGGACAAAGAAAAACGGGCGCCGAAGCGCCCGTCTGTTCCTGTCCGAAAACCCGCTATCGCCGCGGAGCGTCAGGCAACCTTCTTCCACTGCCCGAGCGCCGCAAGCCCGTTGTCCTTCGCGCGCAGCGCAACGGTTTTCTGCGCCTCGGCGAAATTCGCCTGCATGTCCTTGCCCCAGAGCTTCAGCGCCGCCTGCTGCATCGCGCGGCCGTACGAGAACGAGAGCGGCCACGGATGCGGGCCCATCTGGTTCATCGCGTTCAAGTGCGCCGTCGCTTCCTCGTCGGACTGCCCGCCCGAAAGGAACACGATGCCGGGAAGCGACGCCGGCACCGCGGCCTTGAGGCAGCGGATCGTCGCCTCGGCGACTTCGTCGACGCTCGCCTGCTGCGGGCAATCCTTGCCGGAGATGACCATGCTCGCCTTCAGGATCGTGCCTTCGAGCATGACGTTCTGCTCGTACAGCGCACCGAACAGCGAGCGCAGCGTCGCCTCGGTGACTTCGTAGCTGACTTCGAGATCGTGGTTGCCGTCCATCAGCACTTCGGGCTCCACCATCGGCACGATGCCGGCTTCCTGGCAGAGCGCGGCGTAGCGCGCGAGCGCGTGCGAGTTCGCCTCGATGCAGGTGCCGCTCGGCGTGTCCTCGCCGATCGTGATGACGGCGCGCCACTTCGCGAACTTCGCGCCGAGCCGCGCGTATTCGTTGAGGCGCTCGCGCAATCCGTCGAGACCCTCGGTGACGAGCTCGCCCGGGAAGCCGGCGAGCGGCTGCGGCCCCTTGTCGACCTTGATGCCGGGCAGGATGCCCGCGTCCATCATGATCTTGGTGAACGGCACGCCGGCCTTCGTCGACTGGCGGATCGTCTCGTCATAGAGGATCGCGCCGGAGATGTGCTCGTTGAGCCTCGGCGTCGTCAGCAGCATTTCGCGATACGCGCGGCGGTTTTCCTCGGTGTTCGGCACGCCGACCGTGTCGAAACGCTTCTTGATCGTCGAATTGGATTCATCGATCGCGATGATCCCCTTGCCCGGCGCGACCATCGCCTGGGCAATGCTTTCAAGCTCTTCGATGCTCATCACTGGCTCCGTCAAAACGAAAGCGCGCCGCGGCCGCGCAAGGCAGCCGGGCTCGTTGAATTCAGGGCCGCGAATTATAGGCCGTTTCGGGCGCCCTTGCCGGCCCGCAGGCTGAACCGCGCTCCGGCGCCCGCGGTGCGACGAGTTGCCGCACGGGGACCGCAGCGCTCAGCGATCCTTCCAGTCGATCCGGTCGATCTGGCAACGCTTCATGACGGCCGTGCGCGCGGCCGGATCCTTCGGCAGGTTGAAGGGAAAGATCAGCCAGCTGAAGACGCGGGACTTGCCGGCGTTGACCGCCGTCGGCTCGAAGCGAAGCCCGGCCGCGACGCTTTTCGCGACCTTGCCGAGATCGCCCTCGGGCACGACGCGCTGCACCTTGATCGTCGAGGTCGTGCCGTTCTTCTCGACGACGAACGACACGGTCGCGCAACCCGGCTGATCCATGTTGCGGCCGAAATTCGGCACGTCGGCGTCCACCGACATGTTGGCCATCACCCAGTATTGATCGAGCTGTTCGGATGGCACGACGCGCGGCGGCGTCTGGTCGATCGTCTGCGCGATCGCGAGCGGGCCCGTGAAGGATGCGAGAACGCAAAGCAGCGCGATGACGGTGCGTGACATCGGCATCACCTCTGTCGGCGAAAGCAGGAGTCTAGCGCCTTCCCGATGAACGAATGCGCGCGATCAGGCCGGACGTCAGAGATCGCCGAGGCCTTCGGCGACTCCGGCCTTGCCGACCTTCAGCAGCCGGAGCGTGTTCGTGCCGCCCCCGAGCCCGGTACGATCGCCGGTCGTGACGATCACGCGATCCTGCTCGGCGAGCGCGCCGCGATTGAACAGCGTCAGTATCGCCTCCCGCGAAGCCTGACCCGGGCTCGCGCCCTGCGCATCGAACTCGACCGGATTCACGTCGCGGAACAGCACCATGCGCCGACGCGCCGCGGCAACGCGCGAGAGTCCGTAGATCGGCACGGTCGAGCGGAATCGCGAGAGCCATTGCGCGGTCGCCCCCGATTCGGTCAACGCGACGATCGCGCGCACGCCAACCTGGCTCGCGAGGAACATCGCGGCGCGCGCGATCGCCTGATCGGTGCGATCGAGCCGGTGCGCGGTCGGGGAGAGATCCTCGATCGGCACGAACTGGCGCTCGGCGCCGAGACAGACGCGACGCATCGCGGCGACGGCCTTGTCGGGATGCTTTCCGGCCGCGGTCTCCTGCGAGAGCATGACCGCGTCGGTGCCGTCGATGACCGCGTTCGCGACGTCGAGCACCTCGGCGCGCGTCGGGATCGGCGATTCCACCATCGACTGCATCATCTGCGTCGCCGTGATGACGACGCGATTCTGCACGAGCGCCTCGCGGATGATCTTCTTCTGCAGGCCCGGCAGCTCCGCGTCGCCGATCTCGACGCCGAGATCGCCGCGCGCGACCATGACCGCGTCGGACGCATCGACGATCGACGTCAGGTTCTCGATGGCCTCGGCACGCTCGATCTTCGCGACGAGCGCGGCGCGGCCGCCGGCCGCCTTCAACAAGGCGCGCGCCTGCTCGATGTCGCCCGCGGTCTTGACGAACGAGACCGCGAGGAAATCGGCGCCGAGCTCGGCCGACAGCACGATGTCCGCGCGGTCCTTGTCGGAGAGCGCGGCGACCGTGAGCCCGCCGCCGAGCCGGTTGATGCCTTTGCGATCCGAAAGGCGCCCGCCGACGAGCACGGTGCAGCGGATCTTCCGGTCCACGACCTCGACGACTTCGAGCGAGACGAGCCCGTCGTCGAGCAGCAGCACGTCGCCCGGCTTCACGTCGCGCCACAGATCGTGGTAGCTGACGCCGACCCGCGTCGCATCGCCGGCCGGCGCGTCTTCGCGGCAATCGAGCACGAACGGGCTGCCGGGTTCGAGCGACACGGGCCCTTGCGCGAACCGCTCGATGCGGATCTTCGGACCCTGCAGATCGGCGAGCACGCCGACCTCGCGGCCGAGGCGCGCGGCGATCGCGCGCACGTCGGACGCGCGCTTCCTGTGATCGTCGGCGACGCCGTGCGAGAGATTGAGGCGGACGACATCGACGCCTTCGACGAGCAGCCGCTCGAGCATGCCCGGCGCGTCCGTCGCGGGGCCGAGCGTGGCGATGATCTTCGTGCGGCGCAGTTGCAAGTCCATCGAAGGATTCGTCCGTCCGAACGCCTAAACTTAGCACAGGCGCCGGAGAGATCTCATGACTGCCGCGCAACGAACAGAAGTGCTGCCGCTGCAAGGCACGCCGGGACGCATGCCGCTCTGGCTCTCGCTCGTGCTGTTCGGCGTTCCTGCTGTCGTCATCTCCGCGAGTTTCGCCGTCGCTCTCGCGCACGGCGCGCCGGCATGGCCCGTGCTGATCGCCGGCGGGTTCGCGCTCGCGGTTTCCGCGCTCGCGCTGCTGTGGATCCGGCACATGCTCCGCCGCATCGAAGCGAGGCTCGAAGGCGATGCGCTCGTCGTCGACGCCGGCGCGGCGCGCAAGCGATTTCCGCTCGCGGCGCTGCGCGCGAACGGCCTGCGCGTCGTCAGTCTCGATGAGCGCGCGGAGCTTCGTCCGCTGATCCGCACCTGGGGCATCGGCATGCCGGGTCTTGCGTCGGGAAGGTTCCGGCTGCGCAATGGCGACAAGGCAATCTGCATTCTGACCGGGCGCAAGCACGTTGCGACAATGCGAGCGGACGACGGGACGTGGATCCTGCTCTCGCTGGCCGATGCTTCGGCGCTTCGGGATGCGCTGACGTAAAGGCGCTCCGCTTTTTGTAGGAGCGGCGTCAGCCGCGATCTTTCGCGCTTCGTTTTCGTCATAAGCAACAAGGCGTCGAACCACGCTTGCCCTCACCCTGCCCTCTCCCGCAAGCGGGAGAGGGGGAAGCGGGGCGCGATCTCGAGGCCTGCCATTTGTTCGTCGCTCGATATTTACGACGCGCGCGCTTTGGATGCGCCTCCTTCGATCGATGTGTCCAGCAGCGCCGTCAGCTCGCGCGGCAGCGACGCGATCGCATCGGCGCCGGCATCGCGCAGCTCCTCGATGCTCCCGAAGCCCCACGACACGCCGAGGCCGCGCACGCCGTTCGCGCGAGCGCCTTCGATGTCGAAGTGGCGGTCGCCGATCATCGTCGCGTGCTCGGCGCGTGCGCCGAAGTCGGAGAGCGCGTCGGCGATCATCGCGGATTTCGGACGATGCGCATGACGATCGCCCGGACCGTAGACGCGCGCGAACGCGGCGCCGAACGCGAAATGCTCGACGATGCGGCGCGCCTGCGATTCCGGCTTCGTCGTGACGACCGCGAGCGCATCGCCGCGCGCGGCGAGCGCTGCGATCAGTTCCGGAATGCCGTCGTAGATCGCGTGCTCGGACCAGCCGACGTCCTCGAAGCGATCGCGATAATGGTCGATCGCCGCGACGATGCGCGCTTCGTCGTCGCCGAGCACGCTCGGAAACGTCTGCCGGAACGGCGGGCCGATCCACGTGCGCAGCACGTCGCGCGAAGGCAGCGGCGCGCCGATCCGCTCGAACGCGTGCGCGAGACAGGCGGTGATGCCGGGCTCGGAATCGATCAGCGTGCCGTCAAGGTCGAACAGCACCAGCCGGCGCCGAGCCGGCCTTCCCGCGCCTGTCATCCGCGCGCCTCGAGCGCCGCGACCGCGGGCAGCTCCTTGCCTTCGAGGAACTCGAGGAACGCGCCGCCGCCGGTCGAGATGTACGAGATGCGGTCGGAGACGCCGTATTTCTCGATCGCGGCCAGCGTATCGCCGCCGCCGGCGATCGAGAATGCGTTCGAATCGGCGATCGCGCGCGCGAGCGTCTCGGTGCCCTTGCCGAACGCATCGAACTCGAACACGCCGACGGGACCGTTCCAGACGACCGTGCCGGCACTCGCGATCAGCGCGGCGTAGCGCTTGGCGGTCTCGGGGCCGATGTCGAGGATCATGTCGCCGTCGGCGATGTCCTCGACGCGCTTGACGGTCGCCGGCGCGTCGGCCTTGAACTCGGGCGCGACGACGACGTCGGTCGGCACCGGCACCTCGGCGCCGCGCGCTTTCGCATCGGCGATGATCTTCTTCGCGGTGCCGACGAGATCCCGCTCGACGAGCGACTTGCCGACGTTGAAGCCTTCGGCCGCAATGAACGTGTTCGCGATGCCGCCGCCGACGATGAGCCGGTCGACCTTGCCGACGAGATTCTCGAGCAGCGTCAGCTTCGTCGAGACCTTCGAGCCGGCGACGATCGCGAGCAGCGGCCGCGCGGGTTTGTGGAGCGCTTGCGCGAGCGCGTCGAGCTCGGCCATCAGCAGCGGGCCGCCGCAGGCGACTTTTGCGAAACGGATCGCGCCGTGCGTCGAGGCCTGCGCGCGGTGCGCGGTGCCGAATGCATCCATGACGTAGACGTCGCAGAGCGCGGCGTACTTCTTCGAGAGCGTCTCGTCGTCCTTGCTCTCGCCGACGTTCATGCGGCAGTTCTCGAGCATGACGATGTCGCCGGGTTTCACGGCGACGCCTTCGATCCAGTCGCGGACCAGCAGCACGTCGCGGCCGAGCAGATCGCCGACGCGTTTCGCGACGATGCCGAGCGAATCCTCTTCGCTCCACACGCCTTCCTTCGGCCGGCCGAGATGCGACGTGACCATGACGGCCGCGCCTTTCTCCAGCGCCTGCCGCAGAGTCGGCAGCGCGGCCTGGATGCGCGCCTCGGAAGTGATCCGCGCCGGCCGGCCTTCGGCGTGCTCGATCGGCACGTTGAGATCCTCGCGGATCAGCACGCGCTTGCCGGAGAGATCGAGATCGCTCATGCGCCGGATCGTCATGAAGGCACGCACCGCTCGGAAGGGGCGGCAATTATGCCGGCTCGGCCGCGCGCGGCAAACACGCGGAACGCTCGCGAACTGCGACGGGGCCACTCGCCGCGCGCACGTCTCGGACGGCGCGCAAATGGCCCTCTTGCAGAGGACGCGCCGGCGCTACGATGCGCGTGTCGCATGCCGGAGGACGAGAACCATGAGCGAGCACACCGCCGTCGTCCGCTGGCAGCGCGGCAGCGATGCCTTCGCGAGAGGACGCTATTCGCGGGCGCACGAATGGCGCTTCGACGGCGGCGCCGTCGTCGCGGCGTCGGCGTCGCCCGCGGTCGTGCGTGCGCCGTGGTCCGATCCGGCCGGCGTCGATCCCGAGGAAGCTCTCGTCGCCGCGATCTCGAGCTGCCACATGCTCTGGTTCCTTTCGCTCGCGGCGGAAGGCGGATTCGTCGTCGACAGATACGAAGACGCGGCGGCCGGATGGATGGGCCGATTCGCCGACGGACGCGAAGGCGTCACCGAAGTCACGCTGCGCCCGCGCATCGGCTTCGGCGGCGAGCGCCGACCAACGCCGGAAGAAATCGAAGCGCTGCACGAAGCGGCGCACGCGCGCTGCTTCATCGCGAATTCCGTCCGGTCGGCGATCCGCATCGAGCCACCCGCATGAGCGACGTTGCATTCGACTGGCGCGAAGCGCTCGCGCGGCTGCCGACGCCGGGCGGCCGACGCTTCGTCGAGTGTTTCCGGCACGGCACGCTGACGCTCGAGCTCTACGCTCCGCGCGGAAGCGATCCGCAGACGCCGCACACGCGCGACGAGCTTTACGTCGTCGTCGCCGGCAGCGGCACATTCTTCCGCGACGGCGGCCGCGTGCCGTTCTCGGCGGGCGATGCGCTGTTCGTGCCGGCCGGCGTCGCGCATCGCTTCGAGGCGTTCGGCGACGATCTCGCGGTCTGGGTGATCTTCTACGGCGCCGAAGGCGGCGAGGCGGCTGCGTCCGACTGAGCGGACGGCGATGCCGGCTTCAGCGCGGATGCGCGCATCAGAAGGAACGCGCAATACGCGATGTAGTAGCCGATCACGATGCCGACCAGCGCCGTCGTCAGGGGACTCCGCTGGAACGCGTGCAAGGGCGCGGCGCCCTCGGCGTGTGCGGCCTGCATCGCGGGATAGAGCACGACGAACCGGTAGGCGAGACGGCCGAACAGCACCGCGGACAACACCGCGCCGATGTATGCGTTCGGCGTGTAGGCGATGCCGCCGCGCGTCGCCTCGAAGCGCGTGAGACGAATCCCGAGCCAGGCCAGCGCGATGCCGCCGGCGAAGCCGGCGAGACCGGCGGCCGCGAGGCCCGGCGCGTGCGATACGCGAACGGCCAGCATCAGGGCAACGAGCGACAGGAGGCCGATGCGGACCTTGAGCTTCGCCGCGACGAGCGGCTGACGGCCGAACAGGCGCCGGAACCGGCGCCAGAGCGCGAACAGCACCAGGGCAGCGATCGCTGCGATCGTGTAGGGATCGTGGGGCATTCAGGAAGACCGGAACAAAAGGCGAGATCGCACTTTACACCGGCAGCGGCGGGCGTCGCGTCGATCCGGCGCGCGGCACCGTCCGGCCACGCGTTCACGATCGCCGCGGCGAGCGCGTCGCGAGATACCAGCCGATCATGACGCCGGCGATCGCGCCGCCGAACTCGAAGACGACGCGCGCGCCGAGATTCTCCGGGTCATGGATGCCGTCGAGCATGCGCTGGATGATGATCGGCGATTCGAGGCGGACGATGCTGAGGTGGAAGAGATCCCATGCGTCAGGACCGGCCGCGACGATCAGCGTGACGAGCGACGCCACGCCGATCTCCGTGCCGGGACGCCAGCCGACGCGCCGGCCGAGACGGTGGGCCGCGAAGCACGCGAGCGCACCGATCGCGAGCGCGATCGCCGCCGATTCGACGATGCCGGCGAAGCCAGACGACAGCCACGGGAATCCCATCGAGAAAGACGTCCGGCTGATCCGGAAAGGCGGACTTTAGCAGCCGCGGCGCGGATCGCCGCTCCGCGCGCGGCCCCGTCGCCCGGGCACGCCGGGCGCGGCGGCGGAAAGTGCCAAAGATTGACACTTGTGACGGTGCGCACACTGCCGCATCGCGCAGTTTTCCTCTTTTTATACTGGCACGACGCTTGCTTATTCTGGAGCGACCTCCGCACTCTCCGGATTTTCCGTTCATGGGCCTCATCGCCGACGACATCTGCCAGAACCTCGCCGAGCCCGGCAAGCCGGACGCCGAGCGCATCGACTGGCGGCAGCGCTACGAAGGCGTGCTGATGGTCGCCTACCTCGACGGGAAAGCGGTTGCCGGCATTTCGGGACCCTGGCCCGTCAACCAGTACGCGCTGACGTGGTGGGATCGCCCCGTGCCGGCGCGCCAGCTCGAGCTCTTCGACTCGTTCGAAGCCGCGCAGCAGCGCGTCGAGGAATGGGCCTTTCGCATGCGCACGATCGGCCTCGCCGACCGGCCGCCCGCGAACGATCCGATCCTGTCCGAAGCCGCGGTTTCGAGCGCGCCCGAGCGCCAGCGCGGCACGCCGCAGGAATCGTGGCTCGGCCGCTTGCGCGACGCGATCGCGCCGGCGCCGCGCGTGAAAGTGCTGCGTCAGCCGTCGCTCAACGACGACGACCTGCGCGACGTGCATTTCGCCGCGTACGAGTGAGTTTCGCCGCGCGCGAGTAGCCGGCTTTTCGCGGCGCTCGAACCGCGGCGTCCACCGGTCTCCTTCGTGTCGTCATGCCCGCGGAAGCGGGCATCCATTTGCCCTCGCACGCACATCTGGATTCCCGCGTTCGCGGGAATGACGGCGCTATGGCGTGTTACAGCCTCTCGAACCCGTCCGCGAAGATCGCGTCGACCGGAAATTCGTAGGCGCCGAGATCGTAGCCCGCGCCTTGCGGCCGCGGCCGGCCTTCGATGTCGGCAGCGGGCGCGAGCTCCGCGCTGCCGGCGTCGATCGCCGCGGCGCCGGGCACGAGATGCAGATCGAACGGCGGTGCGACGAACAGCGCGGACGCGTCGTCGAACACGAGGTTGTGATCACCGGTCACGTTCTCGCCTTCGAGCGAGAGATCGGCCGAGAGGTTGTTGCGCACGACGACGTTCGAGCTCGGCGTGCCGTCCTTGTGATCCGTGACCATAATCCATGGCGGCCCCGGCTGGCCTTCGACGTTGTCGATGACCGTGTTGTTGACGATGCGCGAATCGCGCATGCCGTAGAAGCTGATGCCGTGCCAGTGGTCGGTGATGACGACGTTGTCCTCGACGACCCAGCCGACGAAGAAGCCGTCGAAGCAGCCGATGCCCTGCATCGAGTTCCTGAGCGGATCGTCCGGATCGGTCGAGTTGATGAAAAGGTTTCCTCGCAGCACGACGCCGTCGACTTCGCCCGTGCCGACGCTGCCGTCGGTACCGACCGACCAGCTCTGGAAGCCGTCGTCGTGGTTGTCGTCGTCGGGATCGCCGATCTTGTCGTTCATGACGGTGTTGTACTCGAACACGTCGCGATCGCCGAGGCCGCGCAGGCCGTCCGCCGAGAAGCCGTCGATGCGGTTGCGGCGGATGCTCGCGTCGGCGCCGTCGACGCCGATGCCGAAGCGCACGTTGCGGAGCCGGTTGTCGTGCACGCTGATGCGCGCGGCGCCGACGTAGACGCCGCTCGATGCAAGATTGACCCATTCGTCCGCGCCCCACGAAGAAGCGTCGTCGACGCTGAAGAGATCGCTGTCGGCGAGTTCGATGTCGAAGGCCGGCCCGAAATAGTTGTGATCGCTGATCGAGACGATGTCGATCGCCTCGTTCGTCGCCGCGTACGAAGGGCTGATCGAGAGCCCGCGCAGGATCCAGTTCTGCGCAGCGGTGACGTCGACGCTTCGCACATGCGGCGCCGCGCCCGGCGCCGCCGCGATCGTGATCGGCGCTTCGTTGTACATGTGCTCGATGACGATGTCGCCGTGATAGCCGTCGCGCAGCAGGATCGTGTCGCCGGCGCGGACCGGCGCGCCGGTATTGACCGGCACCAGCGTCATGCCGGGCTCGTACGGATAATCGGGCCAGTCGCGCGTCTGGACGAGGCCTCCGTCGAACACGGCCTCGAGCGAGCGCCACGGGTGCGCGGCGCTGCCGTCGCCGCTGTCGGTGCCGTTGACGGGATCGACGTAGAAGTCGCTCGCGCTCGCCGCGGACGCTGCGAAGACGGTCAATGCAAGAAAGTAAAAGCGCCCGATCATCGGCGCGATTGCACCACGGACACGAAACGCCGGAAGTGACCGATATCACGCCTCTCCCCCGCGCGGGAGAGGCCGCTCCGAAGGCGCGGGTGAGGGGCCCGCTCGCAAGGCCTGCCCTCATCCGCCTCCGGCACCTTCTCCCGCAAGCGGGAGAAGGATCTTCGCTACGCGCCGTGCCGGCTCCTCACGTACGTCGAAGTCGTGGAGCCGTCACCGACCTTGCGCTTTTCGAGATCGAACGTTCCGCTCGCGGCCAGCAGGTCGCTGAGCTTGCGATACCCGAAATTCCGCGAATCGAAATCCGGCGCCTGCTTGGCGATGATGTTGCCGACCGCTCCGAGATGCGCCCAGCCGGAATCGTCGGACGCCGCGTCGACTGCATTGCGCAGCAGCGTTCGGAGACGCTTGTCCTGCTTCAGCGGCGTCTTCGCGCGCGCCTTCAGTACCTCGTCTTCGTCCTCGTACTTGTTGACGAGGATCTCGGT
>DASZYR010000216.1:0-7112 GCA_035545255.1 Rhodanobacteraceae bacterium
TCGCCGACCGCAAGCCGATGCATCGCGAGCACTTCGGCGCCTTCCTTCTTCAGCACGTTGCCGACCGACTCGTTCGTGTCGAGCACGTACGGCTGACCCGTCAGCGTGTTCTCGTTGATGATCTTGGCGACCTTGCCGCCGATGATCTTCTCGAGGATCTCGGCGGGCTTCGCCTTGTCCTTGTCGGACATCTTCGCGAGCTCGATCTCCTTCTCCTTCGCGATGAAGTCGGCCGGGACGTATTTCTCGGAGATGTACGGCGGGTTCATCGCGGCGACGTGCATCGCGATGCCGCGCGCGAGGTCGGCCGAGCCGCCCTTGATCTCGACGAGCACGCCGATGCGCCCGCCGTGGACGTACGCGCCGACGCGGTTCGACGAGTCGACGCGCACCATGCGGCGCACCTGGATGTTCTCGCCGATCTTGGCGATCAGCGCCTGGCGCGCCTCCTCGATCGTGGCGCCGGCCGAGGTCTTCGCCGACTTCAGCGACTCGACGTCGCCCGCGCCGCTCGTGAGCGCGATCCGTGCGACCTCGTTCGCGAACGCGATGAAACTCGCGTCCTTCGCGACGAAGTCGGTCTCGCTGTTCACTTCGACGAGCACGGCCTTGCCGCCGTCCTCGGCCAGCACGAGGCGGCCTTCGGCGGCGACGCGGCTCGCCTTCTTGTCGGCCTTCGCGAGGCCCTGCTTGCGAAGCCACTCGATGGCGGCTTCGATGTCTCCGTTGTTCTGCGTGAGCGCCTTCTTGCACTCCATCATGCCGGCGCCCGAGCGCTCGCGCAGTTCCTTGACCAGACTTGCGGTGATTTCCATGGTGTCCTCGTGAGTGCGGCGCTCGCGGCGCCGCATCGTTTGAGCCGGGATATATGGGGGCGCATGCAAGGGCGCCCCTCATCCGCCTTCGGCACCTTCTCCCGCGAGCGGGAGAAGGGAACGGCGGAGCGACCGGTATCGCAAGGATGCCGATCGCGCGTTACAGGCTTGCCTTACTCGGCCGGCGACGGCGTCTCGGCGTCGGCGGCCGATTCCTCGGCGCGACCCGCGGCACCACCGCGCGAGGGCGGCGGACCGCGACGGCCGGCCGGGCGCTTGGCCGGCTGCTTGCGCGGCGCGGGACGGCGACGGTCGTCGCGATCGCGGCCGGCGTTTTCCTTCGTGACCGGGTTGCCCTGCGCGTCCAGCTCGACGAAATCGTCCTTCTCGCTCGCGGCCATCTGCGGCGCGGCGGCCTTGCCTTCGAGCACCGCGTCGGCCGCGGCGCGGACATAGAGCTGCACGGCGCGGATCGCGTCGTCGTTGCCCGGGATCGCGTAGTCGACGAGCGCCGGGTCGTAGTTCGTGTCGACGACCGCGACGACCGGGATGCCGAGCTTCTTCGCTTCCTGCACCGCGATGTTCTCGTGGCCGATGTCGATCACGAAGAGCGCGTCCGGCAGGCGGTTCATGTCCTTGATGCCGCCGAGCGACTTCTCGAGCTTCTCGCGCTCGCGCGCGAGATGCAGCACCTCGTGCTTGACGAGCTTCTCGTAGGTGCCGTCGGTCGCCATCTGCTCGAGCTCCTTGAGCCGGGAGATCGAGCCTTTCACCGTGCGGAAGTTCGTCAGCATGCCGCCGAGCCAGCGTGCCGCGACGTACGGCATGCCGCAGCGGGCGGCCTCTTCCTTGATCGCGTCACGCGCCGAGCGCTTGGTGCCGACGAAGAGGATCGTGCCGCGCTTCTGCGCGAGACCCGAGATGAAGTTCATCGCGTCGGTGAAGAGCGGCAGCGTCTTCTCGAGGTTGATGATGTGGATCTTGCCGCGCGCGCCGAAGATGTACGGCGCCATGCGCGGATTCCAGTAGCGGGTCTGGTGACCGAAATGCACGCCAGCTTCGAGCATCTGGCGCATCGTGACCTGAGGCATGTAACTTGACTCCAATGACGTGGGCGCGCCGCGCCTTCCTTTGATCGGCGCGGTGAAGCCCGGGGTTTGACCTCCACGTACCCGACGCGTGCGACCCCATTTCCCCGGGGCACCCCGAACGCGGTGACGGTGCGTGTGCGGATTCGGCGGAATGCCGTTACGGCTTGCGGATTGCCCGCAGCGGCCGCATTTTGCTTCGCTGGCAGGAGGTTACGAACCCGGCCCGCGAAACCGTAGAATTGTAAACCGCCGCCCTGGGTCGGGACAAGCCGTATCCCCTGGCCCCCGATCAAACCCGCTCGCGCCCCCTAGACAAAGCCATGGCCATCAGCGTCAAGAGCCCGAAAGACATCGAGAAGATGCGTATCGCCGGCCGCCTCGCCGCCGAGGTGCTGGAGCTCATGCGCGAGCACGTCAAACCCGGCATCACGACCGAAGAGCTCGACCGCATCGCCCACGAGCACATCGTCCGGGTGCAGAAGGCGATTCCGGCGAACGTCGGCTACAAGGGCTTCCCGAAGACGCTCTGCACCTCGGTCAACCACGTGATCTGCCACGGGATTCCGAGCTCGTCGAAGGTCTTGAAGGACGGCGACATCGTCAACATCGACGTCACCGTCATCAAGGACGGCTGGCACGGCGACACGAGCCGCATGTATTTCGTCGGCCAGCCGCCGGTGCTCGCCAAGCGCTTGGTCGATACGACCTACGAGGCGATGATGCGCGGCATCGGCGAGGTCCGCCCCGGTGCGACGCTCGGCGACATCGGGCACGCGATCCAGAAATACGTCGAGTCGAACGGCTACTCGGTCGTGCGCGAGTACTGCGGGCACGGCATCGGTCAGATCTATCACGAAGATCCGCAGGTGCTGCACTACGGTCAGCCCGGCACGGGCGTGAAGCTCCAGAAGGGCATGACGTTCACGGTCGAGCCGATGGTCAACGCCGGCAAGCCGCAGACGCGTCTCCTGCCCGATGGCTGGACCGTCGTGACGAAGGATCATTCGCTCTCCGCGCAGTGGGAGCACACGATCGCGGTCACCGACGACGGCTTCGAGATCCTGACGCCCTGGCCCAAAGCGGCCTGAGGGTTTCCGCATGGCGCGCGAAGACGCTCCGCGCCTTCCCGATGCACCGCGCCTGCCGCCGGCGATGCCGCGGAGCGGAGTCTCGCCCGAAGCGCGGCTCGCGCTCCGGCAATTGCTCGGCGACAACGAACGCAGGCTCGCCGATGCATTCCGCCTCGGCGCCGATCCGCGTGCGCTGACGCGCGTCCGGGCGCAAGCGGTCGAGCACGTCGTCGTGCACGTGTTCCGCGCCTGCGTCGGCGATCCGCCCGACGCGGCGCTGTTCGCGGTCGGCGGATTCGGACGCGGCGCGCTGTTTCCGCATTCGGATGTCGATCTCCTCGTGCTGGTCGAGCCCGGCGCGCTGAAGCGCCACGAGCGCGTCTTCGAGGCGTTCTTCGCCTGCCTCTGGGACCTTGGCCTGCGGCCCGGCCACGCCGTGCGCGAAATCGCCGACTGCCGGGCGCTCGCAAGCGCCGACGTCGCCGTGTTCACGAATCTCCTCGACGCGCGTCGGAGCGCCGGCGCGGCCGCGCTGGCCGATATGCTCGCCGGGCTCGTCGACGATCCCGCGACGTGGCCGGCGGCCGGCTATCTCGCCGCCAAGCGCGCCGAGCAGGCTGCCCGCTTCGCGCGGTTCAACGACACGACGTACAACCTCGAGCCCAACCTCAAGGACGGTCCGGGCGGCCTTCGCACGCTGGATCTCCTGCGCTGGCTCGGCCGGCGCATCACGCGCGCGGCGGATTTCGACGCGATGGTCGCGCAAGGCTTGCTCGATCCGGTCGAGCGCGCCGCGCTCGACCGCTCCGAAGCGCTGCTGCGCCGCTATCGCTATGCGCTGCATCTCGTCGCGGGACGCGCGGAAGAGCGGCTCCTCTTTGACTATCAGCGGACGCTGGCTGCCGAGCTCGGCTTCACCGACGAGCACGAAAAGAACCTTGCGGTCGAGCAGTTCATGCAGCGCTACTACCGCGCGGCCACGGTCGTCGAGCGCCTCGGCGCGCAGGTAACCGAGCGTTTCATGGAATTGCTCGATCCGCCCGCCGGCGAGCCGCGCGCGCTCGACAACGATTTCGTGGCGCTCGGTGCGCGCCTCGAGCCGCGCTCGGCGTCGCTGTTCGAGCGTCGTCCGCGCGCGATCGTCGATGCATTCGCGCTGCTGCTCGATCATCCCGATCTGCGCGGACTCAGCGCCGAAGCGATGCGCCGGCTGCAGCGCGCGCTCGCGCGTCATCGCGGCGCCTTCGCGGACGACAAATACGTGCTCGCATCGCTGCTCGCGCTGCTGCGTCGCGGCGCGCCGTCGGTGACCGCGCTTGCCGCGATGAATCGCCACGGCGTGCTTGCGGCATTGCTGCCGACGTTCCGCCGCGTCGTCGGCCGCATGCAGTACGACCTCTTCCACGTCTACACGGTCGACGAGCACACGCTGCGCGTGCTGCGCAACGTCGCGCGCTATGCGGACCCGGCCGCGCGCGAGGAGCTGCCGATCGCGGCCTCGATCTGGCCGGCACTCGAAAAGCCCGAGATCCTGCTGCTCGCCGCGCTGTTCCACGACATCGCGAAAGGCCGCGGCGGCGACCACTCGGTGCTCGGAGAGGAAGAGGCGCGCGCGTTCTGCGCGAAGCTCGGCCTTCGCGACGACGACATCGATCTCGTCGCATGGCTCGTGCGCTGGCATCTCGCCATGAGCGTGACGGCGCAGAGGCAGGACATCACCGATCCCGACGTCGTGCATCGCTTTGCCGCGCAGGTCGGCGACGTCGAGCGGCTCGATCACCTGTATCTGCTCACGATCGCCGACATCGCGGGAACGAATCCGAAGCTCTGGAACGCCTGGAAGGATCAGCTGCTCGCCGACCTCTACGTCGCGACGCGCTATGCGCTCCGCGCGGGGCTCGAACGTCCGCCGAACGCGGCCGCGCGCGTCGCCGAGTGCCGCGACGAGGCGATGAAGCGCCTCGTGCGCGAAGGCGCCGACGAAGACGCCGTCGAGCGCGCATGGCGCGCGTTTCCGCCCGCGAGCTTCCTGCGGCTTCGGCCAGGCCAGATCGCGCGGCAGACGCGAGCGATCCTCGCCAGCAGCGACGCCTCGGCGCCGGTCGTCGCGGTCGAGCCGCAGTCTTCGCGCGGCAGCAGCGAGGTCTTCGTGCATACGAAAGACCGCGACGGCCTGTTCGCGGCGATCACCGCGACGCTCGATCGCGAGGGCGTTTCGGTCGTCGAAGCGCGGGTGCTCTCCTCGCAGGGCATGGCGTTCGACACGTTCGTCGTGCTCGACGCCGGCACCGAAACGCCACTCGGCGCCGAGCGCGCGGCCGAGCTCGAAAGCGCGCTTCGCAACGCGCTGTCGGACGCCGCGATGCCGGCACGCGTCGCGCGCCGCAGCCTGCCGCGGCGGCTGCGGCATTTCCGCCGCGCGCCGCGCGTCGAGTTCACGAGCGGCGCCGATGCGACGCAGCTTGCGCTGGTCTGCGGCGATCGCCCGGGCCTGCTCGCGCAGGTCGCGCAGACGCTGCGCGACGCCCGCGTGCGCGTGCGCGACGCGCGCATCGCGACATTCGGCGAGCGCGCAGAGGATTTCTTCGAGATCACGGACGAGAGCGACCGGCCGCTCTCGGCCGAAGCGCAGGATGCGTTGCGCGCGGCGCTCGAAGCGCGGTTCGCCGTGGAAGAACCTGCTGCGATTCCGGCGCTTACCTGACACTATTCCGTCATCCCGGCGAAAGCCGGGATCCATTTTGATTTTTCCCGCGGCCGCCAAGGCAAAATGGGTCCCGGCTTTCGCCGGGACGACGGGATTGGGACATTCGCATCACATGACAGACCTCGAACCTCTGATCGACGACGCCTGGAATCGCCGCGCCGATCTTTCGAAACCCGAAATCGAAACGGCGCTGAAGCCCGCAATCGACCGCGTGCTCGACGCGCTCGAATCGGGCAGCGTGCGTGTCGCGGAGCCCGACGGCGCCGGCGGCTGGCGCGTGCATCAATGGCTCAAGAAGGCCGTGCTGCTCTATTTCCGCATCAGCGGAAACCGCGTCATGGATGGCGGTCCGATGGCCGCGTTCGACAAGGTGCCGCTGCGTTTCGCGGGCGCCGGCGAAACGCAATTCCGTGAAGCCGGCGCCCGCGTCGTGCCCGGCGCGCTCGTGCGCCGCGGCGCGCACGTCGCGAAAGACGCGGTGCTGATGCCGAGCTACGTCAATATCGGCGCGTTCGTCGGCGCGGGCACGATGGTCGACACGTGGGCGACCGTCGGCAGCTGCGCGCAGATCGGCGCGAACGTGCATCTCTCGGGCGGCGTCGGCATCGGCGGCGTGCTCGAACCGCTGCAGGCCAATCCTACGATCATCGAGGACAACTGTTTCGTCGGCGCGCGCTCGGAAGTCGTCGAAGGCGTCGTCGTCGAACGCGGCAGCGTGATCGGCATGGGCGTCTTCCTCGGTCAATCGACACGCATCTACGACCGCGCGACGAAAGAGATCACGTACGGCCGCGTGCCCCCGGGCAGCGTCGTCGTCGCAGGCTCGTTGCCCGCGGCCGACGGCAGCCATTCGCTGTACGCCGCCGTGATCGTCAAGCGCGTCGACGAGAAGACGCGCGCGAAGACCGGCATCAACGAGCTGCTCAGGGCCTGAGCGAAGGAGCGCACGATGGACGTCACGCTGTACGGACTCAACACGTGCGATACGTGCAAGAAGGCGCGCAACTGGCTTGCGCGCCACCGCATCGAGCACGAGTTCATCGACTATCGCGAACATCCGATTCCGCCGGTGAAGCTCAAGGAGTACGCGAGCGCGCTGGGCGGCTGGGAGAAGCTCGTCAACCGGAGCTCGATGACTTGGCGCAACCTGCCCGAGGCGCGCAAGACTCCGGGCAGCGATCCCGAATGGACGCTCTTGATCAAGGAGCATCCGGCGCTCGTGCGCAGGCCGCTCGTCGTGACGGCGGACGGCGACGTGTCGGTCGGATTCACGAACGGCGCGTTCGAGAAGCTCTTCGCGTGAGCGCCAGCGTGCTGCCCACACCGTCGTTCCGGCGAAAGCCGGAACCCATTTTGATTTTCGGTTTCGCGGAACGAACAAGAGCAAGATGGATTGCGGCTTTCGCCGGAGCGACGGAATAGGGTCGGC
>DASZYR010000217.1:0-7086 GCA_035545255.1 Rhodanobacteraceae bacterium
AGCCTTTTCCCGAATCCCGAATCCCGAATCCCGAATCCCGAATCCCGAATCCCGAATCCCGAATCCCGAATCCCGAATCCCGAATCCCGAATCCCGAATCCCGAATCCCGAATCCCGAATCCCGAATCCCGAATCCCGGCTCCACATGCGCCTCGTCTCACTCGAAGGAAAGCTGGCCGCCGCGCTCGCCGCGGTGCTGATCGCGGCGGCCGCGCTCGCCGCGGGCGCAACGTACTGGCTGAAATCGCCGTGGTACGGCGCCGCGGCTGCCGTGCTCGCGCTCACGATTCCGGCGCTCGTGTTCGCGCGTGCGCTCGCGCGGCCGGTCGCCGCGCTGATCCGGGCGCTGTCGGGCAGCGTCGTCGCATTCCGCGACGGCGATTTCAGCTTCTCGATCGGCGCCCGGCGCGGCGACGAAGTCGGCGATCTCGTCGCCGCCCACAACGAGCTGGGCCGAGTGTTGCGCGACGAGCGCCAGCATCTTTTCCAGCGCGAGCTGCTGCTCGACACGGTCGTGCAGAACACGCCGACCGCGCTCGCGCTCGTCGAGGAGGGCGGTCACGTCGTCTACGCGAACATCGCGGCGCGCCAGCTGCTGAACGGCGGCCGGACGCTCAACGGCGAGAGCTTCGACGAAATCGTCGCCGCAGCGCCCGAGCCGCTCGCGCGCGCGATCGCGAGCGGTGGCGACGGACTCTTCAGCGTCACGCTCGACCACGACGAGGAGACGTTCCATCTCTCCCAGCGCGCGTTCAAGCTGCAAGGAAAACCGCACCGGCTCTATCAGCTGAAGCGCCTGACGCGCGAGCTTGCGCGTCAGGAGGTCGCGACGTGGAAGAAAGTCATCCGCGTGATCAGCCACGAGCTCAACAACTCGCTGGGTCCGATCCGCTCGCTCTCCCATTCGGGCCGCGAGCTTGCCCGCAAGGGCGACATCGCGCGGCTTTCGACCGTGTTCGAGACGATCGAGGAGCGCACGCACCATCTCGAGACCTTCACGCAAGGCTATGCGCGCTTCGCCAAGCTGCCGCTGCCGCGACCCGGAGCCGTCGACTGGCCGCCGCTGATCGAAGCGCTCGGCCACAACTACGCGTTCCGCCTTGCCGGAACGGCGCCGGCGTTGCCGGGCTGGTTCGATCGCGCGCAGGTGGAGCAGGTGCTGATCAATCTCCTGAAGAACGCGCACGAGTCCGGCAGTGCGCCGGACGAAATCGAGCTTGCCGTGAGCGAGCGCGGCCGCGACCTGCGCATCGAGGTCCGCGATCGCGGCAGCGGCATGAGCGAAGCGGTGCTTGCGAACGCGCTGCTGCCGTTCTATTCGACGAAGCGCTCGGGCTCCGGCCTCGGCCTCGCGCTGGCGCGCGAGATCGCCGAGGCGCATGGCGGGCGCGTGCAGCTGGCGAATCGCGCGGATGGCGGTTTGTCGGTGACGCTGGTGTTGCCGCAGCCCGCCGGGGAAACTGCAAAATAGGGTGGGCCTGGGCCCACCGGGGGCCATGGTGGGCTGAAGCCCACCCTATGGGGTTGGCGCGCAAGGAAACGTTTTCCGCAACGGCGT
Source organism: Rhodanobacteraceae bacterium (assembly GCA_035545255.1). GTDB lineage: Bacteria > Pseudomonadota > Gammaproteobacteria > Xanthomonadales > Rhodanobacteraceae > Dokdonella_A. The sequence continues at coordinate 1,559 of DASZYR010000217.1, forward strand.
CTTCGCTTTTCAGCGCGACATCCCCACATATACTGCTCAGGAACTCAGGGGAGTACGTCATGGGTGCGCTTCTTCCGCTCGTCGTCGTCGCCGTAGCCGTCATCGTGCTGTACAAGCTCGTCCGCATCGTGCCGCAAGGCTACGAATGGACCGTCGAGCGCTGGGGCAAGTACACGCACACGCTCGAGCCCGGATTCCATCTGCTGATCCCGGTCGTGCAGAACGTCGGGCGCAAGATGAACATGATGGAACAGGTGCTCGACGTTCCTTCACAGGATGTCATCACGAAGGACAACGCGGTCGTGCGCGTCGATGGCGTCGTGTTCTACCAGGTGCTCGACGCGGCGAAGGCCGCGTACGAGGTCGCGAACCTCGAGCTTGCGATCATCAACCTCATCATGACGAACATCCGCACGGTGCTGGGCTCGCTCGATCTCGACGAATCGCTCTCCAAGCGCGACGAGATCAACGCCAAGCTCCTGAAAGTCGTCGACGAGGCGACGCATCCGTGGGGACTCAAGGTCACGCGCATCGAGCTCAAGGACATCCAGCCGCCGCGCGATCTCGTCGACTCGATGGCACGCCAGATGAAGGCCGAGCGCGAGAAGCGCGCGAACATCCTCGAAGCGGAAGGTCTCCGGCAGTCGGCGATCCTCAAGGCCGAGGGCGAGAAGCAGTCGGTGATCCTTGCCGCCGAAGGCCAGAAGGAAGCCGCGTTCCGCGAGGCCGAGGCGCGCGAGCGTCTCGCGGCTGCCGAAGCGAAGGCGACCGAAGTCGTGTCGGCCGCGATCGTCAACGGCGATGTCAACGCGCTCAACTACTTCGTCGCGAACAAGTACGTTGAGGCCCTGAAGGCGATGGCCGATTCGCCGAACCAGAAGATGCTGCTGCTGCCGATCGAAGCGACGGGCGTGATCGGATCGCTCGCGGGCATCGCCGAGCTTGCGAAGAATGCGCTGGACAAGCAGGCGGAGAAGACGCCGCGCGTGAATCCGCCGCCGCCCAGGGCGCCATGATCGCGTGAACGCCCAATGCCGTCATTCCGGCGAAAGCCGGCATCCATTTTGATCTTCGGCGCGCAAAGCAAATCAAAATGGGTCCCGGCTTTCGCCGGGACGGCGGAGTGGAAAGTCGCGCCATAGAGTGAGGCTTTCATGGAAAACCTTCTGAACAACTACGGCTGGTGGGTCCTCGCGCTCGTGCTCATCGCGGCCGAGATGATCGCGCCGGGCTACTTCATGCTCTGGATCGGCATCGCGGCCGGTGTCATGGGCATCGTCACGTTCCTCGCGCCTGCGATGTCGCCGCTCGCGCAGACGATCGTTTTCGCGCTGCTCGCGGTCGCCTCGTGCGCGGTCTACTGGCGATTCGTGCGTCCGCTCGCCGAGCATCGCGACGATCAGCCGCTGCTGAATCGTCGCGCGGCGAAACTGGTCGGCCAGCGCTTCGTCGTCGTCGAGCCGATCGTCAATGGCCGCGGCAAGGTCAAGGTCGGCGACGGCGCGTGGCTCGCCGAAGGCCCCGACGCCGCTGCCGGTGCCGAGGTCGAGGTCGTCGCGTGCGAGGGCACGACGCTGAAGGTGCGCGCGGTCGCCGCGTGACGGCTTCGCGCCCACAGTGCGGACATGGCCATAGGCTGGGCTTCAGTCCACCATTCTTCTTCGATCGCCCATGATGTCGGCGGGCTGAAGCCCCACCCCACGAGGTTTGAGCGGACCGCGCTCTCCAGAAGGAGACAACATCGCACCGCCCCGCGATAATGCGCGATTCCTCGATCGCTGCGATCTCGCCATGACCAAGAAGACCGTCCTCAACGAAACGCACCGCGCCCTCGGCGCCAGGATGGTCGACTTCGGCGGCTGGGACATGCCGCTCAACTACGGCTCGCAGATCGACGAGCATCACCAGGTGCGCCGCGACGCCGGCATGTTCGACGTCTCGCACATGACCGTCGTGGATCTCTCGGGCGCGCGCACGCGCGAGTTCCTGCGTCATCTGCTCGCGAACAGCGTCGACAAGCTCAAGGTGCCGGGCAAGGCGCTCTATTCGTGCATGCTGGACGAGTCGGGCGGCGTGATCGACGATCTCATCGTCTACTTCCTGGCCGACGAGTTCTTCCGCGTCGTCGTCAACGCGGCGACGCGCGAGAAGGATCTCGCCTGGATCGAAAAGCAGGCGATGCCGTTCGGCGTTCGCGTCACCGAGCGCGCCGATCTTTCGATGATCGCGGTGCAGGGACCGAGCGCGCGCGCGAAGGTGCTCGGGCTGCTTTCGCCGGAGACGCGCGCGAAGGCCGAGAAGGTCGGCAAGTTCGCCGCGGTCGAAGGCGACGGCCTCTTCATCGCGCGCACGGGCTACACCGGCGAGGACGGCTTCGAGATCATCGTGCCGGAAGGCGAGGCGGTCACGCTGTGGAATCGCCTGCGAGGCGCGGGCGTCGCGCCGGCCGGTCTTGGCGCGCGCGACACGCTGCGCCTCGAAGCCGGAATGAATCTCTACGGCCAGGACATGGACGAAACCGTGACTCCGTGGGAATCGGGGCTCGCCTGGACCGTCTCGCTCGACGAGGGTCGAGACTTCATCGGCCGCAAGGCGCTCGAAAGGCAGAAGGCCGACGGCGTGAAGCGCGCCCTGGTCGGCCTCATCCTCGACGACAAGGGCGTGCTCCGCCACGGCCAGCGCGTCGCGACGCCGGCCGGCGACGGCGAGATCCTTTCCGGCGGCTTCTCGCCGACGATCGGCAAGTCCATCGCGTTCGCGCGCGTGCCGGCCGGAGCCGAAGGCGGCCTCGAAGCGGACATCCGCGGCCGCCTCGTGCCGGTGCGCATCGTGAAATATCCCTTCGTCCGCGACGGCAAGGCTTGCGCGGGAATCTGAGGTCGCGCGCGTTCACCGCGGCCGGCTCCGTTGCTAGAATTGGCCGCGCGATCCTTCGCATCGCATCAGACCCGTCACAGCGCCCCGCATCAGGATTCGAGCCATGCAGGAAATCCCAGGCGATCTCAAATTCATGAAATCCCACGAGTGGGCCCGCGTCGAGGACAAGGGCACCGTGACGGTCGGCATCTCGGATCACGCGCAGAGCCAGCTCGGCGATCTCGTGTATGTCGAGCTTCCGAGCGTCGGCGACCGCGTGCAGGCCGGCAACGCCTGCGCAGTCGTCGAATCGGTCAAGGCCGCGTCCGACGTCTACTCGCCGGTTTCGGGCGAGATCGTCGCGGTCAACGAGGCGCTGCCCGACAAGCCCGAGACGATCAACGAGGACGCGTTCGGCGATGGCTGGATCTTCGTCGTCAAGCCCGACAATCTCGCCGAAGAGATGGAAGAGCTGCTCGATCCCGATGCGTATGCCGAGTTGATCGAGAACGAGGAACACTAAAGCGTCAGGGACGAGGGACGAGGAGGCGAGGGCTCGTTGGCCGATCGCCGCGACGGCGTTCGGCTTTCGAGCACTCGTCTCTCGTCCCTCTTCCCTCATCCCTGGATTTCAAATGCCCTTCATCCCCCATTCCGAAGCCGACGTCTGCGCGATGCTGAAGGCGATCGGCGTCGCCCGCATCGAGGATCTCTTCGACGAGATTCCGCCTTCGCTCAAGGTCGATGCGCTCGCCCACGTTCCGCCCGGCCTCTCGGAGATGGAGGTGACGCACCTCATGAAGGAGCGCGCGGCGAGGGACGGCACTCCGCTCAATTTCGCCGGCGCCGGCGCGTATGAGCACCACATCCCGGCGGCGGTGTGGACGATCGTCTCGCGCGGCGAGTTCTATTCCGCGTACACGCCCTACCAGGCCGAGGCGAGCCAGGGAACGCTGCAGCTCATCTACGAATACCAGACGATGATGACGCGGCTGACCGGCATGGACGTCAGCAACGCATCGCTCTACGACGGCGCGACCGCGCTCGCCGAAGCCGTGCTGATGGCCGAGCGCTGTGTGAAGAAGGGTCCGCGCCGCGTGCTCGTGCCGAGAAGCGTACACCCGGCCTATCGCAAGACGCTCAACACGATCGTCGGCCTGCAGGACATCGAGGTCGTCGAAGTCGATTTCCGCCACGACGGCGATCGCGCCGGCGGCATCGATCCGGATTGGCTCGCACGGCAGGACTTCGGCCAGTTCACCGCGTTCGTGATCCCACAGCCGAACTTCTTCGGCGCGCTCGAAGACGTCGACGCGCTGACCGACTGGGCGCACGAGAAAGGCGCGCTGGCGATCGGCGTCGTGAATCCCGTCGCACTCGGCGTCCTGAAGCCGCCGGGCCAGTGGGGAACTTCGGGCTCGGAACAGCAGGGCGCCGACATCGTCTGCGGCGACGGCCAGCCGCTCGGCGTGCCGCTGTCCTCGGGCGGCCCATACTTCGGCATCCTGTGCTGCAAGCAGGAATACGTGCGCCAGATGCCGGGGCGCATCGTCGGACGCACGACCGACCTTGACGGCAAGGAAGGCTTCGCGCTGACGCTCCAGGCGCGCGAGCAGCACATCCGCCGTGCGAAGGCGACATCGAACATCTGCACGAACCAGGGTCTGCTCGTCACCGCCGCGACGATCACGATGGCATTGCTCGGGCCCGAGGGCCTGCGCCGCGCAGCCGCGAACTCGATGGCGGCGACGCGCGCGCTGCGCGACCGGCTCGTGTCGATTCCGGGTGTGCGCGCTCTGTTTCCGCGCGCTTGCTTCCATGAAGTCGCGCTCGCGTTGCCGAAGCCGGCGAGCGAGATCGTCGAGCGGCTCGCGCAAGAGAACATCGTCGCGGGCGTCGCGCTCGGCGAGGAATATCCCGATCTCGGCGACGCGCTTCTGGTCTGCGCGACCGAGACGAAGACGAGCGCCGACATCGAGCGTTTCGCCGTCGCGATGACCCGCGCGCTTGCCTGAAACGGCATTTTCCGGGTCTCGCCGACCTGGTCCGTTCAGTAGCCGTTCCGACGCTTCGCAACGACCCCGGAACGCTTTTCGCGCACACCGGCGCATGCGCATGCGAAGCGCTTCGCGCGTGCGCGACATCGCATCGATGCAGAAGAGGCCAAAGCCGCGAAACCCAATGCTGGCGCGGGTTTCACGGCTTCCGTCATTTTTCGTATGGACGTCCGGTTCAAAGGAAGGCTGGACGTCTATACGTCCATAACAACGAGCAACGCGACGTCGCGACGACGGTTTAAGCGCCGCTGTCCGCCGTTCTGCCGGCGAGGGAACTGCCTGTTTTCCATCAGAAAATTGTTGACACGCGGTTTCGACAGTAATAGCTTCCGCGTCGGCGTGACAATCGAATTAAGGAAACATGACCGCAACGCGCTTCGTCGCCCCCTATGTCGAACACGGCACCAAGGCCGGGTCGGTGAAGAAGATCACGGTGTCGGTTCCCTTCCACATTCTGAAACTCTTGTCCGACGAACGGACCCGCCGCCAGGTTGCGAACCTGCGCCACGCCACCAACAGCGATCTGCTGTGCGAAGCATTCCTTCACGCTTTTACTGGGCAACCACTGCCAACTGACGAGGAGCTAAGACGCGATATGGCTATGAAGAAAGCTGC
>DASZYR010000218.1:0-4203 GCA_035545255.1 Rhodanobacteraceae bacterium
TCGACACGTACAAGATGCTGCTGACCGCGCGCGGCATGTCGCCGCTCTCGTTCGATGCGCTGGTGCGCGACAACCTCGCCGCGCGCGCGCTCCCAGAAGCGGTCGGCTCGTCGGTGCTCGTGACCGATGCGACCGTCGACGCGTATCTTCGCCTCCAGGATCAGCGCCGCACGTTCCGCTACGCCAAGCTCGGCAAGGCGCCCGAGGACGAAGCCCCGGTCAGCGACGCCGACATCGAGAAGTACTACAAGGATCACGGCACGGATTTCGTCACGCCCGAGCGCGTCGCGCTCGAATACGTCGAGCTCGACGGCAGCAAGATCGAAGCCGGCGGCTCCGTCGACGACGCCGTGCTGAAGGAGCGCTACGAGAAGGACAAGTCGAAGTTCGTCACGCCCGAGCAGCGGCTCGCCTCGCACATCCTCGTCAAGGTCGGCGGAAAGGGCGGCCCTGACGATCAGAAGGCGGCTCTCGCAAAAGCCGAGGCGATCGCGAAGGAAGCGAAGTCCGGCAAGGATTTTGCCGAGCTTGCCAAGGCGGATTCCGACGATCTCGGCTCGAAGAACCAGGGCGGCGATCTCGGCTGGCTCGAGAAGGGCATGACCGACGAAGCCTTCGAAAGCGCGCTGTTCGCGATGAAGAAAGGCGACATCTCCGATCCCGTGCTGAGCAGCGAGGGTTATCACGTCATCGATCTGCGCGACGTCCGGCCCGGCTCGACGCGCAGCTTCGAAGAGGTCAGGAGCGAGCTTGCCAAGGAATACGCCGCGACCGAGCGCGAGCGCGCGTATACCGACAAGGCCGGGCGCCTCACCGATCTCACGTATCAGGACCCCTCGACGCTCGATCCCGCGGCGAAGGAGCTCGGACTCACGGTGCAGAAGACCGGTCTCTTCCCGCGCATGGGCGGCACCGCCGGCATCGCCGCGAATCCGGCCGTCGTCAAGGCGGCCTTCTCGGACAGCGTGCTCGTCCAGAACAACAATTCCGATCCGATCGAGATCGGACCGAACCACATCGTCGTCGTGCGCATCGCCGAGCACAAGGCGGCGACGCCGAAGCCGCTCGACGACGTGCGCGACGAAGTCAGGAAGCGCATCGTCACCGAACGGCTCGCGAAGAAGTCGAAGGAGCGCGCGGACTCGCTCTACGCCGAGCTCGGCAAGGGGCAGACGCTCGATCAGGTCGCGGCGGCGAACGGTCTCGAGATCGAAGACCAGAAGGGCGTAACGCGCGACGCGCTCACCGTCGACAGCGCGCTGGTCAAGGCCGCGTTCTCGATGCCGCGGCCGGTCGCGGGCAAGCCGGAGCGCCAGCTGGTCGTGCTCGGCAGCAACGGCTATGCGCTGCTCGAGCTCGAAAGCGTCGCCGACGGCGATCCTTCCAAGCTCGACGCGAAGACGAAGGAAGCCGCGCGCAACACCCTCGCGAACGGGCTGGCGCTGACGGCGACGCGCGAGTTCGTGGACGCACTGCGCGCAGGAGCGAAGATCCGCGAATCCGCGGACAAGATCGAGCAGCAGCAATAACCGGTTTCCCCTCCCGCTTTGCGGGAGGGCGGCTCGCGGAGCGCGCGGCCACGGCCGCGCATCGATTGTTCGATCTTCCGCTCGCGTGAAAGCGAAGGTCAGGGCGGACGCTTGTGTCGCCGGCCGCGCGGCGACGATCAGACGCCGGTCATGCCGAGGATGTTGTAGCCGGCATCGACGAACGTCACCTCGCCCGTGATCCCCGACGCAAGGTCCGAGCACAGGAACGCCGCCGCGTTGCCGACCTCGTCGATCGTCACGCTGCGCCGGAGCGGGGCATTCTGCTCGACGTGATCCAGCATCTTGCGGAAGTTCTGGATGCCCGCGGCCGCGAGCGTCTTGATCGGGCCCGCCGAGATCGCGTTGACGCGCGTGCCGTCGGGCCCGAGGTTGAACGCGAGATAGCGCACGTTGGCTTCGAGGCTCGCCTTTGCGAGCCCCATCACGTTGTAGTTCGAGAGTGCGCGGTCCGCGCCGAGATAGGTCAGCGTCAGCAGCGAGCCGGCGCGGCCTTTCATCAGCGGCCGTGCCGCTTTCGCGAGTGCCGCGAAGCTGTAGCTCGAGATGTCGTGTGCGACCTTGAACGCATCGCGCGTGAGTCCGTCGAGGAATTCGCCCGTGAGCGCCTCGCGCGGCGCGAAGCCGATCGAGTGCACGACGATGTCGAGCCCGTCCCAGTGCCTGCCGAGCTCGGCGAAGAGATTTTCGATGTCGGAATCGCTCGTCACGTCGCATGGCAGCACGAGGTTCGATCCGAACTGGACCGCGGCCTCGTCGACGCGATCCTTGAGCTTGTCGTTGACGTAGGTGAACGCGAGCTCGGCGCCCTCGCGGTGCATCGCGTTCGCGATGCCCCAGGCGATCGAGCGGTGGTTGAGCACGCCGGTGATCAGCGCGCGCTTGCCGTGCAGGAAGCCCATGGACCCTCCGCGATCGTGATCGGAAACGTGCGCATGGTAACCGAGCGGACGATCAGTTCGCGCCGGAAACGGGAATGCGAAGGCGGTTGCCCGGACGCAGCGTGCGCGCGTTCGCCGCCGGGTTGAGCTTCCGGATCTCGGCGAGCGGCACGTGATAACGGTGCGCGATGCTCGTCAGCGTATCGCCTGCGCGCACGACGTGCGTCGAGGGCACGGCGGGCGCGTCGTCGTCCGCGCTCTCTCGGCCTGGCAGCAGGAGGCGCTGCGACGGGCCGACGGTGCTGCCTTCGTCGATCGCGTTCGCGGCCGCGAGCGCGGCCACGGGAATGCCGACTTCGGCCGCCCACGATGCAAGGCCGCTCGTCCGCGCCGCGCGCTGCTCTCGCCAGTCGCCCCAGAAAGCGACTGGAATATCGCGAGCGGCATCCTGGAACCTCTCGATGCGGGAAGCCGGCATCAGGAGCTCGTGCGGAACGCCCGATGCCATGCGATGACGCCGGTAAGCCGCGTTGAAGCGCTGCATCGTCGCAGGATCGAGGCCGGCCAGCCGCGCCGCGAGTCGCACGTCCATGCCCGATTGCAGCGTGATCGCCTTGAGGCGGTCGTCGGCACCGGGCTCAGGCAGCGTGACGCTGAAACGCTGCGGATCGGCGACGATGCACGAGAGCGCGAGCAGCCGGTCGAGATGATCGTGCGTGACCGGATTGAACGCGAGCTTGCCGAGCTCGGCGGCGGACAGCGAACGGGCGTCGCGTCCGTGCAGGAGGCGCCGCACGCGGTATTCGCCGCTGTTGAACGCCATGTCGGCGAGACGCCAGTCGCCGAACTCCTTCTCGTAGCGGGCGACGAGGCCGAGCGCGGCGTTCGTCGAAGCCGTCGCGTCGAGCCTGCCGTCGTAGTCGGCGGTGACGACGAGCCCTTCGCTGCGCGCCGTGTCCGGCATCAGCTGCCACATGCCGGCGGGCCGGTTGCCGCGTGCCGCGATCGGCTCGTAGCTGCTCTCGACGTAAGGCAGCATCGCGAACTCGCCGGGCAGGTCGCGCCGTTCGATCTCGTCGACGACGAGCAGCAGGAACGGCATCGCTCGATCCCAGCTGGCCGCGAAGTGCCGCGGGGAACGCGCATAGACACGCGCCCAGCGCATGACCTGCGGGCGGTAGTCGCAACCGTTCATCGCGAAGTGGCTGCGCAGGCGCGGCCACGGCGATGCGGTTTCGGCATGTGTCTCGGCGGCTTGCGGGTGCGCGTCCGTTGCCGGCGAAGCCGGAGGCGCCGGCGACGGCAGAGCGGGGGCTGGCTCGGGCGCGACGGGCGGGCTGGGCGCCGTGCGCTCGGGCGTCACGGAGCAGGCCGCGAGCAGCGAAGCGGCGAGCGCCAGCGCCGGCGCGCCGGTACGAGCGTGCAAGGTCACGTGGCCGGCGACCGGAATTCGTCCTTGCGCCGCCTGAGCTCCGCAAACCGTGCAACTCGATCGGAAGCGTCCGGCAGCGCCGCCGCGATCGCGGACGCATCGACGCGCAGGAACGGATTGCAGGCGCGCTCTTCGGCCAGCGGCACCGGCAGCGTCGGCGCGCCGCGTTCGCGACTCTCGCGAGCCTCGCGCGAGCGCCGCTCGAGCGCCGCGTTGTCGGCGTCGATCGTGCGCGCGAAGGCACAGTTCGCCACCGTGTATTCGTGGCCGCAGCAGACGCGCGTCTCGCCGGGAAGCGCCGCCAGCCTGTCCAGCGACGCGAGCATCTCGGCCGGCGTTCCTT
>DASZYR010000219.1:0-5280 GCA_035545255.1 Rhodanobacteraceae bacterium
ACGCGGCATCGCCGGCCGAACGATCGCGTCCGTTCAACGCAAGCCATGCGCCGCCGCCCGCGAGCGCGGGCAAAAGCCACGCCGCGAAATAGGTCGAGCTAATTCCCATGCGGGTGAAACCGGAAGACGGTGACGCGCTCGTTGTCGAAACCGTCGCCATGGATCGACGTGCGCGAAGCCAGATGATCGCTGTGCGCGAGCAGCTTTCGCCAGCGCGGCTCCGTGCGCCAGCTGTCGGAATCGAGGAACACGATCAGGCATCCGTCGGGCAGCGAGCGCTGATACGGACTTGCATACGCGAGCAGCGCCGCGTTGCGCGGAATCAGCTGCCAGACGAAGCGAAGGAGCTCGTAACCGCTGCCGGAATCGGCATAGACGAGGATACGCGAGGATTCGGGCTCGTCACGCAGCATCGATCTCAGGGATTCGGCGGCGGCGGCCATATCGGTGTCCGCGACCGTGTGCTCGCGCTCGTCCCATGTGCGATGCGCGTAGACGGCGCGCGTCGTCTCCAGCCGGCCCCAGAGCCCCGCTTGCCAGACGACATCGAGCGCAAGCCATGCGAAGCCGATGACGGCGGCAGCGGACGTTGCGAAGGCGCGGCCGCGCATCCGGAACGCGATCGCGAAAACGGCCAGCGCGAGGAAGGCCGCGATCGCGACCGCCAGCACGATCGGCCGCGCGCGTGGCGCGTCGGTGTCGCGGCCGAGCGCGTGCACGGAGCGTTGCGTCCAGGGCCACGCGCCGAGCCAGTCCGTCGCGAGCGCCGCAAGATCGCCGCGCCACGAGCGCGACCAGAGATGCGCCCCGACGATGACGAACGGCTTGAACCCTTCCGCCGGCGGCACTTGCTGCGCGGTCGGAAACTCGGCGAAGCCGATCTCGACGATGCGCCCCTGCCATTTCGGAACGCGGCTGAGATCCACCGTGCGCGTCGAGCCGCCGGGCCACGGCAGCGAGATCACGACGACGTCGGGATCGTCCGCGGTGCGGAACATGAAGGAAAGCTCGAGCGTGCGCGGAAAGCCGGAGAAGCGGTAGCGCAGCGTCGGAAAATCCGCCGCATCGAGATCGGAAGGCGCGAGCGATTCGAGGCTCGTGAAATCCTCTCCGGCCGCGTCGACTCGCAAGCCTTCCGCGACGGCGCTTGCGCGGCCGAACACGGGCGTGAAGTCGGTTCCCGGGAACTCGCGCTCGGCTGCGGGCGAAAGCGGCGATCGCCAGTCGACGCGCGCGGCCCACAGAAGCACGAGAATCCAGCTCGCCAGCAAGGCCAGCGCGAGGGCAAGCCGCCTCATGCGGCCAGCTCGTCGAGCCGCGCGAGCTCGGCCGCGGTGAACCCCGCCGCGAGACGCGCTTGCGTGTTGAAGGGTCCACGCAGCGCGCCGCGCAGATGACAGGCGACGAGTTGCTCGAACGTCGAAGCCGGATCGACGCCTTCGCGCGCGCAGCACCAGGCGAACCAGCGCGAGCCAGCGGCGACGTGCGCGACTTCCTCGGCCAGGATCGCTTCGAGGATGCGCGCGGTCGCGTCGTCGCCCGCCTTGCGCAAGCGCGCGATCATGCCCGGCGTCACGTCGAGACCGCGCGCTTCGAGCACGCGCGGAACCAGCGCCATGCGCGCGAGGCACGAATCGGCCGTGCGCACGGCCATGTCCCAGAGGCCGTCGTGCGCGTCGAAATCGCCATACGCATGGCCGAGATCGGCAAGGCGATCAGCAAGCCAGCCGAAGTGGCGCGCCTCGTCGACGGCGACTCCGGCCCAGTCGCGGTAATAGTCGAGAGGCAAGCCCCGGAAGCGCGCGACGGCATCCCAGGCGAGATTGATCGCGTTGAACTCGATGTGCGCGACCGCGTGGACCAGCGCCGCCCTGCCCTCGCGACTCGCGAGCCCGCGCTGCGCCAGATCGCGCGGCGCGACGAGCCTCGGCCGATCCGGGCGCCCGGCGGCCGTCGGCAACGCAGCAGCTTCGAACGCTGAGGCTTCCGGAACCGCTTCGCCCCGCAGGAAGCAAGCCGCGATGTCGCCGGTCAGCGCAAGCTTGTCCGCAACCGTCGCGCTGGCAACGCAACGCGCCGCCAGCGCGTGCAGCGAAAGCGATTCGGCAACCATCGTCCGTCATGCATCAAAGGTTCCGGATTATGACCCGGTTGGCGCGGCTTCGGCCACGCATACGAGCTCGCCTCCGGACGCAGGCTCGCGCCACAGCAACGCCGCGAAAGCGAGCATCGCGGGCACGATCTGGAGGCCGAGCCGATTGACGGCCGTATAGCTCTCGGCCCATTTCCCGGCCGGCGTCAGCATGAAGAGCGCAAGCAGGAACGCCGAGCCGAGCAGGACGAACACGCCGAGCACGCGCAGCGACGGCGAGCGCCGGAGCGAAGATCGCCGCACCACGAGCGCCAGCGCGACCGCGAAGCCGAAGAGATGCCAGTTGTATTGCGCGAACAGTCCCTCGGCGACCGCGCCGACGACCGTCGGCGCATGATCGAGAAGCGCTTCCGTATCCGCGGTAAGCCCGATGCGGTCCAGCGCCGGAGCAATCAGCGGCCAGCGCAGGAGATAGGCCGCGACGACGCCGATGCCGATCGCCGGCGCGAGTGCGAGCGCGGTGCGGCGCAACCCCGGCGCCATCCTCGCGTACAGCATGGAGGCCGCGAAGATCACGACCCAGATGCGCCCTTCGAGCTTGACGAGCGGCAGCATCATCGCAAGTACCGCCGCGAGCGCGAAATGTCCGCGCCCGGCGCCTTCGAGTCCGCGCATCCATGCAAGGCACGCGAACCCGAGCAGCGTCGCGATCCAGAGATCGGCGTAGCCTGCGAGCGCGACGTGCACGTTGATCAGCGGCAACGAGCCGAGCGCGTAGATCGCGACGACCGCGCGGCCGGTCCGGAGGCCGAGCGCACGAAGCTGGCCGTAGACGCCGGCGAGGAGCGCGATCCAGAGCGCGAGCCAGGGAAGGCCGACGATTCCGGCGTTCCATTCGCCCCACGCCGACGCGAACCAGAGCGCGATGCGGCCGAGCGCCTCGGGATAATTCCAGGTCGCAGCCGTGCGCAGCGCGCCGCTCGGGTCCGCGAGCCACTCGCCCGGCGAGACGAACCGGTCGAGATGACCGCCCTGCATCCAGGCCTTCGGCTTGAGGAGCCACGCGGCCCATGCGTCCCACGGATACATCGGGCGCAGCAGCAGCTCGTCGGACATCAGCGCGGCGTGCACGACAAGCAGCGCGACGAGGATCCAGAGCAGCGGATGCATCGGGTCATCGCGCGGTGCGACGAGCAACGGCGGCAGCGGACGCCGCAAGGCCCACCACCAGGCCGCGGCGCCGAGCGCGATCAGCACCGGCGCCGTGATCGGCACGATGCGCCCCACTTCGATCCCGCCGAGCGGCACCATCGCGAGCGCGCACAGCATCGTTCCCGCCACGAACCCGTAACCGAGCGTGATCGCGAAGTCCGCCGGCGCGCGCGGCCGGCCGGTCAGCGCGGCGACGACGCCGGAGCCGAGCAGCAGTGGCGCGATCCACGACGCGGCATATGCGACGCTCATCGCTCCGCTCCGTGCAGCCGGAATATCCGCAGCTTGCCTTCGTCGAGGACGGGATCGGCAGGATATTCGGTGTCCACATGGCGCACGGCGCCGCGCGCCGCATCGAATGTCCAGCCGTCATCGTCGTAGACGACGAGCAGCGCCGGCTGCATCGCGCTTGCGGCGCCGTCGGATTGCGTCAGGACGCCGATCGGTGCCGCATTCGCGGGAACGAGATGATAGGCAAGGCGCAGCATCTCGTAAGCGCTCGGCGCCGCGATGATCACGTGCGCATCCGCGGGCTCTCGCGCGAGTTCCGCGCGCACGCGCGCAGCGCCCTGGACGAGCGCTGTATCCGGCTCGATCGCCGCCCGCTCGCGCCAGGGTTTGCCGGCATAGAGCTCGCGCGTCAGCGCGTGACGATCGGCAAATTCGCCTAGCCAGCGCAGATCGAGCGCGAGCCAGCCGGCACCCAGCGCAAGGCAGAGCACCGCCGCGAGCCAACGCCAACTTTGCGCCAGCACGAGCGCGGCGAGCACGACGCTGGCGCCAAGCCCGATCGCGAGCAGCAGCACCAGCGAGCGCTTGTGCGGCCACGGTGCATCGGGTCCGAGCGCGCTGACCGACATCAGCGCCCATGGCCGGTACGCGGCCCAGTCGGTGCCGAGCGCGCCGAGGCTGCCACGCCACGAGGGCGACCAGAGCTCGGTCTCGACGAGCGCGAACGGCCGGAAGGCGACGTTGGCCGGCACGAGCTGCGCGGTCGGGAATTCGGCGAAGCCGATCTCGACGATGCGCCCGCGCCACTCCGGCACGCCGGAAAGATCGAAATAGCCCGGATGCGCGCCGGCCGGCGGCAACGCGATCGTGTGCACGTCCCCGGGATCCTCGGCGCGCCGGAACACGAACGAAAGCTCGATCGTGCGCGGAAACTGCTCGAAGCGGTAGCGCAGCACCGGACGCGATTCGGCGTCGACCGGCTGCGGCAGCGCAAGCGATTGCAACGCCATGCGCTGCCTGCCGATCGAGTTGATGCCGAGCCGCTTTCCGAACGGAAAACCGGAGCCCATGACGACCCCGAAATCGCTGCCTGCGAACCGGGCGCGCTCCGCCGGCTGGAACGGAGCGCCAGGCGGCGCCTTCGCAGCCCAGCCCAGCAGCACGATCCAGAGGAAGACCAGAAGCAACGACAGCACGACGCCGCGCAGGCGGCGCGCAATCGCGAGGCGCATCCTGCCGCCGACCGGCTGGCGCCAGCCTCGCGCGAGGCCGGAAATACTTGCGCGAGCGTCAAGCGGAACCGGCGGACTCGGCGAATGGCGGATCATGGGAGCTCCTCATGCTGTCCGGACGCATAGCGACGGACGCCGCGCGCGCCCGAGCCCCCGAGGACGCACGCGGAATTTCCTCTGTCTCTGAATAGAACGCAGATTCCGCCGCAAACCGGACATCGCCGGCGTGGCGCGCGAATCGCACAATGTGGAATACGCCGCGCTCGTCGGCCGGCGAGCCGCTGCGGATCAGCCTGCCTGGCGGCGCAGCGTCTTCGCTTCGTCCGAGCGCGCGAACTCGAGTTCGCTCAAATACGTCGGCTCGACGCCGGTCACGTATTCGCCCGAGAAGCACGACGTGTCGAAGTGCTGGAGGTCTTCGTTGCCGTCCTGGACCGCCCAGACGAGATCGTCGAGATCCTGATACACGAGCCAGTCGGCGCCGAGGATAGCCTGAACTTCCTCGGTCGTGCG
>DASZYR010000220.1:0-5971 GCA_035545255.1 Rhodanobacteraceae bacterium
TGCACACGATCGCGCTCGCGAGCGTGCTACCGACGATCGCGGGCACGCTCACGATCGACGGATACACGCAGCCCGGCAGCCAGCCCAACACGCTCACGCCCGAAGAAGGCGGTCTCGACACCGTGCTCGCGATCGAGATCGCCGGCACCGGATCGTATGGATTCCTGATCCAGCCGAACGCCACGCTGACCGTGCAGGGCCTCGCGCTCAACCGTTTCGACACCGCGATCAACGGCAACGGCGGCAACCCGGACGCATCGCACCTTTATGTCTATGGCAACTTCATCGGCACGAAAGTCGACGGCAGCGCGTTCGACGGCGCCGGCAACAACGGCACCGCGGTACGCAGCAACTTCAGCGCGGCCGAGATCGGCGGTATCGAGCCGTGGCGGAGGAATCTCCTCTCGGGCAACGGCGGAGCCGGCGTGCTCGCCGGCGGACCGACCAGGATCCTCGGCAATCTCATCGGCACCGACGCGAGCGGCACGCTGCCGATTCCGAACGGCACGGCGACGAACTGGGGCGGCATCATCATGAGCGCGCGCGCCGACGTGCATATCGGCGGCGCCGGGACCGCGTCGCGCAACGTGATCTCCGGCAATCATCCGTGGGGCATCGGCCTCTGGTTCGCCGGCAACGGCCCGATCGGCGACTTCGAGATCAAGGGCAACTTCATCGGCACCGACTGGAGCGGCACGCGACCGCTGCCGAACGGTTTCCCCGAACCGGCCAGCGCGCAATACGGCGGCGGCATCCAGATACAGAGCAGCGGCAGCGCGGACGCGTATCCGATCGGCGGCTTCGGCGCAGGCGAAGCGAACGTCATCGCCTACAACGACGGCTCGGCCATCACGACCGTCGGCTACACGAACGCCTATTTCGACGAGCTCGGCAACGAGATGCACCACAATCGCGGCGTCGGCGGTGCGAACGTCGACATCGGCAATTCCGGTCCGACGCCGAACGACGCGGACGACGCCGACACCGGCGCGAACGGCGTGCAGAACTATCCGGAAATCATCGCGGCATCGCAGAGCGGCGACACGCTGACGGTGACGTATCGCGTCGACACCGCCCCGGCCAATGCCGCGTATCCGCTGCGCATCGATTTTCATCGCTACATCCACCGCGGCGCCGGAACGCTCATCGCACAGGACGAATATCCGCTGAGCGCCGCCCAGCAGGAGCGCACGGTCACGCTCGACCTGCCGCCGGGCACGAGCGGCATCCCGTTCGTCGTCTCGGCGACCGACGCGAACGGATACAGCAGCGAGCTTGGCGGAGCGTGGGACGTGATCTTCGAGGACGACTTCGAGTAGCACATTTCGGCGGGACGAAGCCCGCCTGTGCGTTCTGACGGCAGGATCGCGCGCGCGGCCGCAGCGCATGCCCGAGCGCAGCTCCGGATGCATGCGATTGCCGAGAGGCATCGCGAGAGACGGGATTGCTTCTTGGAGGCCAGGGTCGGAATCGAACCGGCGTACACGGCTTTGCAGGCCGCTGCATGACCACTCTGCCACCTGGCCGGGTGACGCGCTCGCCGAGGGCGAGCGGGAACGGAGCTTAGCCGCGGGCTCCGGAAAAAACAAAACCTCGGCGAGCCGAGGTTTTCTGATGAAACGCGCGGCCGTCGCGGCGCTTCGTTCTCTGCTTTCTGCGGCCTCGAAAGGCTGCAAGACGAAACCTGGAGCGGGAAACGAGACTCGAACTCGCGACCCCGACCTTGGCAAGGTCGTGCTCTACCAACTGAGCTATTCCCGCGTGGGATCGCGCATATTACGGACTCGGCGGCGGGTGTCAACCGTTCGCAGGACCCAAATCGGGGGCGATCGCTTCCGTTTCGCCGTCCCCGCGAAAGCGCGGATCCAGCGACTCTCGGATGCGAAATCGGAAAGGCGACCGGGTCCCCGCCTTCGCGGAGACGACGGAGTCATCGCTGCTCGCGCAGGATCGGCCACGCTGCCCTTACGTACGCGATTGCGGACCAGATGGTCAGCACGGCCGCAGCCACCAGCAGCATTTCGCCGACATGGAACAGCCGCAACCCTTCGAGATCGTGCTGGTACAGGAGCACGACGATCGCGACCATCTGCAGCGTCGTCTTGATCTTGCCGAGCCATGCGACGCGCACGTGCGCGCGCTGTCCGATCTCGGCCATCCATTCGCGCAGCGCCGAGATCGAGATCTCCCGTCCGACGATGATCGCGCTCGTGACCGCCATCAGCGGCGTCGGGTTCTCCTGCACGATGAGGAACAGCGTGACCGCGACCATCAGTTTGTCGGCGACGGGATCGAGGAACTCGCCGAACGCCGAGCCCATGTTCCAGCGCCGCGCTATGAAGCCGTCGAGCCAGTCGGTGATCGCGGCGGCGATGAAGATGATCGCGGCGGCGACGTTCGCACCGTGGAACGGCGCGTAGAACACGACGACCATGACCGGCAGCAGCAAGATCCGGAACAGCGTCAGCGCGGTCGGTATCGTGATTCGCATCGGTCATCCGTGGAAGGCGGCGTAGATCCGCTCGGCAAGGTCCCTGTTGATTCCGCGAACACGCATGAGTTCCTCGATGCCGGCCTTCTTCAATCCGCCGAGTCCGCCGAAATGCTTCAGCAGCGCCGAGCGCCGCGCGGCGCCGACGCCGGCGATCTCCTCGAGGCTCGACGCCTCGCGCGCCTTCTCGCGGCGGCCGCGATGCCCCGTGATCGCGAAACGATGCGCCTCGTCGCGCACCGCCTGGATCAGGTGCGATGCCGGCGATTCCGGTCCCGGCCATAGCGTGCGGCCCGACGCGCCGAGGATCAAGGTCTCGTCGCCCGAGCGTCGCGCCTCGCCCTTCGCGACGCCGACGACGGGCACGCCCGTGATGCCGAATTCGACGAGCACGTCGAGCGCCTGCTGGACCTGGCCCTTGCCGCCGTCGATCAGGAGGATGTCGGGCAGCCGGCCCTCGCCTGCCTGGATGCGCCGGTAGCGGCGTTCCAGCGCCTGGCGCATCGCGGCGTAATCGTCGCCCGGCGTGATGCCGGCGATGTTGAAGCGCCGGTACTGCGATTTTTCCGGGCCTTCCTGGCCGAACACGACGCACGAGGCGACCGTCGCCTCGCCCATCGTGTGCGAGATGTCGAAGCACTCGATGCGCGCCGGCGTATCTTCAAGTTCCAGCAGATCGCGCAGCGCCTCGAAGCGCGCCAGCATCGTCTGCCGGCTCGCGAGCCTCGATGCGAGCGAAGCCTCGGCGTTGCGCCTGGCGAGATCGAGGAAGCGCGCGCGATCGCTGCGCACGTTCGCCTTGATCTCGACCGAATGTCCACTGCGCCCGGTCAGCGCTTCGGCGAGCGGCAGGCAGTCTTCGGGCGCGTGGCTCACGACGAGCTCGGGCGGCACCGGCCGCTCGAGGTAGTACTGCGCGATGAAGGTCTCGAGGATCGCCGCTTCGTTCGCATCCGTCGGCAGCCGCGGAAAGAAATCGCGCGAACCGAGACTGATCCCGTTGCGGAAGAAGAGGACGCTGACGCACGCGACGCCGTTGCCGATCGTGCATGCGATCACGTCCATGTCGGCGCTCGCGCCCTGCACATAGTGATGCGCCTGCACGCGCTTGACCGCCGCGATCTGATCGCGGATCTGCGCCGCGCGCTCGAACGCAAGCTCCGCGCTCGCGCGCTCCATCGAGGCAACGAGTTCCTGCATGACCGCCTCGGCGCGACCGTCGAGGAACATTGCCGCGTGACGCACGTTCTCGCCATACGCGTCGGGCTCGATCAAGCCGACACACGGGGCCGTGCAGCGCCCGATCTGATGCTGAAGGCACGGCCGCGAGCGGTTCCTGAAATAGCTGTCCTCGCAGTTCCTGATCCTGAACAGTTTCTGGATCAGGTTGAGGCTTTCACGCACGGCCCCTGCGCTCGGGAACGGACCAAAATAGCGTCCGCCGCCGCTCCGGGCGCCGCGATGGAACGCAAGCCGCGGAAAGAGCGCCGACGGCGGAACGGCGTTTCCCTGCCCGGGTTCTCCTCGTCGAGCCCGGCGCGAAACCTGTCCTTGCCCGGATCCCGCGCTCGCGCTCGGGTCCGGCGCGACGGCCGTTGCAGCCGTCGCGCGGCTGCCGCGTCCCGGCGGGTCCGCGGTGAGATGAATGTACGGATAGCTCTTGTCGTCGCGAAGAACGATGTTGTACCGCGGCTTCAGCGACTTGATCAGCTGCGCCTCGAGCAGCAGCGCCTCGGCTTCGGTGCGCGTGACCGTCGTCTCGACGCGCACGATCTGCGCGATCATCGCGGCGACGCGCGGATCCATGTGGACTTTCAGGAAATAGCTGCCGACGCGCTTCTTGAGATTGCCGGCCTTGCCGACGTAGAGCAGCTCGTCGTTCGCGCCGAACATGCGATAGACGCCGGGCGAACCGCTGAGGGTGCTGACGAACGCCTTGCCGTCGAAGGATTCGGGCTCGGAACGGGACATGCCGCGATTATGGTGGGTCAGGCGCGCGAGTTTGCAAGCCGTTCCCGTCTCATCCCCGCTTTTGCGTGGACGACGGAGCTACGCCTCGCCGACGCCGACGTGCTTCGCGGCCCCGGTCGCAAGATCGATCCGCATGACCTCGTGCAGATTCCTGTTGGCGACCCAGAGCGCGCCCGCCGCGAGCGAAAGACCGCTCGGCTCGGCGAAACGATAATTGATGCGCAGTGCGCGCACTTCGCCGCTCTTGCGGTTCAGCACCTTGATCGCGTTGTTGTAGCTGTCCGCGATGAAGACGATGCCGCGCGGATCGACGGCGATCCCGAGCGGGTTCGAGAGACGCGCTTCGTTGAGCAGGCCGGCCGCGTCGCCGAACTCGTACAAGCCGGCGCCGAGCGCGGTCTCGACGCGGGCGTCATCGATATGAACCCAACGGATCGACGACGATGCCGCATCCGCGACCGCGAGATGGCGTCCGAGCACGCCGAGCGCGCTCGGCTGCGCGAAGCTCGCACCGCCGCCGACTCCGTCGGCGAGATCGAGCTGACCGCTGCCGGCCAGCACCGAGACCTGCTCGGTCGAGAGGTGAATGCGCCAGATCTGATGCAGGCCCGACATCGCGACGTAGAGATCATCGCCGACGATCGCGAGATCGCCCGGCGAGTGCAGCACGGCGTCGCGTCCGGGCGTCTCATGCGGCCGAGAGCGCCCTGCCCGGCCGCGTCCGGTCAGCGTGTCGACCGTGCCGTTGCCGAGCGCGATGCGCCGCACCGCGTGATTGCCGCGATCGGCGACGAACAACGAATCGCGCCAGCGCGCGAGGCCCTGCGGATCATTGAGGCACGCCTCGCCCTGCAAGCCATCGGAGAAACCGGGATTCCCCGAGCCGAACTGGCGCACGACGCGCCCGTCGTGCGTGCATTCCAGGATGCGGTGATGCCCGGAATCGGCGACGTAGAGATGCTTCGCGTCGGCGAGCAGCTTGCCCGGAAACGCGAGCGGCAGGCGCGGCTCGGGACGAAGCGCCGGCGGCGACGGCTCGTAGACGCGCAGGTCGCGCAATGCCGCCTCTTCGAGCAGGCGTCCGATCGCCGCGTCGATCTCGCCGCGGCGTCCTTCGCCGGCGAAAAGCGCGGCGAAACGTCCTTCGGCGTCGATCAAGGCAATGCTCGGCCATGCGTCGACACCGTAATCCTGCCAGAGGCGAAAACCGGGATCGTTCGCCACCGCGTGCCGCAGCCGATGCCGGTTCACCGCGCGCAGCACGCCGTCGCCCGGCACCTGTTGCGGATATTTCGGACAGTGCACGCCGAACACGGTGAGCCCGTCGTGGTACTTGTCCTCGAGGAAGCGCAGGTCCGGCACGAGACTCCAGCAATTCACCGAGTCGTATGTCCAGAACCAGAGCAGGATCACGCGACCGCGCAGCTCGGCGAGTTGCGGCGCATGCGTCGCGTTAACCCATTCGAGATCTGCGGGAAACTCCGCGGCGGCCGCGCGCGCTGTCATCGC
>DASZYR010000221.1:0-29224 GCA_035545255.1 Rhodanobacteraceae bacterium
GTGCCGGTCAGGAAGATGATCTTGTACGGCCGAAGCACGCGCACCAGCTCGTTCGCGGCGAAATCGGCGTTGATGTTGACGATCTGCCCGTCCGCGGTCTCGCCGAGCGAGGCAATGACCGGGATCGATCCCGCGCGCAGCGATGCCTCGATCGGCGCAAGTGCGACGCGCGAGACGCGGCCGACGAGCCCGAGCGTGTCGCGCTCGATCACCTCGGCCTCGAACACGCCTGACACGACCGACGTCGCGCGCGCGTCGACGGCTTGCAGCGCTTCGACGAGGGCGAGGTTCTGCGTCTGCAAGACGCGGCGAACGATCGCGAGCGCCTCGGGCGAGGTGACGCGAAGGCCCTGCACCGTCTTCTTGACGATGCCCGCGGCGGCGAGTTCTTCGTCGAGCTGGGGACCCGCGCCGTGCACGACGATCGGCGTCAACCCCACCTGCTGAAGGAACGCCAGCGACGAGGTGAGCGCGTCGAGATCGTCGCGCAGCACGGCGCCGCCGACCTTGACGACGGCGAAGCGCTTCGCGTCGAGTTGCGCGAAGCGCTTCAGGTACTGATCGATCTCGCGCGGGCTCGCCATGCTCGACAGGAGACGCACGATCGTCTGGCGGATCCGGACATGTGCTTCGGCATTCATGCGAGTCGGTCCGCGATGAGGCGCGTGACGGTGCCTGTGTAGTCGGCGAGCTGCGAAAGCAGGACGTATTCGTCGGCCGCGTGCGCTTGCGCGATGTCGCCGGGACCGTATACGAAGCTCGTGCAGCCGGCCTCGGAGAACAGCGAGGCCTCGGTCCAGAAATCCACGGCGTTGCCGACCGGGATGCCGAGCGCATCGGCAACGTCGCGCGCGACGAGGCGCTTGCTCTCGGCATCGGCGATGTCGCCTGCGGGCAGCGACGGGCCGCGGAATGTTTCAGTGAATTCGGCGCCGGCGGGGTTGGCGAGGCCACGCAGCGTCGCGAGCAGCCTATCGGTGTCCGTCGACGGCAGCGGCCGGAATCCGAAACGGATTTCAGCGGACGGCGCGATCACGTTCGCCTTGATGCCGCCTTCGATGCGGCCGACATTGAAGCGCAAGCCCGTGAGACCCCCGAAACGCTCGTGCGATTGCGCGTCTGCGAAGTCGAGCGCGAGCGCGGCCCAGCGCACGGCCTGATGCACGGCGCTGTCGGTTGCCGCGTTGGCGTTCGACGCATGCCCCGCACGGCCCGAGAAGCGCGCGATCGCCGAACTGATGCCGCGATGCGCGAGCACGGCTTCGCAACGCGTCGGCTCCGCGACGACGACGGATTCGTAGTAGTCGTTCGCATGCGCGGCGAGAAATCCCGCGACGCAGCGCGGATCGTTCGCTTCCTCGTCGGACGTGAAGAGAAACGCGGCGTCGCCGTCGCTCGCGCTCGCCGCGGCGAGCAAGGCCGCAGCCGCGCCCTTGATGTCGCAGGCGCCGAGACCGATCGCGCGCTCGCCGTCGACGCGGAGGTCGAACGGACTTGCGCCCCAGTGCGGCGAATCCGGCACGGTGTCGACGTGCACGTTGAAGAGCCGCTTCGGCTTGCCGCGTACCGCGTGAAGGCTCACGGCTCCCGCGCCGTGATCGGTCGTCCTGCATTCGAAACCGGCAAGATGATCGCGAAGATACGCGAAGATGCCGCCGGCATCGATCGCGCGCGGCGGATTGCGCGTGTCGAACGCGACGAGCGCGCGCAGGTGCTTCAGCGTTGTGTCGAGCAGCTCACTCATGTTGCGCCTTCGTCATGCGGCGAACGTCGCCACCGCCGTCTTTCCGGCGTAAGCCGGAACCCATCTTGTGCTTGCGTCCAGGGCACGAATGGATCCCGGCTTTCACCGGGATGACGGCCAGGATTCAGCGATTCACTTCCGCCCACAGCGTCGAGCTCATGCCGTAGAGGCGGATGAAACCTTCCGCTTCCGCGACGCCCCAGTCCGCCGCTTGCGCGTATGTCGCACGGGCGCTCTGCAGGATATGCGGCGACTTCACTGCGATCGCATACGCCGATCCGCCGCGCGTCTCGACGACGACGCTGCCGCTGACCTTGCGCTGCGTCGATGCGAGGAACGCCTCGAGATCGTATTTCAGCGGATCGTGATAAAAACCTTCGTAGACCAGCTCGGTCCATTTGCGCCCGGCTTCCGGCTTGAACCGGTTCTGCTGCTTCGTCAGCACGGCCTCTTCGAGCGCCCGATGCGCGACGAGCAGCGCGGTCAGTCCCGGCGCCTCGAACACGATGCGTCCCTTGAGTCCGATCGTCGTGTCGCCGGTGTAGAGATTGCGGCCGACGCCGTACTTCGCGAACACGGGATTGAGACGCTTCAGGATCTCGCCGCCTGCGACGCGCTCTCCGTCGATCGTCACGGCTTCGCCGCTCTCGAATCCGATTTCCACGCGCAGCGGCTTCTCCGGCCACGCGGGACGCGGCGCGCACCATCCGATCGCACCTTCGCCCGGCTCCTGCCAGCGATCGATCTCGCCGCCGGAGATCGTCACGCCGAGCACGTTCTCGTTGATCGTGTAGTGCTTCGTCTTCGCGCGCACTCCGAAGCCGCGTTCTTCAAGGTATCTCTGCTCGTACGCGCGAACTTCGGCGTGCTCCTTCTGGATCTCGCGGATCGGAGCGACGATCGCGTAGTCGCCGAGCGCCTTGACCGCGAGATCGAAACGCACCTGATCGTTGCCCATGCCCGTGCAGCCATGCGCGAAATGCCTGGTGCCGAGCTCCTCGCAGCGCTTCAGCGATTCCTCGACGATCACGTAGCGATCCGACACCAGCAGCGGATACTGTCCCTGATAGAACTCGCCGGACCGGATCAGCGGCCGGACGAAGCTGTCCCAGATCGCCTGCGACGCATCGACGGTGCGATGCGACGCGACGCCGAGTTCCTTCGCTCGCTGCTCGATGTAATCGCGCTCTTCGGCCGACACGCCGCCCGTATCGGCGAACACCGTGTGCACGGCATAGCCGCGCTCCTGGAGATACGGCACGCAGAAGCTCGTGTCGAGACCGCCCGAAAACGCGAGCACGATGTCGGCAGAGCCGGGGTTCGGAATTCGGGATTCGGGATGCGACGACATCGGCGCTGACATGCTGTTCTCCAGGAAAAAGTGCTCGACGGACAACGTGCTCTACGAATCCTGATTACCGAATCCCGAATCCCGGCTTTTCACCAGCGTTGCCATGATCGCCTTCTGCACATGCAGGCGGTTCTCGGCTTCGTCGATCGCGATGCACGACGGCGAGTCCATGACCGCGTCCGTCGCCTTGACGTTGCGGCGAAGCGGCAGGCAATGGCTGAACAGGGCGTGGTCGGTCAGCGCCATCTTCCGCTCGTCGACGATGAAGTGCTTGTGCGCATCGCGAATCGGCTTTTCCTCGGCCCAGCGGCCGAAGTACGGAATCGCGCCCCAGCTTTTCGCGTAGATCACGTTCGCGTTCCTGTACGCATCGTCCGGATCATGGCTGATCGTCAGCGAGCCGCCGTTCTCCCGCACGTTCCTTTCGGCGAATTCCATGTAGCGCGGATCGAGGAGATAGGCCGGCGTCGGGCAGAGCAGCGTCACATCCATGCCGTAGCGCGTCGCGATCTGCAACGCCGAGTTAGCGACTGCGGTATTGAGCGGGCGCGGATGGTACGTCCACGTCAGAACGTATTTTTTCCCGCGCAGATCGCCAAGATGCTCCTTCAGCGCGAGGATGTGCGCGAGTTCCTGGCAGGGATGCGTGATCGTCTCCATGTTGATCACGGGCACGGTCGCGTATTCGGCGAACGCGTTGATGACGCGATCCTTGCGGTCGATGTTCCAGTCCTGGAATTTCGGGAACGCGCGGACGCCGATGAGATCGACGTAGCGCGAGAGAACGCGAGCGACTTCGGCGACGTGCTCCTCTTCGTCGCCGACCATCTCGGTGCCGGTGCCGAATTCGATCGGCCAGGCGTCCTTGCCGGGCGCGAGCACGATCGCGTGGCCGCCGAGCTGAAAGGCGCCGAGCTCGAAGCTCGTGCGCGTGCGCATCGACGCGTTGAAGAAGAGGAGCGCAATCGACTTGCCGGCAAGCTCGCGTCCGATCTTTTCGCGCTTGAAGCGCGCGGCGTCTTCGAGCAGGGCGTCGAGCTCGGGGCGGCTCCAGTCTTGCGTCGAGAGGAAATGTCTGACCATTTGGAAGATGCTCTTGCGAGAAAGTGCCGCCATGAACGCCGCTTTGCGCGAATGGAACCGCGCTCGGCAGACAAACAAAAAAACCCGGCGCGAAGGCCGGGTTTTCGTCGAAACACATGAAACGCGTGCGACAGCCTACCCGGCGGGGATGCGGGGTTCCGGTCGGCGCGCGCGCGAGGTCATGCCGGCAGCCATGCGGGCGCTCGACAGGGTCTCGGCGGCGGGTGTCGTGACGTTCATGGAGGTGAAGGTAGCCGGAATCGCTGTGCGGTGCAATAAAAGCCGGGATCCGGGATTCGGAAAGCGGGCATGGACCGTCGGGACGGTCATCTCCGGTCCGGGAAACCTTGGCTTCATTCCGCCGGCATGATACTGACGCGCACGCGCATGCGCTCGCCGGGGTCGTAGTCGAGGCGGGACATGTAGACGTCGCCGCGGTAGCGGTACTGAACGTCGTAGGCGACGATGCGGCGTTCCTCGGCGACATCCTGCACGACCCGGCAATGCCGCTCGGGGCTCTCGTAGTAGCCGTCGTCCCGACTCGCGACGCCGTGGCCGACGGCGCCGCCGACGACCGCGCCGGCAACCGTTGCGGCCTTGCGGCCGTCGCCCTTGCCGACCGTGTTGCCGAGCACGCCGCCGACGATCGCACCGATCACGGTGCCGGCCGCATTGTTGTTGCCGCCGTCGACGTGCCGCTCGACCGGGACGTCGTCGCACTCCTCGCGAGGCGCGCGGGTCTGGACGCGGTCATAGACAGGATCGACGCGCAGGACATCGGCCCAGGCGTACTTCATGTTTTCGCTCGGTGCCGGGTCGTAGCGCCCCGGCGGAGGCGGCGGGTTCTGTGCGGGCCCATCCTGCGCAAACGCGCCCGCCGCAACCATGAAAGCTGCGGCGATGATGAGATACTTCAACTTCATCGCAATCTCCACATCGGGGCGACACGCTACGGCAGGCTGGGCCTTCCCCGCCGGACTGTTCCGTCTCACGTGTTTTTAATGTAGACGGATTAGATCATCGAATCGCTGAACCCCGGCTAAGGCCTTCCATTCATTGAAGAAAAATTGTCCCCAGGGACGTTCGCCCGCATCGGCCTGCTATGCTGTTGCAGAGCACAAAGGTTCAGTCGATGCCTCTTCGCCTCCATAACAGCCTGACGCGACGCACCGAGGAGTTCGTACCGCTCGACCCCGGTCGGGTGACGCTCTACGTCTGCGGTCCCACCGTCTACAACTACGTCCATATCGGCAACGCGAGGCCTTACGTCGTCTTCGGACTGCTTGCCAGGCTGCTGCGGCGGCTCTATCCGGAGGTCGTCTACGCACGGAACATCACCGACGTCGACGACAAGATCAACGCCGCCGCGAAGGCCGCCGGCGTCCCGATCGAGCGGATCACGGACCGCTTCGCAGCCGCATTCTTCGAGGACATGGCCGCGCTAGGCGCCGATGCCCCCGACGTGAACCCGCACGCGACGCGGCACATCGCCGAAATCATCCGCATGTGCGAGGCGCTGATCGCCTCGGGACACGCCTACGCGGCAGAAGGCCACGTGCTGTTCGACGTCGCGAGCTTTGCCGAGTACGGCAGGCTTTCCGGACGCTCGGTCGACGAGATGATCGCCGGCGCGCGCGTCGAGATTGCGCCGTACAAGAAAAATCCCGCCGATTTCGTTCTCTGGAAGCCCTCGACGCCGGACCTTCCCGGCTGGGACAGCCCGTGGGGTCGCGGGCGTCCCGGCTGGCACATCGAATGCTCGGCAATGGCCGAGGCGCATCTCGGCGAGACGATCGACATCCACGCCGGCGGCAACGATCTCATGTTCCCGCATCACGAGAACGAGATCGCGCAGTCGACCGCGGCGCACGGCGGGCGCGCCTTCGCGCGCTACTGGCTGCACAACGGCATGCTGACGTTCGAAGGCCGCAAGATGTCGAAATCGCTCGGCAACGTCATGCTGCTGCATGAGCTTTTGCAGAAGCATCCGCCGGAGGTGCTGCGGTATCTCCTTCTGAAAGCGCACTACCGGCAGCCGCTCGACTGGTCCGACGCAGCGCTCGTGCAGGCGCGCGCGACGCTCGACGGCTGGTACGGAGCGCTGCGCGATCTCGCCGACGTCGCGGTCGACACCGACGAGATCGGGACGCCGCCGGAGATCGAAGCCGCGCTGCTCGACGACCTCAACACGCCGCAGGCGCTCGCGGCTCTTGCCGAGCTCGCGAGCGCGAGCCGTCGCGCCGCGCCGGGCGAACGCAAGGCCGCGAAAGCCGCGCTGCTCGGCGCGGGAGAAATGCTCGGATTGCTGCGAGCCGATCCCGAAGCGTGGTTCAAGCAGGGTCTCGGGCGCGCGTCCGGCAAAACGGCACCATCGGGCGAGGCGACGGTCGACGCCGCCGAGATCGATGCGCTCGTCGCAAAGCGCACCGAAGCGCGCAAGGCGCGCGATTTCGCCGAAGCCGACCGCATCCGCGATCTGCTCGCCGCCAAAGGCATCGCGATCGAGGATGGCGCCGGCGGCACGCGCTGGAAGGTCGCGAATCCGAATGAATGCGCAGCGTGACATGGCTTCGACGATCGACGCGGCGCAATCCGCGATCGCCGAAGAATTCGCGTTCTTCGGCGACTGGACCGAACGCTACCAGTACCTCATCGATCTCGGCCGCAAGCTCCCGCCGTTCCCCGACGCGCTGAAGACCGACGCGCGCAAGGTCGCCGGCTGCCAGTCGCAGGTCTGGCTCGTGCCCTCGGGCGGCGCGAACCGGCTCGAATTCCAGGCGATCAGCGATTCGGCGATCGTGTCCGGGCTGATCGCGCTGCTGCTGCGCGTGTATTCGGGACGATCGGCCTCGGAGATCCTCGCGACGGAGCCGACGTTCGTCGAGGCGATCGGGCTTGCCAAGCACCTTTCGCCGACGCGCTCGAACGGGCTCGCGGCGATGCTGGCGGCGATCAAGCAGCATGCGCGCGGTGCGCTGGGGCAAGGGTGACTGTGTTTCCCTCATCCGCCTGTCGGCACCTTCTCCCGCAAGCGGGAGAAGGATTCATCCGGAAGCGTTGATCGAAAACGTCGCTCGCAGCTCGAAAGTACACAGCTCGGCGACCCTTCTCCCGCGTGCGGGAGAAGGTGCCGGCAGGCGGATGAGGGCGGACTCGCGAAAGCCCCCCATCACATCGTGTGCGTCGGCCTTTCCTGCGTCAGGATGCCGGCGAGGATCGACTCGATCTTCGTGCGCGCCGCCTCGCCGTCCGCCGAGTCGTTGAACTGCACGCCGATGCCGGCCGTGCGGTTGCCCTGGGCGCCGGACGGCGTGATCCAGACGACCTTGCCGGCAACCGGCAGGCGATCCTTCTCTTCCATCAGCGAGAGCAGGATGAACACTTCATCGCCAAGGCTGTAGCGCTTGGCTGTCGGCACGAACAAGCCGCCGCCCCGGACGAACGGCATGTACGCGTTGAACAGCGCGCCCTTGTCCTTGATCGCGAGCGACAGGATGCCTTGCCGTGGTGCGCCGCCTGCTGCTGGAGTCGCCATCGTCCGCCCTTTCCGACTTCAGGTCTTGCCGAGCCGCGCCGGCCAAGCGCGCAGCAGATCAAGAAGCACGAGCTCTGCGCGCAGCGGCGTCGACAGGAGCCCGCGCGCCCGATTCGCGCGAGCGAACCAGGCGTTTAGCTTCGGGATTTCACCACGCGCGGTCAAGCCGAGCGCGCCGCGCTCGCCCGCGCCGAGACGGCGCGCCTCCTCGCGCACGAGCGTGGCCGCGAGCCAGAGCCTCCGGTCGGGCCGATCGGCCGCCCAGCGCTGCGCGACGGCAACCGGCCGCGTCCGCTCGGCCGAGAGCGCCCCAAGATCGGCACTGCATTCGGCGAGCAGCGCGAGCCCGCCGTCGGACGCCCACTCGTGCGCCTGGCCGGGATTGCCGAGGCTCGCCGCCAACGTCGCCGCGGCCGCGTCGGCAGGCAGGCCCTGCTCGCGCAGCCATTCGAGCGCGACCGCCTGCGAGGGCAAGACAACGTCGACGCGCCGGCAACGGCTGCGGATCGTCGCCGGCAATCGCGACGGATCGTCCGCGACCAGCGCGAGCACCGTTTCGCGAGCGGGTTCCTCGAGGGTCTTCAGGAGAGCATTCGCCGCATTCGCGGTCATCGCGTCGGCGGGATCGACGATCGCGATCTGCCATCCGCCGAACTGGCTCGCCATCGCGAGGCGCTGCCCGAGCGCGCGCATCTGGTCGATCGTGATATCGGTCCGCGGCCGGCCGTCGTCGCGAAGCTCGAACGTGACGCGGACGAGATCGGGGTGGCTGCCGGCCGCGACCAGCAGGCAGCTCCGGCAACGGCCGCAGGCGCGTCTGTCGGCATTGCGCTCCCTGCAGAGCGCCGCCCCGGCGAACGCATCGGCCAGCGCGCGCTTGCCGTAGCCGCGCGGACCGCCGAACAGCAGCGCGTGATGCAGCTGCGCCGTACGCAGGTTCTCCGCGAGCACGTTCCATGCCGGCTCGAGCCAGGGCGCGAGCTTCATGCCGGTCTCCGTACGGATTCGACGAATGCGTCGATCGCCGCGCACGCGGCGGTGCGCACGTCGTCGATGCCGCGCGTCGCGTCGATCACGCGGAACCGTCCTGGTTCCGCGGCGGCGCGCGCGCGATAGGCGGCGCGCACGCGCTCGAAGAAATCGGCGCTTTCGAGCTCGATGCGATCCGCCCGCCCGCGGCCGCCCGCGCGCGCGAGACCTTCGGCGATCGGGAGGTCCAGCAGCAGCGTGAGATCGGGCCGGATGCCGGCCGCCCAGGCGTCGAGTTCGGCGATGCGCGCCGCTGGCTGTCCGCGGCCGGCACCCTGATAGGCGTAGCTCGCATCGGTGAAGCGGTCCGACACGACCCATTGCCCGGCGTCGAGCGCGGGACGAACGAGCTCGCGCACGAGCTGGGCGCGCGCGGCGAACATCAGCAGCAGCTCGCTCTCGGCGCAGAGGTTCCGTCGCGCGGGATCAAGGACGATCTCGCGCACGGCCTCGCCGAGAACGGTGCCGCCGGGCTCCCGCGTGACGACGACGTCGACGCCGTTATGCACGAGCCTTTCGCGGATCGCGTCCAGCACGGTGCTCTTGCCGGCGCCTTCTCCGCCTTCGAGCGTGATCAGCCGTCCGGTCGTCATGGCTTTCGATGGAGCTGGAACTTCTGCACGGCCCGATTATGCTCGTCGAGCGTCGCGGAAAACTCGTGGCTGCCGTCGCCGCGCGCGACGAAGTAGAGCGCATCGCCCGGTGCCGGATGCACGACGGCATCGAGCGCCGGCAACCCGGGCAATGCGATCGGCGTCGGCGGCAGGCCATCGCGCGTATACGTGTTGTACGGCGTGTCGGCGTCGAGATCGGTGCGCCGGATGTTGCCGGCGTACGCATCGCCCATGCCGTAGATCACGGTCGGGTCGGTCTGGAGGCGCATGTGGAATCTCAGCCTGCGCACGAACACGCCGGCGATCAGCGGCCGCTCGTCGGCGCGACCGGTTTCCTTCTCGACGATCGAGGCGAGGACCAGCGCCTCGTACGGCGTCGCGAGCGGCAAGTCGGCGGCGCGTGCGCTCCAGAGGCGGTCGAGCGTCTTCCGCATCGCGGCGTGCGCGCTCTTCAGCACGTCGAGATCCGAATCGCCCTTGATCCAGGAATACGTTTCGGGAAGGAACCAGCCTTCGGGACGGCCGTCTTCGATGCCGAGCTTCTTCGCGAGATCTTCATCGGACATCGTCGTGATCGTCTGCGCGAGCCCCGCATCAGCGGCGAGCGCGAGCCGCAGCTGCTTGAAAGTCCAGCCGTCGACGATCGTGAAATGATGCTGCAGCACCTCGCCCGCGGCCATCTTGCGCAGAAGCCCGCGCGGCGTGATGCCCTCGGTCAGCGCGTACTCGCCAGCATGCAGCCTGCCTTCGACGTGAAGCTCGCGGCCGAGCGCGCGCCAGTACCACGGCGACGCGCGCGTCGCTCCGGCATTGTGCAATTGCGCGACGATCGTGCGGTAATTCGCTCCGCGCGCGACATCGATCGTCGCATCGGGCCGGTCGATCGCGAGCGGCGTGTCGGTGAATTTCCGGTAGTCGGACCAGAAATACGCCGCTGCCGCGATCGCAAGCAACACGAGGACGACGAGGAGCCGCAGGATCGCGCCGCCCTTCACCGTGGTCGTCCCCGCGAAAGCGGGAGCCCGGTGCCGTTCCGGCAAAGCCGCCGGATCCCCGCTTTCGCGGCGGCGGGAGGGATTCGTCGTGGCGGACATCGGCGGCAGCCTACCCGACTCGCGCGACGCGACCAACCATCGCGTCACGAATTCACGCCGAGCGCGCGCAAGAGTCCCCTCGCCTTCGCGCGCGTCTCGTCGAGCTCGCGCTCGGCGGCCGAGTCGGCGACGATGCCGGCGCCGGCGCGCAAGCGAATCACCCCGCTTTCGATCGAGAACGTGCGGATCAGGATGTTGAGATCGAGATCGCCGCTGCGATCGAGATAGCCGAGCGAGCCCGTGTATGCGCCGCGGCCCGTGCCCTCGAGCTCGGCGATGATCTCCATGCAGCGCACCTTCGGGCATCCGGTGATCGTGCCGCCCGGGAACACCGCGCGGATGACGTCTCCGGGCGTCGCGTCCGTCCGCAGCCGGCCGCGTACGTTCGAGACGATGTGATGCACGTGCGCATAGCTCTCGACGACCATCAGCTCGTCGACTTCGATCGAGCCCGGCACCGAGATGCGGCCGAGATCGTTGCGCTCGAGGTCGATCAGCATGACGTGCTCGGCGCGCTCCTTCGGATGGCCGACGAGCTCGCGAACGCGTGCCGCATCGTCGTCGCCGGCGAAGCGCGCGCGCGTTCCGGCGATCGGACGCGCCTGCACGCTGCGGCCACGAACCTCGACGAGCCGTTCCGGCGACGAGCTTGCGATCGCCCAGCCGCTCCGTTGCAGGAATCCCGCGAACGGCGCCGGATTCGCGCGACGCAGCGCCGAGTGGATCGCGGCGGGCGGCACATCGCTTGCGAGCCGCACGCGCCATTCGCGCGAGAGGTTGACCTGGAACACGTCGCCGGCGCGAAGATAATCGTGGATTCGCTCGACACCGGCGAGGAATCTCCGCGGCTCGTCTTCGTCGACGGCGGCGACGGCGATCGGCGCGTCGACCGGCGAGAACGCCGTGGCGAGATCGCTTCTCATCGCATCGATCAGCGCCGCCCGGCCGGGTTCCGCGATGAACAGCGTCTCGCCGAGGACGTGATCGACGACGATGGCCGCCGGACAGCGCAACGCAAGCGCAACCGGCATCGTCCGCTCCGCCGGCGACGGCAACCGCAGCTTCGGCTCGATCGATTCCGCGAGTTCGTAGCCGAGATAGAGCACCCAGCCGCCGAGGAACGGCAATGCGTCCTCGCCCGGCGTGTCGCCTCGTCGCGCTCGCCACGCGGCATCGAGGACGTCGAGGAAGGACGTGCCGAGGACGGCGCCGTCGCCGCCGCGCACGAGGCCGTCGCGATCGAGGCGGATCTCTTCCTCGGGAAACGCGAACAGGATGTCGAATCGCGCGCGTGCCTGCCCGCGCGCGACGCTTTCGAGCAATGCGGGGTACCGCGAGGGATTCGCGGCGGCGAGCGGCAGCAGATCGTGCGTGCCGGAGAGTTCGCGAATGCGCTTCATCGAAATACGGATTCCGACACGATCCCGCCTCGCACGGACGTCATTCCCGCGAACGCGGGTACCCGTTCTCGATACTGGTGCAGCCGAGGAAAATGGATTCCCGCTTTCGCGGGAATGACGGTGAAGAGAGGCGCGATGCCGACGTGGCAAGCGATCCGCAATGCCGACGCGGCGTATGGTGCGATCTGCCGAGGCAACGCGACCGACGCGTCAGGCGCGGCGGAATACGAGCGTTCCGTTCGTCCCGCCGAACCCGAACGAGTTCGACAGGACGATATCGAGCTTCGCGTCGCGCGCCGTGTGCGGCACGAAATCGAGATCGCAACCCTCGCCGGGGTTGTCGAGATTGATCGTCGGCGGAATCACGCCGTCGCGCATCGCGAGAATCGAGAAGATCGCCTCGACGCCGCCGGCGGCGCCGAGGAGATGGCCCGTCATCGATTTCGTCGAGCTCACCGGCAGCTTCGCCGCGCGATCGCCGAAGCAGTTCTTGATCGCATTGACCTCGGCGATGTCGCCAGCGCCGGTCGAAGTCGCGTGCGCGTTGACGTACTGCACCTCTTCCGGATTGATCTTCGCGTCGGCGAGCGCGACCGCCATGGAGCGCCGCGCGCCGTCGCCGTCCTCGGGCGGCGAGGTCATGTGGAACGCATCGCCCGACATGCCGAAGCCGACAAGCTCGCAATAGATGCGCGCGCCGCGCGATTTCGCGTGCTCGTAGTCTTCGACGACGATGACGCCGGCGCCGTCGGACAGCACGAAGCCGTCGCGGTCCCGGTCCCACGGGCGGCTCGCCTTCGCAGGCTCGTCGTTGCGGGTCGACATCGCACGCGCCGAGCAGAAGCCGCCCACCGCGGTGCCGACCGTCGCGTACTCGGCACCGCCGGCGATCATGACGTCGGCGTCGCCGTACTGGATCATGCGCATCGCAAGGCCGATGTTGTGCGTCGCGGTCGTGCATGCGGTGACGCACGCGATGTTCGGACCCTTCAAGCCCAGCATGATCGAAAGATTGCCCGACGCCATGTTGACGATCGACGACGGCACGAAGAACGGCGAGATCTTGCGCTGGCCCGCTTCGTGATACGTGATCGCGGTCTTCTCGATCGTCGCGATGCCGCCGATGCCGGCGCCCACCGCGACGCCGATCCGCTCCTCGTCGTGCTCGTGCGGATGCAGGCCGGCGTCCGCGAGCGCCTGGATCGAGGCGGCGATGCCGTAGTGGATGAACGGATCCATCTTCTTGACGTCTTTCGCCGCGACGTACTGCGTCGGATCGAAATCGCGCACTTCGCCGGCGATGCGCGTCGGGAACGTCGACGCGTCGAAATGCGTGATCGCACCGATGCCGCTGTGGCCGGCCTTGATGTTCGCCCACGCGGTCGCGACGTCGTTGCCGACGGGGCTGACGATGCCAAGACCTGTGACGACGACGCGTCGCTTGCTCATAGACCCACACCGTGCGTGTTGAAGCGATCGAAGCGTGCTTTGGGCGAGAAGTGCGGCCATGGACGGCCGCTTCCGGAATCCGTAGTGGTCACTCTCTCACCGAAACAGTCGCGATCGGCCGCTGCGGCGATCATGGATGATCGCAAGAACCCATTCCAAAAAACAAAAAGCTGCGCCCTGGAGGCGCAGCTTCTCTGGCGTGGACCGGGAAACTCAAGCCTTGACGTGCGCCTTGATGTAGTCGATCGCCTGCTGCACGGTCGTGATCTTCTCGGCTTCCTCGTCGGGGATCTCGCACTCGAATTCCTCTTCGAGCGCCATGACCAGCTCGACGGTATCGAGCGAGTCCGCGCCGAGGTCATCCACGAACGACGCGTTCGGCGTGACTTCGTCTTCCTTCACGCCCAGCTGCTCGACGACGATCTTCTTGACGCGTTCTTCGATAGTGCTCATTGGACTTGGTACCTCCCGATGGGGAACACGAGCGGCCGGCGGCGCGCGCCATGGGACGCCCGGGCCCTGAAAAAGAGGCGGCATTGTATCGGGGTGGCGGTTCAGGAGCTAGGGGCCTGTCCGAACAATGGGTTGGGAAGGGAAAGCCGGGATCGGGGATTCGGGATTCGGGTAATTCGGACATCCCCGATCCCGGATCCCGAAATCCTTTTTCATCTCACGCCATGTACATCCCGCCATTCACGTGCAGCGTCTCGCCCGTGATGTAAGCCGCCGCCGGCGAGGCGAGAAACGCGACGGCCTTCGCGATGTCCTCCGGCGCGCCGAGACGGCCGAGCGCGATCTGCGAAAGCAGCCCTTCGCGCTGGGCCTCGGGCAGCGCGCGCGTCATGTCGGTATCGATGAAGCCGGGCGCGACGACGTTGACCGTGATCCCGCGCGACCCGATCTCGCGCGCAAGCGACTTCGAGAACGCGATGATGCCGGCTTTGGCGGCCGCGTAGTTCGCCTGGCCCGCGTTGCCGGTCACGCCGATGACCGATGCGATGTTGACGATGCGACCCTTGCGCGCCTTCATCATGCCGCGCATGACCGCTTTCGATGTGCGATAGACCGATGACAGATTCGTGTCGAGGATCGCCTGCCAGTCTTCGTCCTTCATGCGCATCAGGAGCTGATCGCGCGTGATGCCGGCGTTGTTGACGAGAATCGAGACCGCGCCGAATTCCTTCGCGATGCTTTCGATCAACGCCTCGACCGCCGCGCCGTCGGTCACGTTCAACGCGCGACCGGCGCCGCCGTTCACTGCGAGCCGGTCGCCGATCGCCTGCGCGCCGGATTCCGTCGTCGCCGTGCCGATCACCTTCGCGCCGAGCCGCGCGAGCTCGTCCGCGATCGCGGCACCGATGCCGCGGCTCGCGCCGGTGACGAGTGCGATTTCGCCTTCGAGAATCTTTTCCATCGATGTCGCCTTCGCGCAAAGTCGAGGTCGCGCACGTTACACAGCCTACGATGCGGCGTCGAGATTCGCTTTCGCTCCTCCCGCTTGCGGGAGGAGTCGACGCGAAGCGTCGGATGAGGGCGGCACTTGCGGCGGCAGCGCAGGACTTCCCTCACCCGCGCCTCCGGCGCGGCCTCTCCCGCTTCCCGGAGAGGCGAAAGCATCAACGCCAGTCGGCGAGCGCTGAATCGAATTCGGACGGCGTGCCGAGCGCACGGCCGTCAAGCGACTTGTCGATGCGCTTGACGAGCCCGCTCAGCACCTTGCCGGGACCGCACTCGGCGACGCGCGTCGCGCCGTTCGAGGCGAGCGTCGCGATGCAGCCCGTCCAGCGCACCGGCAGATAGAGCTGCCTCGCGAGCGCATCGCGAATCGCGGCGACGCCGCGGTGAACCTGCGCATCGACGTTCTGCACGACCGGAATCGACGGCTCGCGCCATTCGTACGCGCTCATCGCTTCGACGAGGCGGTTCGCGGCTTCGCGCATCAGCGGCGTGTGCGAGGGCACGCTGACGGCGAGCTTCACGGCCTTGCGCACGCCGCGCGCGGTCAGCGCCGCGATCGCCTGGTCGACCGCGTCGACATGGCCGCCGATCACGATCTGCCCCGGCGAGTTGTAGTTCGCCGGCACGACGACGCGATCGCCCGAGACTTCGCGGCAGACCTCTTCGACTACCGCGTCCTCGGCGCCGAGCACGGCGGCCATCGCGCCCTCGCCTTGCGGCGCGGCTTCCTGCATCGCCTGGCCGCGGATGCGCACGAGATGCGCGGCATCGCGAAGCGAAACCGAACCGGCGGCGACGAGCGCCGTGTATTCGCCGAGGCTGTGACCTGCGAGCTGCGCCGGACGCGGACCGCCCATCGCGAGCCACGCGCGCCAGACCGCGACGCCGGCCGCGAGCAGCGCGGGTTGCGTGTATTCGGTGCGATTGAGCATCGCTTCGGGGCCCCCTTGCGAAAGCGCCCAGAGATCGACGCTCGCGCCGTCGGACGCCTCGGCGAACGTCTCGCGGATCTCCTTGTGCAGCTCCGAGAGCTCGGCGAGCATGCCGATCGATTGCGAGCCCTGGCCGGGAAAGACGAATGCGAGCTGGTGCGATGTCATCGAGATCACTCCTCGCGGCGTCCCCCTTTTCGTCATCCCGGCGAAAGCCGGGATCGATTTTCGCTCGCGCGGAGCGATGCAGACGGGACGCGAAAATCAAATGGGCCCCGGGTTTCGCCGGGACGGCGGCCGTGAATGGCGGCTCAGTACCTGAGCAACGCCGACGACCACGTGAACCCGCCGCCGAACGCCTCGAGCAGCAGCGTCTGCCCGCGCTGGATCTTGCCCGAACGCACTGCCTCGTCGAGCGCGAGCGGCACCGAACCCGAGGACGTGTTGCCGTGCCGGTCGACCGTCACGACCACGCGATCCATCGAAAGCTTCAGCCGCTTCGCCGTGGCTTCGATGATGCGCAAGTTCGCCTGATGCGGAATCAGCCAGTCGACGTCCGACTCGTGCATGTTCGCGGCTTCGAGCGTCTCGCCGACGATGCGATCGAGCGTCTTGACGGCGACCTTGAACACCTCGTTGCCGGTCATCATGACGCGGATGCCGTGGTTCGGCTCGTTGTCGAGGAAACCGGCCGAGACGCCGACCGGGTTGTACAGGAGGTGCTTGTAGCCGCCGTCCGCGTGCAGTTTCGTCGTGATGATTCCGGGCTCGCTCGACGGCTCCAGCACGACCGCGCCGGCGCCGTCGCCGAACAGGACGCAGGTCGAGCGGTCGGTCCAGTCGATCATGCGCGAAAGCGTCTCGGCGCCGACGACGAGCGCCTTCTTCGACTGGCCGTTGCGGACGAACTGGTCCGCGATGCCGAGCGCATAGAGAAATCCGGAGCACGCGGCATTGACGTCGAACGCGGCGCAGCCGTTCGCGCCGAGGCGGTGCTGCAGGAGACAGGCGGTCGACGGAAAGATGAGGTCGGGCGTCGTCGTGCCGAGTACGATGAGATCGAGATCGCCGGCCTTGACTCCGGCCGCCTCGAGCGCATGCGTCGCGGCGTAGAACGCGAGATCGCCGGTCGTCTCTCCGTCAGCCGCGCGGCGGCGCTCACGGATGCCGGTGCGCGAGGCAATCCACTCGTCGGTGGTCTCGACGAGCTTCTCGAGATCGGCGTTGGTGACGACCTTCTCCGGCAGACAGCTGCCGGTGCCGGCGATGCGTGAGTAGATCAGTGGAAGGTCCCCCGGAAACAAAGGCATCGCGGCTGAAGCCGCTCCTACACGCAACTAATGTAGGAGCAGCTTTAGCCGCGATTCAAGCCCGCGAAACGCGATGCGCGAGGATCAATCCTCGTCCCGCACCGGCGACTTCGTGTCGATGACCTTCTTGCCGCGGTAATAGCCGTCCTTCGTGACGTGATGGCGCAGGTGCACTTCGCCCGAAGTCGGATCGGTCGAGAGCTGGCGCGCGGTCAGCGCGTCGTGCGCGCGGCGCATGCCGCGGCGGGAGGGGGATTTGCGACTCTTGGCGACAGCCATGACATGACTCCAGTGAAATCGTCGTTTCGCGCGGACGCTCCGGTCCGCTCTCATGCGGCCGTCCGAGCCGCCGTCTACGTTGTCTTCTTCCCGAGGCCCGCCAGTGCGGCGAACGGTTTTTCCGGCGCCGCCTCGGCCTCGTCCGCCGCCTCGTCCTTCCATTCCAGCGGAGCGCCCGGTTTCATCGGGACCACCGGAAGCGCGAGGATCAGCTCGTCCTCGATCACGGCGGCAGGATCGAGCGTGCCGTCCGGGATCAGCAGCGTCTCATAGCCCGGAGGCAGCGCGGCCTCTTCGCTTTCGTCTGCGACCAGCCCGAGACGCTGGTCGATTTTCACCGATTCCCGATACACCTCGAGCGTACGCTGGCAGGTGAGCGGCAGCTCGGCCACGGCGCGCACCGCGAGGAACGCGATGCCGAGCTCGTCCTTGCCGAATTCGAGATCGTACTCCACCTCGCCTTCGGCTTCGGCGAGGCTCGTGCGAAGACGACCGAGCGAGGCCAGCGGCAAGGTACCCTGGAAGATCCGGCGCGCCTGCACCATGCGCGACGCGTCCACGCGTTCGGGCAGGGCCGGTGACATGGGCGCGCGATGGTAGGTGCCGGCTCAGGCCCTGTCAACCATCGCCGAGCGCCGATTTGCGGACGTTGGCGCCGGCGCGGCAGACTTGGAGCGACGGAGGCCCGGCCCGCTTGATGTACCTCATCGCCCTGCTCGTTCCTGGTCTGCTGCTGGCGGCGTTCTGGCTGCGCGAACGGCGGCTGCGGCGGCGACCGGAGCTGCTCACGGCGATAATGGACGAAGCCGACGCGCTCGAGAGCGAGCTCCACGAATGCCGCACGCGCCTTCGCGAGATTCCCTCGCTCGTCGCGACGCTGCCGCCTTCGGCGCAGCTGTCGGCGCGAGCGACGCTGGTCGCCGAGCCGCAGGTGCAGGCCGCGCTGCGCGACCTCTTGTCTCACCGGCTCTGGCTGAAGGAGCACGCGGCAAGCGCGACGCTGGCCGAGCTCGAATCGGCGCGCAAGGCGCTCGCGACCGCGAAAGCCGGCCTCGCGGCGCAGCTCGCACGCCTCGCCGAGGTTCGCGAAGAACTTGAAGCAGCGCGCGCGGCCCAGGCCGTCCGGACGACCGGCATGCCATCGTGACCGCAGCGACCGAATTGATCCTTGCCTCGACGTCGCGCTACCGGCGCGAGCTGCTCGCGCGGCTCGTCCGTGATTTTCGCGCCGTCGCGCCGCAGATCGACGAAACCCCCGCCGCCGGCGAGCAGCCGGCCGGTCTCGCCGAACGGCTCGCGCAAGCGAAAGCGCTCGCGGTTGCCGAGCGATACGCGAGCGCCTGCGTGATCGGCAGCGATCAGGTCGCCGAGCTCGACGGCCGCGCGATCGGAAAGCCCGGATCGCGCGATCGCGCGATCGAGCAACTCGTCGCGAGCTCCGGACGCAGGGTCGTGTTCCATACGGCCGTCTGCGTCGCGTCGCGGCGACTCGACGGTTCGGTGCAAACCGCGATCGCCGTCGACCGCACCGATGCCGTGTTCCGGGAACTGACGAACGAAGAGATCGCGCGCTACGTCGATCGCGAAAGTCCGCTGGACGCGGCCGGAAGCTTCAAGTCCGAGGGCCTCGGCATCGCCCTGTTCGAGCGCATCGAGACGAGCGATCCGACGGCGCTCGTCGGCCTGCCGCTGATCGCGCTCGCGAGCCTTCTGCGCAACGCGGGGTTCGTTTTGCCCTAGAGCGGAACGGCCAATCGCGGCTGACGCTGCGGCTTCATCGGCCGACCGTCGCAAGCCGCGGCGGCGCGGCCGGGATCGGTCCTTTGGCGAGCCAGAGCAGGCATGCCGCGATCGCTGACGCGTTCGCGGTCGCCCCGTGTGCGGACGACTACACTTGAACGATCGCGCGGAACCTTGCCGCCATCGCCTTGTCGGGAATTCCCATGATCGGAACCTCGTCCGCCCAGATCCCGACCGAGCTTCGCGACTCGCTCGCGCGCGCGATCGCGCAGGTCAATACCGTCGTGCTCGGCAAGCGCCGCGAAGTGCGGCTCGCATTCACCTGCCTTCTCGCCGGCGGGCACCTCCTGATCGAGGATCTTCCCGGCGTCGGCAAGACGACGCTGGCGCACGCGCTCGCCGCGACGCTCGGCCTCAACTTCCAGCGCGTGCAGTTCACGTCGGATCTCCTGCCTTCGGACATCATCGGCGTCGGCATCTACGAGCGCGATGCGGGCCGCTTCAAGTTCCATCCGGGCCCGCTCTTCACGCAGCTCCTGCTCGCCGACGAGATCAACCGCGCGATGCCGAAGACGCAGAGCGCGCTGCTCGAGGCGATGGCGGAGGAGCA
Organism: Rhodanobacteraceae bacterium; assembly: GCA_035545255.1. Classification (GTDB taxonomy): domain Bacteria; phylum Pseudomonadota; class Gammaproteobacteria; order Xanthomonadales; family Rhodanobacteraceae; genus Dokdonella_A. The sequence continues at coordinate 19,629 of DASZYR010000221.1, forward strand.
GGTCACGGTCGACGGCGTCACGCACCGGCTCGCGCCGCCGTTCTTCGTCGTCGCGACGCAGAATCCGATCGATTTCGCGGGCACGTATCCGCTCCCCGACTCGCAGCTCGACCGCTTCATGCTGCGCATGAGCATGGGCTATCCCGATCGCGAAGCCGAGCGCGCGATGCTCGGCGCGATCGACCGCAAGAGCCTGCTCGAGCGCTTGTCGCCATGCCTCGTGCCGGAGCAGATCCTCGAATTGAAGCACGCGTGCGCGGCCGTGCTCGCGAGCCCGGCGCTCGTCGACTACGTGCAGGCTCTGCTCGCGGCGAGCCGCGAGCACGCCGAGATCCGCATCGGGCTCTCGCCGCGCGCAGGACTCGCGCTGATCGCGGCCGCGCGCGCGCACGCATTGCTGGCCGGACGCCCGCACGCGGTGCCCGAGGACGTGCAGGCCGTATTCCCGTTCCTCGCCGCGCACCGTCTCGCGCCGGTCGCGAACGCGAGGACCGCGCGCGACACGCTCGCGATGCAGCTGATCGAGGCGACGCCGGTGCGATGACCGCAACGCTGGCCGCGATTCGAACGCGCATGCTCGCGCTTGCGGAACGGCGCCTGCCGGCGCTGACGCGACTCCGGCAAGCGGAACGGCTTCCGGTAAGGCTCGACCGTCGACGCATCTACGTGCTGCCGACGGGATTCGGGCTTCTGTTCGCGCTGCTGCTGTTCGTCATGCTGCTCGGCGCGCTGAACTACGCGAACAATCCCGCGCTGCTCCTGACCTGCGTCCTCGCCGCCGCCTGCGGAGCGAGCCTCTTCGTCGGGTTCCGCGCGATGAACGGACTCGCGCTGACGCGCATCGACGCGGGCGAATGCCACGCCGGCGAATCGCTGCCTGTGCATCTGCGCTTCGCGGAATCGGCGCGCGTGCGCGCCGGCCTTCGCTTGCGGATCGGCGACACCGAAACCGCGTTTGCGCTGCCGGCCGGGAGCGGGATTTCGATCGACGCGCCGCTTGCGACGACACGGCGCGGCCGGCTCGGGACGGGACGCATCAGGTTCTCGACCGAATTCCCGCTCGGCCTCTTCCGGATCTGGAGCTGGCTCCATCCGGATGCGAGCTTCATCGTCTATCCCGAAGTCGAGACGCCGGCGCCGCCGCTGCCCGACGCGAGCCTCAGCGACGATGCGCTCGCGCGCGCCGGCACCGTCGAGGAATCGGGCGGACTTCGCGACTATCGCCTGACCGATCCGCCGCGGCAGATCGCATGGAAACCTTCGGCGCGCCACGACAAGCTGCTCGTGCGCGATGTCGAGCGCGCCGGCAGCGATGCGCTCGTGCTCGACTACTACGCGCTCGCTGGCCTTGATCGCGAAACGCGCATCCGGCGTCTCGCGGCCTGGGTCATCGCCGCCGATGCCGCGCAGCGCGAGTACACGCTGCGTCTTCCGGACGAGACGATCGGGCCCGGCGCCGGCTCCACACAGCGCCGCGCGTCTCTGCGCGCGCTCGCGCTGCTGCCCTTCGCCCATGCGTGACGCGATCGGCCGCCATGCGTTCGAGCTGACGGCCGCGGCGATCGCGATCGTCATCGCGACCCACGCGGCGCATCTGCCGGCGTGGCTCCTGATCGGCACGCCGGCGCTGATCCTCGCGCGCGTCGCGATGCGCCGTCGCCGCGAGGGCGCAGTGCCGATGATCGTGCGCGTTCCGGCTGCGATCGTGCTGCTCGTCGCGGTCGCCACGCAGTACGGAACCGTGTTCGGCCGCGAGCCCGGCAGCGTGCTCGGCTGTGGATTGCTCGCGTTGAAGCTGCTCGAAACCGAGCGGGCGCGCGACGCGCGCGTCGCGCTCGGCTTCGCGGCGTTCGTGCTGATCAGCGCGCTCTTGTTCGTGCAGGATCTCGCCTTCACGCTCGCCGCCGCGCTCGCGCTCGTCGTGCTGCTCGCCGCGCTGATCTCGCTCCAGCCCGCGTCGGCCGCCGCGACGCGTCCGCTGCGCACCGAGCTTCGGCTCGGCGCGGCATTGCTCGTCTGCGGATTGCCGCTCGCCGCCGTCGCGTTCGCGCTCGTGCCGCGCCTTGCCTCGCCGCTCTGGGGCACGCGCGACAACAGCGGGCTCGGCCGCACCGGCCTCAGCGACACCATGGAGCCCGGCGCGATGACCGAGCTCCTGATCGACGACTCCCCGGCGTTCCGCGTCCGCTTCGACGACGCCGCCGCGCCGCCACGGCAGGCCCGGTATTTCCGTTCGATCGTGCTGCGCGATTTCGACGGCGCGACTTGGACGCGCGGCCGCCGCGGCACGTTCCTGCGCGCCGAGCCGGCCGTTTCCGAAGCGGCGCCGATCGGCTATTCGATCGTGATCGAGCCGACCGACCGGCGCTGGCTGCCGGCGCTCGATCTCCCGATCGACGCGCCGCGCGGCGCGCATTTCACCGCGACGCGCGAGCTCGTGGCCGATACGCCGGTCACCGAGCCTCGCGAATATCGCGTGCGATCGAGCCTGGATCACCGGCTGTCCGATCGTCTCGATCCGCAGGAGCGTTCGCGCGCGCTCGCCTTGCCGGCGGGCTTCGATCCGAAAACGCACGCGCTGGCCGAAAGCTGGCGCTCGCAACGGCTCGACGACGATGCGATCGTGCGCGCCGCACTCGAGATGTTCCGCGGAAGCTTCACGTACACGCTGAACCCGCCGTTGCTCGGCCGCGATTCGATAGACGATTTCCTGTTCTCGACGCAGAAGGGTTTCTGCGAGCACTTCGCGTCGGCATTCGTCGTGCTGATGCGCGCCGCCGGCATTCCGGCGCGCGTCGTCACCGGATTCCAGGGCGGAACCTGGAACGCCGCGGGCGGATATCTCCTCGTGCGCAATTCCGATGCGCATGCGTGGGCCGAAATCTGGATGCCCGGACGCGGCTGGGTGCGCGTCGATCCGACGGCCGCCGTCAGTCCCGCGCGCATCGAGCTCGGCGCCGCGGCGGCCAACGACAATCCTGCCTGGAGCCAGGCCCCCTGGCTGCGCGCGATCCGCGATCGCCTCGATCTCGTCGACGGCCTCTGGACGCGCGCGATCATCCGCTTCGACGCGCTCCGGCAAAAGGGCATGCTGACGCCGTTCGGCGTGCCGGAAGCGAATCCCGGCGATCTGTTGCTCGCGCTTGCTGCTGCGCTGGCCGTGATTCTCGTGCTGGCGACGGCCTGGGCGATGCGCGATGTCCTCGCTCCGCGCGCCGATCCGCTCGATGCCGCGTGGCAGCAACTCCGCCGGCGGCTCGTACATGCCGGCGTCGAGCCGCGAACCAGCGAAGGTCCGCTCGACCTGCTTTCGCGAGCGCGCACGGCGATTCCGGCTTCGGATGCCGCGATCTCGCCGCTGGTGCAGGACTACGTCGCCCTGCGCTACGGCTCGGTCGAACCCGCGCCTGAACGCGTGCGCGCATTTACGCGCGCGGTCCGGAATTTCCGCGTTGCGCGTCCGGTCTGAACGAAGCGCCGTCTGCGACGGCGCCAGCGCGCTTTCCGTCCTATAGTGGAGGCCTCGTGAACCCGCAGGATCGTTCGATGCGATTGCGTATCCGGAACTCTCTCTTCGTCCGCCCCGCCGCGAAAGCGGCATCGATCGCGGCGCTCGTGCTTTTTCTCGGCGCCTGCGCCACGGTGCCGGCGCCGTTGCAAGGCCAGTTCGCGCCTGTGACGCCGCGCGACGCCGCGACCGGCAACGGCCGGAGCGAAGCCGTGCGCTGGGGCGGCGAGATCATCGAGGTCGATCCGCGCGCCGACCAGACCTGCTTCACGATCCTTGCCCGCGATCTCGACGCGACGGCGCGACCGATGGCACGCGACCCGAGCGATGGCCGCTTCCTCGCTTGCCGCAACGGATTTTACGATCCCGAGGAATTCAAGCGCGGACGCGACATCACCGTCGTCGGCCACCTCGACGGCAGCGAACAGGGCAAGGTCGGCGATTTCGATTACACGTATCCGCGCGTCGCGGCCGATGCGATCTACCTCTGGCCACAGCGATCGCTGTACGCGGCGACGCCTTATTACGATCCATGGGGACCCTGGGGCTATGGTCCTTACTGGGGCCGCCCGTGGTGGGGACCGACCGTCATCGTGCGCCGGCCTCCGCCGCCGCCTCCTCCGCCTCCGAAAGGCGGCTGAGGTCTCAACCCGGCGGCCAGTGCATCTGGCGCCCGGCCAGGAGATGCAGGTGCAGATGGAACACCGTCTGCCCTCCGTCCCGATTGCAGTTGATGACGCAGCGATAGCCGTTGGCGGCGAGACCCTGTTCCCTTGCGTAGCGACTCGCGGCGAGCACGAGCTTGCCGACCGTGAGCGCATCGGCGTCCGTCAGCTCGTCGAGCGTCGCGATCGGCGTTTTCGGGATGAACAGCACATGCACAGGCGCCTGAGGATTGATGTCGCGGAACGCGAGGACGTCGTCGTCCTCGTAGACGATGTCGGCGGGAATCTCGCGGCGGATGATCTTCGAGAACAGCGTGTCGGCCATGCGTGTGCACCTCTTCTCGTCGTTCCCGCGAAAGCGGGAACCTAGCGCCTTTGACCTTCGAGCGGAAGGCACCGGATGTTCGCCTTCGCTCCCCGCTCGCTGTTCTCGCGAAAGCGGGAACCCGGCACCGTTTCCTCTTCGAGCGGAAAGGCGCCGGGCCCCGCTTTCGCGGGGACGACGGAACAACTACAACTCCTGCCTTCCCCCGAACGCGTGCGCCAGCGTGCCGCGATCGATGTATTCGAGCTCGCCGCCGAGCGGCACGCCGTGCGCGAGCCGGCTCGCGCGCACGCCCGCCGCACGCGCGATCTGCGCGAGCATGTGCGCGGTCGCCTCGCCCTCGACGGTCGGATTCGTCGCGACGATGAGCTCTTGCACCTCACCTTCGGAAAGGCGCTGCGCGAGGCGATCGAGGCCGATCTCGTCAGGCCCCAGCCCGTCCAGCGGCGAGAGCCGGCCGAGCAGCACGAAATAGCGGCCGCGATAGCCGGTAGCCTGCTCGATCGCCAGCTGGTCGATCGGCGTCTCGACGACGCAGAGAAGGGTCGCATCACGCGAAGGCGACGCGCAAAGCGCGCAGACGGCGTCCTCGCTGAACGTCCGGCACCGCGCGCAATTGCCGACACGCGCCGCAGCAGCAGCGAGCTTCTCGGCCAGACGCTCCGCGCCGGCACGATCGCGTTCCAGCAGATGGAACGCCATCCGCTGCGCGCTCTTCGCGCCGACGCCCGGGAGGCAGCGGAGCGCATCGACGAGATCGGTCAGGAGAGGCGAGGTCGTGGACATGAGGCGAAAGCCGGGGATCCGGGATGAAAAACGACAGGCAACGCGGGATTGGAGAAGGATGGGATGGATCGCGATTCCCGAATCTCCGCCCCGAATCAGGGCCCTCTAGAACGGCAACTTGAATCCCGCCGGCAAATTCATCCCCGACGCCAATCCGCCGAGCTTCTCCTGCGTCATCGCGGCGATCTTGTTCACGGCGTCATTGAACGCGGCGGCGATCAGGTCTTCCGTCATTTCGGGATCGTCCTGGAGCAGCTTGCGATCGAGGTTCACGCGACGCACTTCGTGGCGTCCGCTCATGACGACACTGACGACGCCGCCGCCGGACTGACCCGTGACTTCGGCGTTCGCGATCTCTTCCTGCGCGCGTTTCATCTCGTCCTGCATGCGCTGCGCTTGCTGCATGAGGCCCGCGAGCGGCCCTTTCATGGTCTGACTCCGTTTTCGATGGCGAATCGCACATCGCGAATCGCACGTGGCAAATAGCGAACTACCGGACGGGGAAGACGCTGCGCGTATGCGACTCGCATTCAGTCTTCCGCCGGCCTCACGCTTCCCGCGACGACGCGCGCTCCGAACGTGTCGACCAGTGACTGCACGACCGGATCGCTCTGCAGAGAGCTCTCGGCCGCCTGACGGCGGGCACTCTCGCTGCGCGCGTGCTGGTCCGCCGGACTTTCGCCGTGACCTTGCTCGCGCTCGAACTTGATGCGGACGCGCTCGCCGAGCGCCACGCCGAGCTTCTGCTCGAGCTGCAGGACGACCGGCGCCGACGCGAGATGCTCGTGCGCGGGCTTGAGCGCGAGCCGCACGAGCGGGCCTTCGATCGCGATCAGCGTCGTCTGGCGCGCGAACTGGCCGAGCGGTCCGCCAAGCTCGGCTCGGCGGATCAGCGATTCCCAGTCGCCGGCCGTCGGGGCCATGCTGTTTGCCGCGGTGCTGTCCGCCGCCGCGACAGTCGACGACGCGGGCGGAATGGTCGAGCGAGCCCGCGCCACGGGCTCCGGTCGAGTCGCGGGTTCGGCAGCCGGCGTGCGCGTCGCGGTCCGTGCCGGAATCGATGCGGATTCCGACCGCTTCGGCGCCGCCGTGGTCGCGGCTTCCGCGGGCACGAACGCGAGCATGCGCAGCAACGCCATCTCGAAGCCGACGCGCGGAGTCGGCGCGAGCGGAAGATCGCGTCGGCCCGCGACGGCGATCTGGTACCAGAGCTGCACGTCCTCGACGTTCACGCGACCGGCGAGGCCGAGGAGCTCCGCATCGTCCTCGCCAGCGGCGCCGGGCACCAGCTGGAGCAGCTGGATGCGGTGCACAAGCCCGGCGAGCTCGTCGAGAACCTGCCCGAAATCGGGAGCGAAGCTCGCCACGCGATCGATCTCTTCGATGAGCGCCGCGCCGTCGCCGCCGGCGAGAATGTCGAGCAGCACGCGCACGCGCGCGCGCTCGACCGTGCCGAGCATCGCGTGCACGTCGTTCGAATGCAGCGCGCCGCCGCCGTGCGCGATCGCCTGATCGAGCAGCGAGAGCCCGTCGCGCAGCGAGCCGTCCGCGGCGCGCGCGAGCACGCCGATCGCTTCCTCGTCGAACGTGACGTCTTCGGCGCCGAGAATCTGCCGCATCTGCCCTTCGATCTGTTCGGGCGTGAGGCGCTTCAGGTTGAACTTGATGCAACGCGAGAGCACCGTGACCGGCAGCTTCTGCGGATCGGTCGTCGCGAGCAGGAACTTGACGTGCGGCGGCGGCTCCTCGAGCGTCTTCAGGAGCGCATTGAACGCGCTCTTCGAGAGCATGTGCACTTCGTCGATGAGGTAGACCTTGTAGCGCCCGCGCGCGGGCGCGTACTGCGCGTTGTCGATGAGCTCGCGTACGTTGTCGATGCCGGTGTTGCTCGCCGCGTCGATCTCGAGCAGATCGACGAAGCGGCCGGCGTCGATCTCGCGGCACGCGGTGCATTCGCCGCAGGGATTCGAGGTCGGACCTTTCTCGCAGTTGAGCGACTTCGCGAAGATGCGGGCGATCGTCGTCTTGCCGACGCCGCGGGTCCCGGTGAAGAGGAAGGCGTGATGGAGCCGACCGGAATCGAGCGCGTGCGCGAGCGCGCGCACGACGTGCTCCTGTCCGACCAGCTCGGAAAAGCGGCGCGGACGCCATTTGCGCGCTAAGGCTTGATACGACATGGGGACTCGCCAGGGACGGGCCGAATTGTAGCAAGCGAGGCAAGACGAGGCCCGATCGGCGAGCGATTCAGCCTCTCCTGCGTTTGCGCGCGCGGACTCCGCCTAGTATTCTCCGCGCCCGCTCGCAGGCGTGAGCGGACGGCATGGAGAGGTGTCCGAGTGGTTGAAGGAGCACGCCTGGAACGTGTGCAAGCGGCTTATCCCCGCCTCGCGGGTTCGACAAATTCGTCCGGAACGAATTTGGACAGCCGAAGGCTGGCCCGAGCGGAGCGAGGGTGAGGCCCATGGATGGGCCGAACAATCCCGCCCGGCGCGCAGGATCGTGGAGAGGTGTCCGAGTGGTTGAAGGAGCACGCCTGGAAAGTGTGTAAGCGGCTTATCCCCGCTTCGCGGGTTCGAATCCCGCCCTCTCCGCCAGTTCTGCGATAATTTCGACAGTCGTCCCGCGCAAAGGCGCGACGCGCAGGATCGTCCATGGTGGCTCCGTCGGTTCCCTCGCGACGATAGCTTGCAAACCCCGCCAGGTCCGGAAGGAAGCAACGGTAGCGAGTGATTCGGGTGCCGAGGTGCGGCTGGCGGGGCCGCCTCCTTTACGTCACCTGCTCCTTGATCTGTTTCCCCTCTCCCGCTTGCGGGAGAGGCTGGGGTGAGGGCCAGTTCGCATCAACGCCGCGATGCGAAAAGCCTTCCCTCACCCTGCCCTCTCGCGCCGCTGTCGTCGCGGGAAGCGCCACACGTCCGGTTGGCGAGATCGCTAACGACGAACGTGCTTCTGAGCGCGTGCGCTGCGTCGCGCGGCCACAACAAGTGCACTCCAAACCCGATTCTTCCATCGTCCATCAAACCCGTGCGGGTCGCCTATCAGTCAACCGGATACTGGAAACCATTCTTGAAGATATCGTCGGCACCACAACGACTCGCTCCGTAAGTTCCCCCACGACAAGGATCGGGAGGGTTCGGAGCGAACGGTGAAGTTTGGATGCCGATCAACGGAAACTCCACCGCATCCGATATTCCGTCGCCATCGGAGTCGGCGTGCGTCGGGTCTGTCCCAATGACGCATTCCACGGCATCTGGTAGGCCGTCCCCATCCGTATCTAACGCGGGATAGGCATAGCCGAGCATCGTGGTGCTACCCGCCGCGCAAGCCGTCGAGTAGGTCGAGAAGGAAGAGGCTTCGGTGTCTAGGAACGTGGCGCAATCACTCAGGGACGCATTGAATTTCCGATAGAACTTGTGAGCCCCAGGCGGCACGCACGTCGGATAGTGAGCATCATCGCACGGCTTGAAGATGTAGCCCTGAATCGTTCTGAGATTGTAGCCAGCCATATGTGCCGCCTGGATCTCCGCGGCAGACGTTACGAGCATGTAATCGGTGCCTCCGGCTTTTGGCCGATCCATCAAATAGAGTGGTAGCAGATCGGACCATTCCGCGCGCGGCTTGAATTCGGTGGCAAGCACATATACGGGCGCGCGCGCGATAGGCGGAGCCGTCTCGTGCGCGGGATCGTACGGAAACGTGTATCCGGGGACAGGTATCGCCGTGCTTGGCAACGCGTAGTCATGCGTTTGCGTTATCAGCAACGACGTTGCGTACTGCGGCGAGATCGTATCGGCATAGTCGTGAGTAAACGAGTTGTAGAGCCGAAAGAGCGGCGTCGCTCGATTCCGAACGACCGCACCGGCCACTTTTCCGAGCATCACTCGAACGGCAGCCGCTGCATCCGGATGTCCGTAGCCGAGCGTCGGATTCCACGTCGTGCCGCCGGCCGTACGCGCTTCGTTTGTCGTTTGCGCTAGAACTGTACGGAGTCCCAACGGCTGCCCCACAGAAGGCTCGGAGACGCTCGTCACTACGAGCGAGTTTACCGACCTCAATAGTCCGACAATTCCGGAAATCTGGGGCGCCGACATTGAGGTGCCAGTGCACAGACCGTATCCGTTACCCCAACTGGGGCCAGGGAATTGGTCGCCACACTGCAACGCGCTCACCCAGTTGTAGCCCGGGTAGGTCGTGGAATAGACCGACTCAGCTGAAGCCATTACTTCCTGATGATCGTAACCGCCTGCAGCAATGTGGAACGACCAATTCGAGCCGCACTCTATTCCGCCCACGTACGGAGGGGAATTCGGGC
>DASZYR010000222.1:0-2598 GCA_035545255.1 Rhodanobacteraceae bacterium
CGATGCGCGTGGCGGACATGGCGGTCCCCTTCGGCGTATCCGGATCGTCGACGCTAGCACGCGGACGCGCGCGCTTCCGCTTCCGGCGCGGGAAAGCGTGGGCGGCTTGGCAAAAACCTCGCCGGCGTGCAGCCTATGTCCGGCGAAAAACTTCCCCTCGTCTTCCCGGCGAAAGCCGGGACCCATTTTTTGATTTTCGCTATCGCACGAACACAATTCAAAACCTGATTCGCGTCGAACCTCAGCTGGCGGTCACCTCCCGCCCGCGGGAGAGGTCGCGCCGCAGGCGCGGGTGAGGGCGCACTGGGAACGGCGTTCCGCGGTTGCCCTCATCCGCCTGCCGGCACCTTCTCCGCAAGCGGGAGAAGGGATTCCGCAACCGAGTTTCGGCGCCGGTCAGGATTTCAAAATGGATTCCGGCTTTGGCCGGAATTGCGGGATATTTCCCTGAACGGCACGTCATTTTCCCGGAGCACGAATCTTGTCTCTCGAAACCGTCGAACTCGAAACCGCCCCGAACCCGCGCCACGCGATCGTCTGGCTCCACGGCCTCGGCGCCGACGGCAACGATTTCGTGCCGATCGTTCCGGAACTCGTCGATCGCGCGTGGCCGCCGCTTCGTTTCGTGTTTCCGCACGCGCCGGTCAGGCCCGTCACGATCAACGGCGGCATGCGCATGCGCGCGTGGTACGACATCCTCGGCGCCGAGATCGCCGCGCGGCAGGACGTCGCCGGCATCCGCGCGTCGATCGCCGAGGTCGATGCGTTGATCGCGCGCGAGGGCGAGCGCGGCGTTCCGCCCGAGCGCGTGATCCTCGCCGGCTTCTCGCAGGGTGGCGCGATCGTGCTCGCCGGCGGCGTGCGTCATGCGGCTCGGCTCGGCGGCGTCGTCGCGCTCTCGACGTATCTTCCGCTCGAACCGATGACGGCGGCCGAGCAGAGCGCCGCGAACGCGAACATGCCGATCTTCATGGCGCACGGCAGCGCCGATCCCGTCGTTCCCGAAATGCTCGGCAAGCTGAGCTGCGATGCGCTGACCGCGCTCGGCCACGCGGTCGAATGGCATCGCTATCCGATGGCGCACCAGGTGTGTCTCGAGGAGATCGCCGACCTTCGCGCATGGATCGGCGCACGCCTTCGCGACGCCGCGTGAAGCGCGCATCCGCGCATTCCGCATAGGGTGGGCTTCAGCCCATCGCCTTGGCTTCGATGCGATGCGAGAGACCGGAGCGGTGGGCTGAAGCCGCCCACCCCATGGGTTGGTCGTCTCGGAGCGGGGCTCGCTGTCGGCGTAGGATAGTCGCGGGGTTCGATGGATCGGAAAGCTCGTCGGGGAGGTGCGAGAGCCAATGAACGAAGCGACGCCACGCCGCGGCTTGCCCGAGTTCTGCAGCCTGCCGACGCTGTTCGCGGTCATGATCGTCGCCGAGCTCGTCGCGCTCGTCGTCGTGCTCGCGCCCGATGCGTCGGGACGCGCGTGGCTGCCGCGGCTCGGCGTGGCGTCGGTCTACGTGCAATGGCTCGCGCTGCTCAACGTCGTCGTGCTCTGCTCGCTGCGCCAGACGCTCGCGCGACGTCCGACGCGCGTCGCGTTCGCGGTCGCGTGGCTCGTCTCGATCGCGGTGACGCTGCTCGGCAGCGCGGTCGTCTGGCAGATCGACATCGCGCTCGGACTTGGCCTCGCCGCCGGTTCCGCCGACGGCGCGCGATTTCTTGCCGGCAACGCCGCGATCGCGGCGCTGATCTCGGCGGCGCTCCTGCGCTATCTCTTCGTGCTCGAGCAATGGCAGGAGCGCGTCGAGGCCGCATCGAAAGCGCAGGTCGACGCGTTGCAGGCGCGCATCCGCCCGCACTTCCTCTTCAACAGCATGAACACGATCGCGAGCCTCATCCCGACGCGCCCGGCCGAAGCCGAGCGGACGGTCGAGGATCTCGCTGATCTCTTCCGCGCCGCGCTCGGCAGCGAGCGCTCGCAAGGCACGCTCGGCGAGGAGCTCGATCTCATGGATCACTACCTTCGCATCGAGAAATTGCGCCTCGGCGATCGCCTGCGCGTCGAGACCGAGGTCGCCGCGCTGCCGCGTGATCTGCCGTTGCCGCGCCTCCTTTTGCAGCCGCTCGTCGAGAACGCGATCTATCACGGCGTGCAGCCGCTTGCCGACGGCGGCACGATCCGCATCGAAGGGCGGCGCACGCCGGATCACGTCGAGATCGTGATCACGAATCCGCTGCCGCCGGATGCGGCGCCGGCGCGGAACGGCCACGCGCTCCAGAACATCCGCGCGCGCATCGGATACCATTTCGGACCACGCGGCGAGCTCAGCGTCGAATCCGGCGGTGGCGAATACGCGGTGACGGTGCGCCTTCCCGATGCGGGCGCCGGGGCTCCATGAAAACACTCATCGTTGACGACGAACCTCTCGCGCGCGAGCGCCTCGCCGCGCTCGTCGCTGAAATCGACGGCGTAGAAGTCGCGGGCCACGCCGGCAACGGTCTCGACGCGCTCGACGCGGCGCTCGCGCTGAAGCCCGATCTCGTGCTGCTCGACATCCGCATGCCGGTCATGGACGGGCTCGAATGCGCGCGCCATCTCGCGGC
>DASZYR010000223.1:0-7653 GCA_035545255.1 Rhodanobacteraceae bacterium
AGCGCTCGCCGAGCGCGTCGCCGAATGGCGGCGGCTTCATCCGGACATTGCGTTTTCGCTCGCGATCGGATCGTTGCCGGAAGGCCTCGGCGAAAGCTACGCACTCGCGATCTATCGCATCGTGCAGGAAGCCGTCACGAATGCGCTCCGCCACGCCGATGCGCAGCGGATCGGAATCCGCCTCGAATCGGATGCGCGGGCGCTCTCTCTCGAAGTGACCGACGACGGTCGCGGTCTCGCGGATGACTGGCAGCGCGCCGGACGCTTTGGTGTGCGCGGCATGCGCGAGCGTGCTCGCTCGCTCGGCGGCGAGATCGAGATCGGTAATCGCGACGACGGAGGCACGCGCGTCTTCGCGCGTCTGCCGTTGGCATGAGCGACGGTCGAAGGCCGCCGGCGTACTTCCCTTGCCTGCGCGGCGTGAGACGGGGAATCACTCGCGGAGCGAGCGGTGGGTGAGGGACGCGCCACGATGACGAAAACCAGGATCCGCGTCATGCTCGTCGACGACCACGCCGTCGTCCGCGTCGGCTTTCGCATGCTGCTTTCGCTGAATCCCGAGATCGAGGTCGTCGGCGAAGCCGACAACGGCGAGCAGGCTTATCATCGCTATCCCGAGATCCGCCCGGACGTCGTGATCATGGACCTCTCGATGCCGGGCATGGGCGGCATCGAAACCGTGCGTCGCCTCGTCGCGCGCGACAAGGAGGCGCGCGTGCTGGTGCTTTCGGCGCACGAGGACACCGCGCATCCGAAACGCGTGCTGAAGGCCGGCGCGCTCGGTTACCTTTCCAAGCGCGGCGCACCCGAAGAGCTGATCGACGCCGTTTCCGCAATCGCTGCGGGCCGCATCTACATCGATGCCGCGACTGCGCACAAGCTCGCATCGCAGGAGCTCGGCGGAGAGGTCGAGGCGCTGTCGGAACGCGAGTTCGCCGTGTTCATCCAGCTCGCTCGCGGTGCCACGGTGAGCCGGATCGCCGAGACGTTGTCGCTCTCGCCGAACACGGTCGGCACGCATCTCTACAACATCAAGCAGAAGCTCGGCGCGGCGAACCAGTCGGAGCTGACGCTGATTGCCGTTCGCAACGGTCTCATCGAAACCTGATTTTCCCGCTCTCCCGCCTCGCGGGAGAGGGTAGGGTGAGGGCAAGCGCGCAACGCGCCCCCAGGATTGCCCTCATCCGCCTGCCGGCACCTTCTCCCGCACAGCGGGAGAAGGGTTCTCCAAGCGGCCTTGGGATGGGCTCGAACGGTCGCATATTTCTCAACCGCCCCGCGTTTCAGGATCTGAGACGCCCGCGCGCACAATACGACCATGCCGCTCGAATCCTTCCATCCCGCAGTAGCGAACTGGTTCCGGCGCACGTTCCCGTCGCCGACGCCGGCGCAGGTCGAGGCGTGGCCGGCGATCCGCTCGGGCCGGAACACGCTGATCGCGGCCCCGACCGGCTCGGGCAAGACGCTCGCGGCCTTTCTCGCGGCGATCGACGATCTCGTGCGCCGCGGCGTCGAAGCGGGGTTGCCCGACGAGACTGCCGTCGTCTACGTCTCGCCGCTGAAGGCGCTCTCGAACGACGTGCGCATCAATCTCGAAGCGCCGATCGCCGGCATCCGCGACGAGCTGCTGCAGCTCTGGCTGCCCGACGTCGAGATCCGCACGTTCGTGCGCACCGGCGACACGCCGCAGGCCGATCGCGACAGGATGCGCAAGCGCCCGCCGCACATCGTCGTGACGACGCCGGAATCGCTCTACATCCTGCTCGGCTCGGAGTCGGGGCGGCGCATGCTGTCGACGGTGCGCACGGTCATCGTCGACGAGGCGCATGCGATCGCGCCGAACAAGCGCGGGAGTCATCTCGCGCTGTCGCTCGAACGGCTCGATGCGCTGTGCGGGCGGCGCGTGACGCGCATTGGACTCTCGGCGACGCAGAAGCCGATCGAGGAAGTGGCGAAGTTTTTGACGGGGTCGCAGGTGGATTTGCCGCAGGCGGCGATCGACGCTGCAAATGACCGTCGTCCCCGCGAAGGCGGGGACCCAGTGCCTGATCTTTTCGTGCCCGCAGAGGCGCTGGGTCCCCGCCTTCGCGGGGACGACGAAAGAAATTGCAAGATCGTCGACACCGGTCACGTCCGCGAGCGCGATCTCGCGCTCGAGCTTCCCGATGCGCCGCTCGAGGCCGTCATGTCCGGCGACGTCTGGGAGCAGGTCTACGGCAAGCTCGAAGCGCTGATCCGCCAGCACACGACGACGCTGATCTTCGTCAACACGCGCCGCATGTCCGAGCGTGTCTCGAAGCATTTGAGCGAGCGGCTCGGCAAGGAAGTCGTCGCCGCGCATCACGGCAGTCTTGCGAAGGAACTGCGCTTCGACGCCGAGCAGCGCCTCAAGCGCGGCGAATTGCGCGCGCTCGTCGCGACCGCCTCGCTCGAGCTCGGCATCGACATCGGCGACGTCGATCTCGTCTGCCAGATCGGCTCGCCGCGCTCGATCGCGGCGTTCCTGCAACGTGTCGGCCGATCGAACCACGATGTCGGCGGTCTGCCGAAGGGACGTCTTTTTCCGCTCTCGCGCGACGAGCTCGTCGAATCCGCCGCGCTGCTCGACTCGGTGCGTCGCGGCGAGCTCGATGCGCTCGCGATCATTCCGAATGCGCTCGACGTGCTCGCGCAGCAGATCGTCGCCGAAGTCGCGTGCCGGGAATGGACCGAGGACGCGCTCTACGAGCTCGTGCGGAACGCCTATTCGTATTCGACGCTGAAACGCGATGATTTCGACGCGGTCGTGCGCATGCTCGCCGACGGTTATTCGACGCGCGTCGGCCAGCGCGGCGCGTATCTCCATCGCGACGCGGTCAACGGCGTGCTGCGCGCGCGCCGAGGCGCGCGGCTCACCGCGATCACGTCGGGCGGCGCGATTCCGGACACGGCCGATTACGACGTCGTGCTCGAACCCGAAGCGACGATGATCGGCACGGTCAACGAGGATTTCGCCGTCGAGAGCCTCGCGGGCGACATCTTCCAGCTCGGCAACATGTCGTATCGCATCCTGCGCGTCGAGCGCGGCCGCGTGCGCGTCGAGGACGCGCAAGGCGCGCCGCCGACGATCCCGTTCTGGCTCGGCGAGGCGCCGGGCCGCACCGGCGAGCTTTCGCATTCGGTGTCGCGGCTGCGCGAGGACGTCGCGACGAAGCTCGACGACGACGGTCTCGGCGAGACGATCGCGTGGCTCGATCGCGAGCGCGGCTTCGGCGAGATCGCATCGCGTCAGGTCGCCGAATACCTCGCGAGCGCGAAGGCCGCGCTCGGCGTGTTGCCGACCGAGACCGAGCTCGCGATGGAGCGCTTCTTCGACGAATCGGGCGGCATGCAGCTCATCATCCATTCGCCGCTCGGGAGCCGCCTCAATCGCGCGTGGGGTCTTGCGCTCCGCAAGCGGTTCTGCCGTTCGTTCAATTTCGAATTGCAGGCGGCCGCGACCGAAGACGCGATCATCCTTTCGCTGTCGACGAGCCACAGCTTCCCGCTCGACGACGTTGCGAAGTTCCTGCATTCGAACACCGCGCGCGACGTGCTGATCCAGGCGCTGCTCGACGCGCCGATGTTCGGCGTGCGCTGGCGCTGGAACGCGAGCGCGTCGCTCGCGCTGCCGCGCTTCCAGGGCGGAAGCAAGGTGCCGCCGCAATTGCAGCGCATGAAGGGCGAGGATCTGCTCGCGACCGTGTTCCCCGATCAGGTCGCGTGCCTCGAGAACATCGTCGGCGAGCGGCAGATTCCGGATCATCCGCTCGTCGCGCAGACGCTTTACGATTGCCTGCACGACGCGATGGACATCGACGGGCTCGAGCGCCTGCTGCGCGGGCTCGAGTCGGGCGAGATCCGCATCGTCGCACGCGACCTGACCGAGCCGTCGCCGCTCGCGGCCGAAGCGCTGAGCGCGCGGCCGTATGCGTATCTCGACGACGCGCCGCTCGAGGAGCGCCGCACGCAGGCGGTTTCGAGCCGGCGCTGGGTCGATCCCGCGACCGCGGCGGATTTCGGGCAGCTCGACGTCGAGGCGATCGAAGGCGTACGCGGGGAGGCTTGGCCCGAGGCGCGCTCTGCGGACGAGATGCACGATGCGCTGATGACGCTCGGGTTCGTGACGGCCGACGAGGTTGCACGGAATCCGGGGTGGGATCGATTGCTCAATGAGCTTGCGTCTGCGAGACGCGCGACCTTGTTTCGTCGTCCCCGCGAAGGCGGGGACCCAGCGCCTTCGGCGGCCGGAGCAGAGGACCTGGGTTCCCGCCTTCGCGGGAACGACGGAGGTTTGTGGATCGCGGCCGAGCGGTTGCCGCAATTCGACGCGATCCATACGAGCGCCGAACGCATTCCCGCGATTGAAGCGCCGGCGGAATATGCGGCCACTGAGTGGACGTCCGACGAGGCCCTCGTCGAAATCCTGCGCTCGCGTCTGACTGGCCTCGGTCCGGTGCGCGTCGCGGATCTCGCGGCATCGATCGGCGTCGACACGTCCGACATCGACATCGCGCTCGCCGCGCTCGAAGGCGAAGGCTACGTCATGCGCGGCCAGTTCACGCCGGGCACGAGCGAGACCGAGTGGTGCGAGCGCCGGCTGCTCGCGCGCATCCATCGCTACACCGTGCGCCGGCTGCGGCGCGAGATCGAGCCGGTCGAGCCACGCGATTTCATGCGTTTTCTCGTCTCGTGGCAGCACGTCGCGCCCGACGCGCGCGTCAGCGGACCCGACGCGCTCGCGGGCGTGCTCGCGCAGCTCGAAGGTTTCGAAGCGCCGGCCGGCGCGTGGGAAGGCGAACTGATTCCGGCGCGCGTCGCGGGTTATGAAATTTCCTGGCTCGACGATCTCTGCCTCAGCGGCCGCGTGCTCTGGGCGCGTTTGCGCGGCGGCAAGACGGCGCAGAGCGGCGCGGCGGCGCAATCGGGTGCGGGTCCGGTGAAGGCGACGCCGATCGTGCTGTTGCAGCGCCGTCATCTCGCGGACTGGAGCACGCTCGGCGGACTAACGGCCGGCGCGGAACCTGCGGTGTCGTCGCGCGCGAAAGCGGTCGCCGACTATCTCGCCGATCACGGCGCCTCGTTTTTCGACGAGATGCTGAGCGGCACGCGCCTGCTGCATACCGAGCTCGAAGATGCGCTCGGCGAACTCGTCGCGAGCGGGCTCGTGACAAGCGACAGTTTCTCGGGCTTGCGCGCGCTGCTCGTGCCGTCGAGCAGGCGTCCGCCCACGAGCCGCCGCCGCGGCCGCCGCGCGTCGCTGTTCGGCATCGCCGATGCGGGACGCTGGGCCGTCGTGCGGCGCACGCCGGCTGCGAAGGACAAGGGCGACGGCGAGGTCACCGAGCTCGTCGCGCGCACGCTGCTGAAGCGCTACGGCGTCGTCTGCTGGCGCCTCTTCGCGAACGAAGCCGCGTGGTTGCCGCCGTGGCGCGATCTCGTGCGCGTGTTCCATCGTCTCGAAGCGCGCGGCGAAATCCGCGGCGGGCGCTTCATCGCGGGCCTTTCGGGCGAGCAGTTCGCGTTGCCCGAGGCGGTCGCGGCGCTGCGGGCGATCCGGCAGAAGAGACCGGACGGACAATGGATCGCGGTTTGCGGCGCCGATTCGCTCAATCTCGTCGGAAGCCTGCTCGCCGGCACGACGGTTCCGGCCGTGACCGGCTCGCGCGTGCTCTATCGCGACGGCGTGCCGGTCGCGAAGCTCGTGGCGGGCGAGGTCACGCTGCTCGAAGCAATGGACGAGCCGACCGAAGCAACCGCGCGAGCGAAGCTGATGCGCGGCCCCGAGCGCGACGCCGATGTCGCGCTGCTCGCCGCGATCGAGGGCGACGTCGCGATCGAAAACGACGGATCCGAATGACGCAGTTCGGGCTGTTCGATGCGCCGCTCGTGCTCGTCGGCGGCGAGCGCAGGTGCATCACGTATTACGATCGCTTTGTGCCGGCCGATGATGCCGAGGCCGCATTCGCCGCGTTGCGCGGCGGCATCGACTGGCAGGCGAACCGGCGCGTGATGTACGAGCGCGAGGTCGACGTACCGCGGCTCACGGCGCATTTTCCGCTCGCGGAGCTTGCGTCTGGCGAGGCCGAAGGCATCGACGCGAAAAGCGCGGCGGCAATCGCGGGCCTCGCGCGTCGCGTGAGCGAAGCGCTCGCCGCGCCGTTCAACAGCATTGGGCTCAATTTCTATCGCGACGGCAATGACAGCGTCGCGCCGCACAACGATCGACTCGACGATCTCGTGAAAGGCGAGCCGATCGCGCTCGTGTCGCTCGGCTCGACACGGCGCATGACGATTCGGTCGAAGACGCCGGGCGAGCCCGCGGTGCCGATCGATCTCGAAGCCGGGAGTTTGCTCGCAATGAGCTGGTCGAGTCAGCTGCATTACACGCATGGCGTCGCGAAGACGAAGGCGCACGTCGGCGAGCGGATCAGCATCGCGCTGCGCGTTCGGCTGCCGAAAAGCGACTAGCGCGCCGTTCGCCTCTCCCGCTCGCGGGAGAGGCCGCTGCGAACGCGGCGGGTGAGGGAGGCGTCGGAGTGGAGCGCTTCACTCCGTAGGCCCTCACCCCGGCCCTCTCCCGCAAGCGGGAGAGGGGGAACAGCGCTACGCGGCGGATTTCGATTCGCAGTCGGCCGCGCGTTCGAGCAACAACGCGCGCTCGCGCTCGTTCCGTGTCATCGCCGCTGCCCGCTCGAATTCTTCGCGCGCTTCGCCGTAGCGTTCGAGCTTCGACAAAAGATCCCCGCGCACGCTCGGCAGCAAATGGTAGTTCTCCAGCGCGCGCTCGCCGCGCAGCGTATCGACGAGCGCGAGCCCCGCCGCCGGACCGAACGCCATCGCGATCGCGACCGCGCGGTTGAGCTCGACCACCGGCGACGGCACCAGCTGCGACAGCGCGAAGTAGAGCGCCGTGATCCGCTGCCAGTCGGTTTCCTCGGCGCTCGTCGCGCGCGCGTGACACGCGGCGATCGCAGCCTGCAGCGCATACGGCCCCTGCGCGCCGCCGAGCCGCTCGGCGCGTTCGAGCGCCGCGAGGCCGCGGCGAATGAGCAAGCGATCCCAGCGCGAGCGATCCTGATCGAGCAGCAGGATCGGCGAGCCGTCGGGCGCGGTGCGCGCGCGCGAGCGCGAAGCCTGGATTTCCATGAGCGCGACGAGTCCATGCACCTCGGGCTCCGCCGGCATGAGCCCGGCGAGGATGCGGCCGAGCCGGAGCGCGTCCTCGCAGAGCTGCGGGCGCATCCAGTCGTCGCCGGCGGTTGCCGAGTAGCCTTCGTTGAAAACGAGATAGATGACTTCCAGCACCGACGAGAGCCGCGCCGCGCGATCGTCGCCGCGCGGCACTTCGAACGGCACCTCGGCGTCGGCGAGCGCGCGCTTGGCGCGAACGATGCGCTGCGCGATCGTGGCTTCGGACGCGAGGAACGCGCGCGCGATCTCGTCGGTCGTGAGGCCGCCGAGGAGACGCAGCGTCAGCGCCGTGCGCGCTTCGGTCGAAAGCACGGGGTGGCAGGCCGTGAACACGAGCCGCAGCAGATCGTCGCCGATGTCGTCGTCGAGCGCGGCTTCGAGCGCACCGGCAAGGCTGGCCTGATCCGATTCGATCTCGTAGCCGATCTCCTCGTGCTTGCG
>DASZYR010000224.1:0-1992 GCA_035545255.1 Rhodanobacteraceae bacterium
ATCGGGTCGAGCACGGAACCTTCCGTCCCCGAAAGGTCGTTCGCTGCACGAAGCGCGGCGGCGTCTTCGACGCTCCGGTTGCGCCCGATGAAGCGCAGGCGATCGGTTTCGAACGACGTACCCTGCGATTCGCCGCCGTGCAGCGCCAGGAGATGCATCATCCAGCGCTGCGGGTCTTCGCTCGATCGCGCCCGCCGCGTTGCCAATATGGAATCGCGATCGGGCAGTATTTCGGTCTGCACGAACAGGTTTCCGAAGGCCGGATGCAGCGAATCGGCGATACCCGACGACAGCACGACTTCGGCATAGCTTGTCACTTCGATCGTTCGCGCGACGCGGCCGCGGTTGGTGATGCGGATGCGGCGGAGCTCGATGTCGTCCTCGGGCGACACGACGATCTGCGTGTGCGCTTCGATGTCGTCCAGCCGCCGGCGGAATTCCACCGACGATTCCGTGAAGATCGCTTCGGACGCGTCGACAGCCGCTCTCGTGGGTGCGGGCGTGTTCGACCAGACCTTGCCGGTGTCCACATCGCGCAGGTAGCAGAAAACGCCCCAGGGATCGCGTGTCGCGTCCTCGCGCCAGCGCGTGATGGCGAGATCGCGCCATCGGCTGTAGCCGCCGCCGCTGTTGGTGACCATGACGTGGTAACGGCCGTTGGTCAGCAGCTGCAGCGCGGGGCGGCGCGTGTCGGCCTGCGAGAAGACACGTACGGCCGTTTGCGGCACGTCGTGCGCGGACCGCACATCGACCATCGCCGGATCGTTGCTCCAGTTGATCGCCGAGCGCGGCGTGCGTTCCTGCAACAGGAGCATCGTTGCCTTGAGCTCCGGATCGGCCGCAAACCGTTTCTGCATCGGCCGATCGAGCACGGCGTGTGCGATCGCAAGCAAGGTCATGCCGTGATGGTGTGCCATGAACGAACGCACGACGGCAGCGGTTTCTCCGGGTGGAACGCGCTCGCTGGTGTAGTCGATCGCCTCGTAGAAGCCGAGCGGGGTCAGCCAGCCGCTATCGGCAAGCCTGCGAAGATTGTGTCCGGCATCGCGAGGCAAGACCGTCAACGCGAGCGCGCTCGCGTACGGAGCGATCACGAGCTCTTGCGCGAGGCCGCGTTGCAGTCCGAGGCCGGGCACGCCGAACGCGCGATATTGATAGTTCTGCGCGGCATCAGTCATGTTGTAGCCCGATTCCGAAATGCCCCAGGGAACCCCCTTGCTGCGCGCATACGCGATCTGCGTCGCCACGGCGGAGCGGAAGGTTTCTTCGAGCAGCGTCCCCGGAAACGACGGCATGACAAGCTGCGGCATCAGGTACTCGAACATCGAGCCGCTCCACGACAAGAGCACTTGTCGTCCCGCCGTATAGGTGAGCAGGCGGCCCAGCGAGAACCACGTATCCTGCGCCACCTTGCCTTGTGCGATCGCGACGAACACGCCGAGTCGCGCCTCGGAAGCGAGCAGGTCATAGAAGCCTGCGTCGCTGCGCCGTTCGGTGACGTTGTAGCCGATCGTGAACAACGAGCGGCTTTCGTCGTGGAGAAAATCGAAGTCGGCGCGCGCGAACTCGGCACAACGAGCGGCGAGTGCCTCGATGGCGCGGCAGGTGATGGATGCCTGGGATGCGGCGCGATCTTCGCGCGCGCGCGCGGATGCGAGTTCGTGCAGTGTCGAGGCGAGATCGAGCGCTTTCTCGGCGTCTCCGCCGGCCGGCCCGAAAAAGAGCTCGACGTCGGCGAGTGTCGCCAGGATTCGGCGACGCAATTCGAGAGTCGCGTCGAAGACGATACCTTCCGACGATCTCGCCTCCAGGCCGCGCAGCCGTTCGTTCAACGCAGTCAACGTTGCGAACAGCTCGCCTGCTGACTTCGGCAGCGACGCTTCCTGCTCGTCAAGTGCGCGCAGGAGCGGCGTCCAGCGTTCGCGATCGGAATCCGGGTCGGTATCGATCGCCACGGAAAGCGTGTCGCGAAGGCCCGCGAAAATGGACGGT
>DASZYR010000225.1:0-5234 GCA_035545255.1 Rhodanobacteraceae bacterium
GCCGAGATTCAGGAAACTTTCGCTCGAGCTCGGCGGCAAGAATCCCGCGATCGTGCTCGACGATTTCGATTTCAGCGAAGCGAGCCTCGACACGATCGTGCGCTCCGGCTTCGCGAACCAGGGCGAGATCTGCCTCTGCGGATCGCGCCTGCTCGTGCAGCGGACGATCTACGACGAGTTCAAGCGGCGCTATCTCGACAAGGTGCGAAAGCTGCGCGTCGGCGATCCAGCCGATCCCGCGACCGATCTCGGCGCGCTCGTCTCGAAGGCGCATTTCGAAAAGGTCGTCGGCAGCATCGAGCGCGCGAAGGCCGAAGGCGGCCGCGTGCTGCTCGGCGGCGACGTCGCGAAGATCGGTGGGCGCTGCGCGAACGGCTGGTTCGTCGAACCGACCGTCATCGAAGGACTTTCGCCGGAATGCGCGACGAACCAGGAAGAGATCTTCGGCCCGGTCGTCACGCTGATCCCGTTCGAGGACGACGCCGAAGCGATCGCGATCGCGAACGGCACCGGCTACGGCCTCGCGGCCTCGCTCTGGACGCGCGATCTCGACCGCGCGCACCGCGCCGCGGCCGCGCTCGAGTTCGGCATCGTCTGGATCAACTGCTGGCTCCTGCGCGACCTGCGCACGCCGTTCGGCGGCGTCAAGAATTCCGGCGTCGGCCGCGAAGGCGGCTTCGAGGCGCTGCGGTTCTTCACCGAGCCGAAGAACGTCTGTATCCGACTGGGAGCCGACCGATGACCAAGGCAAACGTGACGAACTTTTTCGGCGTGGTGCGCGCGTTCGCTCTTGCGCTGGCCGTGACCGGACTGGTGCTGGTACTCGGGAGTTTCATCACGCAGCTGCTCTTTCCCACGCCGCTCGGCGCCGTGCCATGGACCCTGATGCCCGGAGCGTTCGGCCTCATTGCCCTGTGGGTCGGCGTGCTGCTGGCGCTGGTTTGCTCGCTGACGCGATTCCTCGTCGCGCGCATGACGTTCGCGAGCTCCGCGCCATGACCGTCCTCAAGGGTCTCCTCGACCGCAACCGCGCCTGGTCCGAAGCGCTGCGCGAGCACGATCCCGATTTCTTCCGCCGCCTCTCCGAGCAGCAGGCGCCGAAGTATCTATGGATCGGCTGTTCCGACTCGCGCGTCCCGGCGAACCAGATCATCGACATGGCGCCGGGCGAGGTGTTCGTGCACCGCAACGTCGCGAATGTCGTCGTGCACACCGATCTCAACTGCATCAGCGCGATCCAGTTCGCCGTGGACGTGCTGAAGGTCGAGCACGTCCTCGTCGTCGGCCACTACGGCTGCGGCGGCGTGCAGGCGACGCTCGAGGACCGAAGGCTCGGTCTCGTCGACAACTGGTTGCGCCATGTCGGCGACGTGATGCTGAAGCGCGCCGAAGCGTTGCGGCGGATCGCCGATCCGGCCGCGCGGCATGCGAGACTCTGCGAGCTCAACGTGATCGAGCAGGCCGTCAACGTCTGCCAGACCACCGTCGTGCAGGATGCGTGGGATCGCGGCCAGCCGCTCAGCGTGCATGGCTGGATCTACGGCCTTGCCGACGGCCTCGTGCACGATCTTGGCCTCGACATCGCCGATCCCGCCAAGACGGCCGATTCCGCCGCGGCCGCGATTGCCGCGCTCGACACCTGACCCCGCCGCGCCCGCGGACGGCCACAGGAGGAATGATGCGATTGACCGGAATTCTGGCCGCCCTGCTGCTCGCGGCATCGGGCGCGCTCGCCGCGGAAGAGCAGGCATTGACGCCCTACCAGTGGCGGCACGAGCAGAAGGTCGCGTTCGACAAGTCCGAAAAGGTCTATGCCGAGGCGCTCAAGCGCAACGGCCTCCTCGCGCAGTTCAAGGCGATGCGGGACGCTTACCGCGGCGACAAGAACCGCGCGTTCCGCATCGTGTTTGGCCAGTACATGAGCTGGTACCAGAGCTTCGTCGGCGACTATCCCGGCGCGCACGATTCGTATTCGATCCGCCAGCTGCCGGCGCACGACGACAACGTCTCTCCGCTTTCGGACGGCTATACGGCCAAGTCCGCAATCGACGAGATCGCCCGGCTCGCGCACGGCCGGCAGGCCGTGTTCTTCAACGAGGCGCACAACGTGCCGCTGACACGCACGCTGACGGTCGAGCTGCTCTCGAAGCTTCGCGAGGACGGCTACGACTATTTCGCCGCCGAGACGCTCTACGCCTCGGACACGGCGCTCCAGAGTCGCGGCTATCCGAACGAGAAGAGCGGCTTCTACACGATGGAGCCGATCGGCGCCGAGATGGTGCGCACCGCGCTCCGGCTCGGGTTCAAGGTCGTCGCCTACGAGAGCGAGAAGGAAGGCAACGGCGACGTGCGCGAGTACGATCAGGCGAAGAACCTCTACGAGCGCACGATCAAGGTCGATCCGCACGCGCGCGTCGTCGTCAACGCAGGATACGCGCACATCCAGGAGAACGGCCGCTATCTCGGCGGATCGAGCATGGCCCAGCATTTCCGCAAGCTTTCCGGCATCGATCCGCTCACCGTCGAGCAGACGATGATGATCGAGCATCCGCCCGGCACCGAGAATCATCCGTACTACCACGCGGTCGTCGACGCCCTGAAGCCGAAGGCGCCGATCGTGTTCGTCGATCGCGACGGCAAGCCGTGGTCTCTGAAGGCGAAAGCGTACGACGTCAGCGTGTTCTTCCCGGTCGACGAGATACGCGAGGACCGACCGACCTGGCTCGATCTCGGCGGCCTTCGCAAGCCCTACTTCGTCACCGGCAACAAGTTCTGCCAGGACCAGTATCCGTGCCTGATCGAGGCGCGCTACGCCGACGAGGGCGACGACGCGATTCCGGGCGACCGCCTCGTGCTGAATCCGGTCGAGCGGGAAGACCTCATGGACGAACGCCTCGTCCGAGGCCACGGCGAGACGCGCGGCAACCTGTATCTTCGGCCCGGCAACTATCACGTCGTCAGCACGAACGAGGCGAACCACGTGATCTACCGGCAGGACATCACGGTCGAGGGAACGCCGACGCTGCCGCCGCGGAAATCGCCATGAGCGATCCGATCCGCACGAGCCGCGCCCCGGCGCCGGTCGGCGCGTATCCGCACGCGCGGCGTGTCGGCGATCTTTTGTTTCTCTCGGGCGTCGGACCGCGCATGCCCGGCACGAACAAGATTCCGGGCAACGTCCACGACGCGGCGAACGCGCTCGTCGGCTACGACATCGAAGCGCAATGCCGCCAGGTGTTCGCGAACGTGCGCGCCGTGCTGGAGGCGAGCGGCGCGCGCTGGGAGGATCTCGTCGACGTCACCGTGTTCCTGACCGACATGGAACACGACTTCGCAGCCTACAACCGCGTCTATGCCGAGCATTTCCCCGATCCCGCGACGGCGCCGTGCCGCACGACGCTCGGCATCACGGCGCTGCCGACGCCGATCGCGATCGAGCTGAAGTGCATCGCCGCGATGCCGTCCTAGTCATAGGGCGGGCCTCGGCCCGCTGCCCCGCGTCGCGCAAAGGATGATGGCAGGCCGAAAGCCCACCCATTCTTCTGAAAACCCGCCTCTTCTTCGTGCGCTTCGCGGCCCGATCTTTTCGAAGCGCTATCATGCGGGCACATTTCCCTCGCTTGCCGCCATGACGCTCACGCCTCCCTTCGACTTCAAGCGCTGGATCAACGAGAACCGGCATCTCCTGAAACCGCCGGTCGGCAACAAATGCGTCGTCGACGGCGATTTCATCGTCATGGTCGTCGGCGGGCCGAATGCGCGCACCGACTACCACTTCGACGAAGGCCCCGAGTTCTTCTACCAGCTCGAAGGCGAGATGGTGCTGAAGGTGCAGGACGACGGCCGTGCACGCGACATCCCGATCCGCGCCGGCGAAGTGTTCTACCTGCCGCCACGAGTGCCGCACTCGCCGCAGCGGATGGCGAACTCGATCGGACTCGTGATCGAACGCAAGCGCCTTCCCGGCGAAAAGGACGGCCTTCTCTGGTTCTGCGAGCAGTGCAACCACAAGCTCTACGAAGAGTTCTTCTCGCTGAAGAACATCGAGACCGATTTCCCGGCCGTGTTCGAGCGGTTCTACCGCTCGCTCGATGCGCGCACATGCAAGGCGTGCGGGCACTTGAATCCTGCGTCGGAAAAGTACCGATCCTGAATTCCTTTACCGCGACCATACGCTTTGTCCCCTCCCCCGCTTGCGGGAGAGGGTTAGGGTGAGGGAAATCTTGCGCCACCCTTTCACGGTTGCGCTCTCTTCTTGGAGAAAATCCGAAGCGCTTCACTCCGCTTGCCTCACCCTCCCCTCTCTCCCGCAAGCGGGAGAGGGGAAAGCGCGTGATACTCGCCGCATGCTCGCCTCCTTGCTTCAACTGAAGCCGCGCGACGTCCCGCTCCGCGTCGCCTTGCGCAATGCGGCCGCCGTCGTCGTGCCGCTCGGCGCCGGCATCGCGACGGGACATGCCGCGATCGGCCTCGGCGTCGCGGCCGGCGCGCTCAACACGATGTTCCTCGACCAGCCCGGACCGTACCGGCTGCGCATGCAGCGCATGCTGCTGACGGCGGTCGCGGCAGGCGTATCGGCCTTCGCGGGCAGCGTGATCGGTGCCGACACCGTATTGCTGACGCTCGTCGCGCTGCTCTGGGGCGTCGGCGGGGGACTGCTCGTCGCGCTCGGGCCGAACGCGGGCCGAGCAGGCCTCACGAGCATGATCCTGCTCGTCATCACCGCGGCGACGCCGATGAAACCGATCGACGCGATCGCCGCCGCGCTTCTGATTTTCGCCGGCGGCGCATTGCAGATGCTGCTAGCGATCGCCGCGTGGCCGCTGCAACGCTATCGGCCGGAGCGTCATGCGCTCGCCGCGCTCTGCGCGCAGCTCGCCGTGAACGCGCGCCGGCCGAGCGATCAGGCACAGGCGCCGCCAGTGACCCAGGCGCTGCTCGACGTCGAAAGCCTGCTGCACAGCCCGCACCGCGCGCGCGGCGAAGTCATGGAGACGTTTCGCGTGCTGGCCGGCGTCGTCGAGCGCATCCGCCGCGAGCTGCTCGCGATCGGCGATCTCGAATCGATGCTCGAAGACGGCGAAGCGACGGCAACGCTCGCGCGACTGCGCGAGTACGCGGCGCGCACGCTCGAAACGCTGGCCGATGCGCTCGAACGCGGCGCGACTCCGCTCGCCGCTTCGGCCGCGATGGAAGGCGTCGACTCCGCGCTTGCCGCGCTGCGTCCGATCGCC
>DASZYR010000226.1:0-4732 GCA_035545255.1 Rhodanobacteraceae bacterium
TGACGATCGACGCCCCGGACGGCGGAGACGGCACGCCCTACTGGTCCACGCTCGACAACCTCATCGTCGGCAGCGGCCAGTAAGCCTCCAACTCAAGGCAACCTTCAGAGGCCTCCTTCGGGAGGCCTCTTTTTTTGCGGCAGCAAAAGGCCGGCGCACGGGTTTCGCTCATGACGATCGCAACGGCCGGTCCGCTGAGCGTTCGATCGGCGTACATGAGGATGCAGGTTGCCGCTACCCGGCGAGATTGCGGATGCCCGTCTGCAAGCACAGGAAATGGAATCCGGACTTCGCAAGTCCGGCGCGAATACGCGTCCGCGTATGTGGTTGTGATGTTGGAACGAGAGAGGCGCGAGTACTTCGACGTCGCTATCGTGGCGATGATCGACGGTCACGCGGAGCCAGCAGATTTTTCGAACCAAACGCAGCGCCTCGATAGGGTGACCACGGATAGCAGAGATCGGGTGATCGGCGCGCTTCTTTGCGGTGGTGTCGCCGCTCGTACGGAACCCATGTGTACGCCATACGGGAAAGCCATGGATGATGCCGTCTTCGCGCACGCTTGGGGACGAATCGGCAGCCTATGGATCGCCGGAAGCGATTGCACAGACAATCATCATCGTATTTCGAGCGTGTCGGCGAAGACGCGGACGTCGGAAATCACCGGATGATCCGCCATGCCCGGACGACCGGCGAGATGAAGATCATCGACGGGATGTGATTCGACCTCGGCTTGTCGCAAGCAGCGACTCCGTGTTCAACGTGCCGGATCGAGCTCCAGCGTGTGTCGCGCTGCGCCCGGCAGAAACGGCGTCGGCTTTCCTTCGGCCCAGTCCTCGTGGCCCGCCCCGTAGTACGGCGACAGCGGATGACCGCTCTGTCCGCCGGCGAGCTCGAAATAGCCGTGCTTCTCGTCGCCCGGCGACACCGCGAACCGCTCGGATGCGCCGAAGCTCGGCGCCTGCACGCGCGGCATGTCGCGATCGCCGGGCAGCGGGACGTGCGGCATGTCGAGCCCGCGCGCAAGAAATGCCGGCAGCGCGCGCGACAGCGGATGTTCGATGCGGGCCGTGTTGCGTTCGCCCCAGGTCCGCGCGGCGATTCCGCCGGGTTGCGAATCGAGTTTCGCGAATACGCGGTCGACGCAGGCGATCAGCAGCGCGTCCCAGTCGGCATATCCCGGCGGCAACAGATGCGGCGGACGCTCGTTGACGAGCCGCCAGACCGCGTGTTCGGCCTGCGGCAGCTTCGGCAGCGCGAAATCGGGAAACTTCGCGCGCACCTTCGCCGCGAACGCATCGAGCACGGTGTCCTGCACGTCGAGGCGCCATGCGCGCACGACGCGATAAGCGACTGAATCGATCGACGCGCGTCCGCTCCAGTCGCGCAGCGATTCGGCGAGCTTCGTCCTCGCGGCGGATTTCGGCGCACGGTTCAATTCGAGCGCGAGCAGATCCTTCCAGCGATCGAGGAACAGCGCGCGATCGTCGAGCTGGATCTTGAGAAAATCGTCCGGCGTGAACGCATCGTGCGCGCGCAGGTCGTCGCGGATCTGCCGCGCGCGCGCGCCGATGTCGTAGCCGCCGTCGCCGAGCACGGAGAGCCACGGATCTTCGGTCACGCGCTGGTTCGCGGTCCACAGCCGCTGCCACGGCGGATTCGCGATCAGCGG
Source organism: Rhodanobacteraceae bacterium (assembly GCA_035545255.1). GTDB lineage: Bacteria > Pseudomonadota > Gammaproteobacteria > Xanthomonadales > Rhodanobacteraceae > Dokdonella_A. The sequence continues at coordinate 1,673 of DASZYR010000226.1, forward strand.
GTAATCGCGCGGTTCGAGCCAGCCGTCCCATCCCGTTCCCGGTTGCGACCAGTCGGCCGGAAAGCGCGGGTCGTAGTCGCCGATGCGATGCGGCAGGCGTCCGGCGATCGTCCATGCGATGTTGCCGCTGCGATCGCCGATCACGATGTTCTGCGGCGGGACGCCGGCGGTCTGCGCGATCGCGACGGCCTCGTCCGCGGTCTCGGCAAGCTCGAGCTTCTCGAGCTCGACGTTGAACGCGCCGGGTTGCTGCGCCGTCCACGCGAGCGCGAGCGGAGCGCCGTCGGCATCCTTGCCGAGCACCGGACCCCATTCGGTTTCCTCGACGTCGAGGTGCTCGTCCGGACCGCCGCGGACGTGCAGGATCTCCTCGTGCTTCGCGAACGTCTTCTCGCCGTCCGCCGTGCGGTAGCGGTCGGGATGCGCTGCGTCGCGATCGACGCGGACCCAGTCGGTCACGTCGGCATAGCTGTTCGTGAATCCCCATGCGATGTCGCCGTTGCTGCCGACGATCATCGCGGGCGTGCCGGGCAGGCTTGCGCCGGTCACGTCGACCGTGCGGCCGGGACGGCGCGGATTCGGATAGACGATGCGCGTGCGGAACCAGAGTCCGGGCACGCGAAGATCAAGGTGCATGTCGTTGGCGACGAGCGCCGCGCCGCCGGCCAGCGCGCCGGCGACCGCGAAACTGTTGCTGCCGGGCGTGTCGGTGCTCGCTGGAGAAGGCTTGAGCAGGGCGGGATCGACCGTGCGCAGGTCGATGTCCGAAGCGCCCGGCGTGGCCGGCCAGTCGAGGCTCGGGCCCGCGATCGGCGCGTCCCATTCGCCGCCGCCTGCAATCAGGAAAGCGAGGGCCGGCGCCGGAAGCGCCGCGCGCATTTGCGCGAACGCGAGCTCGCGCTGGTTCTCCGCGTCGTTCAGCGTGAACGCCATCGCCGCGACGACGAGCGCGGTGTCCTCGTCGCGCCACGGCGCGGGCGTCGTCCGCGTCAGGAGATACGGAAACGGACGCACCGCGAGCGCCGCGAGCCCGGCGTTGACGCCGTCGCGATAGGCGGCCAGCTCGTCGCGCGCTGCTTGTGGCAGCTCCCGGATTCGGGCTTGCGCCCGCGCGCGCATGCGGTGCGCGCGCGCGATGCGGTCGGCCGGCAGCGCGACGTCGCCGAAAAGCTCCGCAAGCTCGCCGGCCGCGCGCCGGCGCAGGAGATCCATCTCGAAGAAGCGCTCCTGCGCGTGCACGTAGCCGAGCGCGAACGAGAGGTCGCGCCGGTTCTGCGCGCGCAGCGTCGCGGTGCCGAGCGCATCGCGCTCGATCGTGACCGGTGCCGAGAGCGCGGCCGAAACCACGCGTCCGTCGTACCGCGGCAGGCTGCCGCGCAGCAGGAGCCAGCCGCCGCCGAGCGCGATCGCGACGAGCAGCACGAGAACGACGAAGACACCGAGAACGATCCGCCGCACGGACGAGCCCCTTGCCGGGAAAGACGCGATCTTGCCGGATCGCGCCTGCCCGCACCATGCGGCGACGCTCAGGGCTTCTCGATGCGCGTCACCTGGGCCGCGACCATCTTCCACGCGCCGTTCGCGCGCACGAACGTGTCGGTGAAGCGCATGTCGGCGTCGAACGCCTTGCCGCCCGACGTGCCCTTCAGCGACACGACGCCGATCACGATGCCGGTGTCGCCGTATATGCGCGCCTGCATGTCGTGCGTGCGGAATTCGGTGTACTTCGGATCGCCCGCATGAAGCTCGCGCAGGTCGTCCTCGCGATGGCTGACGAGCCCGCGCGAGTTCGTCAGCGTGTAGCGCTCGTCAAGACTCGCCTCGACGGTCTTCGTATCGCCATGAAGGTAGGCGTCGCTGATCCTGTTCTCGAGATCCATGAGCGCCTGCTCGTCCGCGCTGGCGGCGGCGAGCGCAGGTGCGGAAACGGCGAGCGAGAGGGCGGCGGCCAGGGCGATTCGGTGCATGCGATTCTCCGGTTGACGGGGACGGCACCGCCAACATGACGCGTCGGGCGGCGGCTCATAAGCGCCACTCGCGTCGCGGCGTGCGGAGCCACTGCGGGCTGCGCCGCCTTCAATCGAAGCCGTTGATGAAAATGACGTCCGGATCGCGCTCGAACGCGCCGATGTCGGCAACGCCGTTCAGCACGCGCGGAAACCCCGGGCCGCGCTGATCGGTGGCCCAGTTGCCCGGCAGGCCGCGGTCGAGCGCAGGGCTGCCGTCGGCAAGCGCGTGCGTCTTCGTCGCGCCGCCGTTGTCGGCGAGCGGGGCGAGCAGCGGATCGTCGCTGATCGTGTCGCCCGGCACCGGTTCTTCGGACGCCATCACGAGGTCGTTCGAGCCGCCGATCGGTATCGGCAGGTCGCCGCCGATGTCGACGATCTCCTCGCTGCCGTCCTCGTGATGGATCACGTTGCGCGCGAGGATCGAGCTCGAGATCGTCACGCCGTCCGAGCGCACGCCGAGTCCGCTGCCGAATGCATAGCCGATCGGCGTCGAGTTGCCGACCGAAGTGGTGTTGAAGGCGACCGTGCTGTTGTAGAGCGCGAGCGGCACGCTGGCGGAAATGCCGCCCGCCGCGTGCGCGGCGTTTCCCGAGATCGTGCTTTGCCCGATCGAAGCGGACGCGCCGTTGCCGTCGTCCACGAGATCGATGCCGCCGCCGACGCTCGCGTGGTTTCCCGAGATCGTCGACATCAGCACGGTTGCGTCACCGCGCACGTAAACGCCGCCGCCGAGGCCGGTTTCGGCGATGCCGTTGTCGCTGTCGCTGATCGTGCTGTATTTCATGACGAGCGGGCCGCCCGAGAAAACGCCGCCGCCGAAACCCTGGAACGGCGTCGAATTCGTGCAGTCGCTGACCCGGCTGTGCGCGAGCGTGACGCCGCCGTGCGCGGCGATGCAGCCGCCGCGCGCAATGCCCGAGGTCGTGTTGCTGTTGAGGTAGATTTCGCTGTTCGTGATCGTCGCGGTGCCGTACGCGTAGATCGCGCCGCCCGACGCGGTGTACGACGCCGCGTGCACGCTGCAGAACGAGACGCGCGAATCGTCGAGCAC
>DASZYR010000227.1:0-4703 GCA_035545255.1 Rhodanobacteraceae bacterium
GGCGCCGCGCGTCCGTCGAGCGGCAAGCCGTGGCGCGTCGTCGAGGCGCAACATCGCGTGCCGACGATGCGGCTCGTCGACACGCTCGACGAGCAGCGCGTGCTCGAAGACCTGCTCGAGTCGAGCAAGCCGCCGGTACCCGACGAAGCGCGCGCGCTGCACTACCTGCTCTCAACGCCGTTCCGCTATCCCGCGCCGCCGCCGGCCGGCTCGCGCTTTCGCGGCATCGGCGATCCCGGCGTCTGGTACGGCGCCGACGCGGTCGAGACCGCGCTTGCCGAGGTCGCGTATTGGCGGCTGCGTTTCCTCGCCGATTCGCCCGCGACACCGGATCTGCTGCCGGTTCCGCACACCGCGTTCCGCGCCAGCGTCGGCGGCAGCACGATCGCGCTTCAGCGCGCGCCGTTCGATCGCCAGCGCAGGCAGTGGGAAGACCCGGCAAGTTACGTCGCGACGCAGGCGCTCGCGTGCGTCGTGCGCGGGGCCGGTGTCGGGATGATCCGCTATAGGTCGGTGCGCGATCCCGAGCATCGCGCAGCGGTCGCGGTGCTGACGCCCAAGGCCTTTCGAAAATCGGAGCCGCTGGAGCAACGCACGTGGCTCATCAAGGTCGGGCGCGCGCAGGTGCTTGCGGAATCGGATCTCGGGCGGGAGCGGTTGTCGTTTGAACCGGAGATGCTTGGATTGCCGCGTCCGAAATAAGTACTGTCACTTTTCCCGCTTGCGGAAGAACGTCGGCGCGTCAGCACCGGATGACGGAAGCTGCCGCGGCGGCGAACCAAGCGTGCCCCTCACCCTGCCTGCTCCCGCAAGCGGGAGAGGGAAAGACATGAGAAAGCGCTATCGCGAACGCAGATGCCGATACAGCGTGCTGCGGCTGACGCCGAGCCGCCGCGCGGCTTCCGACGTGTTGCCGCCGCAAGCCGCGAGCGCTCGTCGCATCGCATCGCGTTGCAGGGCGCCGAGCGATGCGATCGACTCCGCGTCGGCCGATGGAATCGTCGATGAGATCGGCGATGGCATGGGCACCGCGATCGTTGCCGCCACTTCGTTCGCGTGCGGCCGCTCGGAACGTACCGAGTCGGGCAATGCGTCGATGCGTATCGTCGACTGCGCCTCGCCGAGCGCGATCAGCGTGCGCAGCACGCCGACGAGCTCGCGCACGTTGCCGGGCCAGCGATGCGCTTCGAGCGCAGCAAGCGCCGCGTCCTCGAGCCGCATGCCGGCCGCCGCGGCGCCGAGCGAATTCCAGAGCGCGAGAATCAGCGCGCGCAGATCGGCGCGTGCGCGCAGCGGCGGAATCGAAAGCGTGTTCTGTGCGATCCGGTAGTAGAGATCGGCACGGAACGCGCCGCTTTCGATCGCTTCGCCGAGATCGCGGTGCGACGCCGCGATCAGCGCGAAATCGACCGGCACGGCGCGCCCGCCGCCGAGCGGCGTGACTTCGCGCTCCTGCAGCACGCGCAGCAATCGGCTTTGAAGCGAGAGCGGCATGTCGCCAATCTCGTCGAGGAAGAGCACCCCGCCGTTCGCCTCGCGCAAGAGACCTTGCGCGCCTTCGCGCCGCGCGCCGGTGAAGGCGCCGTGCACGTAGCCGAAGAGCTCCGCTTCGATGAGGCTCTCGGGCAGCGACGCGCAGTTGATCGCGACGAATGCCGCGCCGGCGCGTTGGCTGCGGCGATGCAGCTCGCGCGCGAGCACTTCCTTGCCGGTGCCGGTTTCGCCGTGCAGAAGGATCGGGATGTCGGCGTCGAGCAGGCGCACGCCGCGTTCGATATCGGCTTCGGTGTTCGCGTCGAAGAAGGGACGCGGCGCGCGCGCCGGCTTGATGCGCCGCGCGGATTCGCGCGCGCCGGCGATCCCCGCCGCGCCGTCGCGGCGCGCATGGAGTCGCGTGCCGAGCTGATCGCGAAGCATCGCCTCGCGTCCCTGCGCGGGCAGCGCTCCGGCGAAGAGCTCGTCGTAACGGCGGCGTCCGAGCTCGTCCCAGCCGATGCCGAGCAGTTCGAGCGCGTACCGGTTCGCGGCGACGAGCCGGTGGCCTTCGAAGACGAGCAAGCCTTCGCGCGCGGTGCCGAGCAGTGCCGGATCGCGATGGATGCGCACGATGTCGCGGCCGGCGCAAAGCTCGCCGAAGAGGCGATGCTCGATCTGCTCGACCGCAAGCCCGACCATGCCGAGCGCGTGCACGTGATGCACCGATGCCTCGCCGGAAAGGTCGAGCACGCCGGCGAGCCGGCCGAACGGATCGAGGATCGGCGCGGCAGAGCACGAAAGGATGCGGTGAGGCTCGAAGTAATGCTCGCCGCCGCGCACTTCGACGGGACGCTTCTCGACGAGCGCGGTTCCGATCGCGTTCGTTCCGGTCGCATCCTCGCGCCACGGCACGCCGGGGCGCAGCGACACGCGCGCGGCCTTGTCGAGAAAATCGGCCGATCCGATCGCGTCGAGCACGAAGCCGTCGGGCCCGGTCAGGATCGCGATCGCGCCGGTCGCGCGCGCATCGACGTGCAACGCTTCGAGCTCGGGCCGGCAGACGCGACGCAGCAGCTCGTAGCGATCCTTCAATTCGTGCAGCGCCGACGCCGGCATCGGCTCGACGGCCGGCCGCGCGGCGGCGGCGAGACCGAGGGCAGCGCAACGCTGCCACGAGGCGAGGATCACGCTCGGAACGAGCCCGGTCGGCCGCTCGCCCGCGGCAAAGAATCGCCGCCGCGCTGCAAGCAGGCCATCAGGAACGGAATGCCGAGACATCGCTTTTTCCCGACCGGGTGTCGCAATTTGCGACAGGTGAAAGGAGGCTGCTTCGCTACTACACACCTGTCGCGCGCGAACGCAAGCAAAACCGCGTGCCGCACATGCTGCTCTGCGGAACAAGACTCCAGGATTCTCAATCCCTGCAAGGCTTATGCGGATGCTTCGACGCAACATCGATTGGCTGGCACAGCCGATGCTCCGCAGGGTTCACCAACCCCGGAGTCGCGTCATGACCAAGCTCGAACAACAGAACCTCGCTGTCCAAGTGCCCTTCAAGAGCCGCTACGAGAACTTCATCGGCGGCAAATGGGTGGCGCCAGTCAACGGGAAATACTTCGAAAACATCACGCCGGTGACCGGCCGGCCGTTCTGCGAGATCCCGCGCTCGGACAAGGACGACGTCGAACTGGCGCTCGATGCCGCGCACGCAGCGAAGAAAGCGTGGGGCCGCACGTCGCCCGCGGCGCGCGCGAACATCCTCAACAAGATCGCCGATCGCATGGAAGCGAACCTCGATCTGCTCGCGCACGCGGAAACCTGGGACAACGGCAAGCCGCTGCGCGAGACGCGCGCGGCGGACGTGCCGCTCGCGATCGATCACTTCCGCTATTTCGCGGGCTGCATCCGCGCACAGGAAGGCTCGATCGGCGAGATCGACCACGATACCGTTGCGTATCAGTTCCACGAACCGCTGGGAGTCGTGGGGCAGATCATCCCGTGGAACTTCCCGCTGCTGATGGCCGCGTGGAAGCTCGCTCCCGCGCTCGCAGCGGGCAACTGCGTCGTGCTGAAACCGGCCGAGCAGACGCCGGCAGGCATTCTCGTCTGGGCGGAGCTCATCGGCGATCTGCTCCCGCCGGGCGTGCTCAACATCGTCAACGGCTTCGGCCTCGAAGCGGGCAAACCGCTCGCGTCGAGCAATCGCATCGCGAAGATCGCGTTCACGGGCGAGACGACGACGGGCCGTCTCATCATGCAGTACGCCTCGCAGAACCTCATTCCGGTGACGCTCGAGCTCGGCGGAAAGTCGCCGAACATCTTCTTCGACGACGTCGTCGCCAAGGACGACGATTTCTTCGACAAGGCGATCGAGGGCTTCGTGTTGTTCGCGCTGAACCAGGGTGAAGTCTGCACGTGCCCGAGCCGCGCGCTGATCCAGGAATCGATCTACGAGAAGTTCATGGAGCGCGCGCTGAAGCGCGTCGCGGCGATCAAGCAGGGCAATCCGCTCGACCCGACCACGATGATCGGCGCGCAGGCATCGAGCGAGCAGCTCGAGAAGATCCTCTCCTACATCGACATCGGCAGGCAGGAAGGCGCGAAAGTGCTGGCCGGCGGCGAGCGCGCCGTGCTCGCGGGCGATCTCAAGGACGGCTACTACGTCAAGCCGACCGTGTTCCGCGGCAACAACAAGATGCGCGTGTTCCAGGAAGAAATCTTCGGCCCGGTCGTCTCGGTCACGACGTTCAAGGACGACGACGAGGCGCTCGAGATCGCGAACGACACGCTGTACGGCCTCGGCTCGGGCGTCTGGAGCCGCGACGTCAACCGCTGTTATCGCTTCGGCCGCGAGATCCAGGCGGACCGCGTCTGGACGAACTGCTACCACGCGTATCCCGCGCACGCTGCGTTCGGCGGCTACAAGCAGTCCGGCATCGGCCGCGAGACGCACCGCATGATGCTCGATCACTACCAGCAGACGAAGAACATGCTCGTCAGCTATTCGCCCAAGGCGCTCGGGTTCTTCTGACGCGAGCAGCGGACTTGCACGGAATGGTTTCCCCTCTCCCGCTTGCGGGAGAGGGGAAATGGCAGCTGACTCGGGAACAAACAGCAAGTTGAGCGTTACGCAATGCACGTCGATCAAGTCATCGCGACACCCGCCGCCATCGATCTCATCGGGAAGCTGCGCGCGAAGCACGGCCCGGTGCTGTTCCATCAGTCCG
>DASZYR010000228.1:0-10415 GCA_035545255.1 Rhodanobacteraceae bacterium
AGCGCTCGCCATCGCTGAGGACGATGTAGCTCGCTTCCTCGCCGTCGAGGAAGTCTTCGATGACGACGCGCGCCGACGCATCGCCGAATGCGTGAGCGCCGAGCATGTCGTGCAGCGCCTGCTCGGCGTCGGCGAGCGTCAACGCGACGATGACGCCCTTGCCGGCCGCGAGCCCGTCGGCCTTGATGACGATCGGCGCGCCGCGACGGCGCACGCAAGCGAGCGCGGCTTCGAGATCGGTGAAGACTTCGTACGCGGCAGTGGGGATGTTGTGGCGGCGCAGGAAATCCTTCGTGAAGGCCTTCGAGCCTTCGAGTTGCGCCGCGATGCGCGTCGGGCCGAAGCACTTCAACCCCGCCGCGCGGAAGCGATCGACGACGCCGGCGACGAGCGGCGCCTCGGGTCCGACGATGGTGAGATCGACATTTTCCCGGCGCGCGAGCGCGATGAGACCGTCGATGTCGGTCGCGGCGACGTCCGCGTTGCGAATGCCGGGCTCGCGCGCCGTGCCGGCGTTGCCGGGCGCGACGATGACTTCGTCGACGTTTTTCGACTGCTTGATGCGCCATGCGAGCGCGTGCTCGCGGCCGCCGGAACCGATGACGAGAACTTTCATTCGCGAACTCTCATAGGGCGGGCTTCAGCCCACCGCTTTCGTTCGGTGGGCTGAAGCCCACCCTATGGGGTGATCGAAATCAATGCCGGAAATGGCGAACGCCCGTGAACACCATCGCCATCCCGTGCTCGTCGGCGGCGGCGATCACTTCGTTGTCGCGCATCGAGCCGCCGGGCTGGATCACGGCACGGATGCCGGCTTCGGCGGCGGCGTCGATGCCGTCGCGGAACGGAAAGAACGCGTCCGAGGCCATGCCGCTGCCTTCGACGTCGAGGCCGGCTTCGGCGGCTTTCATCGCAGCGATCTTCGCGCTGACGACGCGGCTCATCTGGCCCGCGCCGATGCCGATCGTGCGGCCGTCGCGCGCGTACACGATCGCATTCGACTTGACGAACATCGCGACGTGCCACGCGAACAGGAGATCGCGCAGCTCCGCCGCGTCCGGCACGCGCCGGGAGACGACCTTGAGATCGGTCAGCAGGAGCGTGTCGCGATCGGTGTCCTGCACGAGCAGGCCGCCCGCGACGCGCTGGTAATCGAGCGAGGGCGCGGCGTTCTCGTCCCAGGCGCCGCTTGCGAGCACGCGCACGTTCGGTTTCGTCGAGAGCGTCGCGAGCGCGGCAGCATCGATCTCGGGCGCGATGACGACCTCGACGAACTGGCGCTTGATGATCGCGGCGGCGGTCGCCTCGTCCAGCGCGCGGTTGAAGGCGATGATACCGCCGAACGCCGAGACCGGATCGCAGGCGTAGGCGCGGTCGTAGGCCTCGCCGAGATCGGCTCCGAGCGCGACGCCGCACGGGTTCGAATGCTTGACGATGACGCAGGCCGGCGTCTTGCGGAACGCCTTGACGCATTCGAGCGCGGCGTCGGCGTCGGCGATGTTGTTGAAAGAGAGCTCCTTGCCGGCCAGTACGCGCGCCGACGCGACGGTGCCCGAAGGCGCGCCGCGCTCGACGTAGATCGCGCCGCCCTGGTGCGGGTTCTCGCCGTAGCGCAGCGTCTGCTTGAGATCGAACGCGAGGTGCAGCGACGGTGCGAACGGATCGATGCGCTCGCCGTCGGTGCGCGCGCCGAGCCAGTTGGCGATGATGCCGTCGTAGCGCGCGACATGCGCGAACGCCTTCGCGGCGAGCCGGCGCCGCAGCGCCAGCGTCGTTCCGCCGTGCGCGAGCGCTTCGAGGATCTCGGCGTAGTCCGCCGGATCGACGACGACGACGACATGCTCGTGGTTCTTCGCCGCCGCGCGCAGCATCGCCGGACCGCCGATGTCGATGTTCTCGATCGCGTCGGCGAAAGTGCAGTCGGGGCGCGCTGTCGCCGCCTCGAACGGATAGAGATTGACGATCAGGAGGTCGATCGGCGCGATGTCGTGCTGCGACATGACCGCATCGTCCGGTCCGCGCCGGCCGAGCAGTCCGCCGTGAATCTTCGGATGCAGCGTCTTGACGCGGCCATCCATGATTTCGGGAAAGCCGGTCAGCGTCGAGACGTCGGCGACCGGCACGCCCGATTGGCGCAGCGATGCCGCGGTGCCGCCGGTCGAGACGAGGGCGATGCCGAGCGCGTCGAGCCCGTGCGCGAGATCGACGAGTCCGGCCTTGTCTGAAACGCTGAGCAGCGCACGACGGACGGGCACCAGGGTCGCGTCGAACATGGGAATTCCACGGCGGGAAAGGCCGGGATTATAGACGGCCCTACCATAGGGTGGGCTTCAGCCCACCTGTTTTCCTCGTTCGTGCGAAAAGCGGTGGGCTCAAGCCCACCCTATGTCCAGCCCCTTCAATCCGTCAGGCCGTATTGATGCAATTTCTTGCGCAGCGTCGCGCGATTGATGCCGAGCGCCGCGGCCGCCTTGCTCTGGTTGCCGCCGTACCATGCAAGCACTTCGCCGAGCAGCGGCGATTCGACTTCGTGCAGCACGAGCGCATGGAGACCTTCGCGCGGCTGCGATTCGACATCGGCGAGATAGCGGCGCACCGCGCGCGCGACGTGTTCTCGCAATGCGGGTTGCAACGCGGGTTCGTGCGCAGCTTCGGCGCGCAGCAGGCTGACGGCATTCACGAAAGGATGGCCCCTTGGATACTCGAACGTCCTTGAGCGGCCAGTGCGCACATCAGGGGTGCACACGGGGAGAGGATAGTAGCGCTGCGCTCGCGCGTTGATAAGTCCCGTCGCGTCGAAAAATTTCTTGTCGGAGACGATTCCAGCAAGCGCCGGCACTTGCGCGAAATTCCTAACGCGCGCATGCGCTCGCGCGCTTGCGTCGCGCAGGCGTTCGTGCTTGCGGCGGATCACGTGCGTCGATCACTCGTCGAACTTGAACTCGAACGCGACCGCGTTCCTTCCGGGATCGGCGACTTCGAACACGAGCGCCGCCGTGGCGCCCGGTGCAAGGCCCGCCGCGATCGTGCGCGCGTCGCTGACGTAGTCGCGCGGACCGAATCGGCGCATCGCGATGCGCGTCTCGTCGAGATCGGACAGCGTGATCTCGACGGTCGGGAACGCCTCTGCGAAATCCGCGTCGTTGCGCACGGTCGCCGAGATGATCAGCGCGCCGGGTACCGACGGATGCGGGCGGATATCGCGCGACAGCAGCTCGAGCCGAGCCGCATCGCGACGCGGCGGCAGCACGCAGCCAAGGCGCGCGCACGCCGGATCGAGCCAGGTCCTGACGCGCGCGTCGTCGATCCAGGATGCGCGCTCGGCCCATGCGATCTCTGCGCCGAGCGTCAGCGCGAGCAGGGCGCTGCCGGCGATCCAGAGTCCGTTGCGGCGAGTCCGCGCGCGTCGCCGGCGCGTGAAAGCGGGCGTGACCGGACGCTCCGCCGCCCGCGGACGCTCATCGGGATCGAACAGCAGCGTGCCTTGGCCCGGATTCGGCCGGAACACCGGCAAGCCGAGCTGCGGCGGCGCGACGCTTGCGGCGTGCGTGTCGAGCGTGCCGATCGGCTCGGCCGGCAGCTGCTCGGTCAGCGTGCGCAGCGCGTCGAAGACGGCGCTGCAATGCCCGCAACGCACGCTGCCGTTCGTCGCGGCGAGCTCGGCGCCGGAGAGCTTGAAGATCGTGAGACATTCGGGGCACTGCGTGTACATGCGCTCGTCGTGTCGTGCGGTTGCTTGACGCCGGATTGTAGTGCGACGGCACGCGTGCATTGCGAGCCCGTCGTCGCAAAGCCCGGGCCGCGGAGCACGGCGTCTTGGCTGACGGCGGCGTTTTCGCGAACGATCAGCCGGTATCCGCTCGTGCCCAGCTCAACGTGTGCGGATCGAAGCCGTCCGCGAGCGAGGGCTTGACGATGCGGAAATAGGGCGAAACGTCGAAATCGCGCGGCGTGTAGAGGCTCGAATCGCGGATGTGCAGGATCTCGAGCTCGTGATCGCGGCCGGCGGCGCCTTTGGCGCGCGCGATCTCGACGTCGGGCAACACCGGATAGCGCACGGATGCGAACGCGGCCGCGATGAGCGACGAGCAGATCGCGCGCGTCGGATCGCCGCTGCCGAGCGCGAGCAGGCGGCGCTTGTAGCGATCGGGAACCGGCGGCGTGCGGATCAGGTAGCGCGCGAGGTCGAAGACGTTGCGCATGTCGTACTGGTTGCCGATGCGATCGGCCGCGTAGCGGATCAGCGCGTCGATCTCGGCGCGGGTGAGGCCGACCGGCCGGCAGATGCGCGTGTGCCAGGTCGCGTAGTACGAGAGCGGCATCACACGCACGCCCTCGTTGATGTCGGCCTCGATCAGGAGATTCCTGTCGCCGTCGGTCGATGCGCCGAGCGCGTCGCCGACGAAGAGCGCCGCGTGCGACCAGGTCGATTGCGTGACGTAGCGGATCGCGCCTGCGAGGCGGCTTGTGCCTTCGATGAGCAGCACGTCGCCCTTCTGCAGCGTTGCCGCGAGCCGCTCGGGGTGGTGCGTCATGACGTGCGCGGGAAGGCGCGGCTCGGAGAGATAGCGCGCGAGCTTTCGGCCGATCCAGCGCAGCGGGTTCACGATGTCTCCATCAGGGGGCGTCGGTGCGAGCGGGCGGGTCGCAACGTCCGGTCACGCGCGCCGCCGGCCGCTGATCCGCATCCAGTCCTCGCGCGCGACGCATTCGAGCGCTTCGAACCATTCGGCGTACCGCGAGAGGAGCGCTTTCTCCTGACCTTGGAGGATGCCCGAAAGTGCGAGGCCGCCGCCGGCCTTTACACAACGCGCGAGCAGCGGGGCGAGCGCGTCGAGAGGCCCGGCGAGGATGTTCGCGACGAGCGCGTCGGCCGGCGGCGTCGCGAACGCGTCCGGCAAGGCGAGCGTCAGCGCATCGGCGACGCCGTTGCGCAGGGCGTTGTCGCGGCTCGCCGCGAGCGCCTGCGGATCGTTGTCGACGGCGACGACGCGGGCCGCGCCGAGTTTCAGGGCGGCGATCGCGAGCACGCCGGAGCCGCAGCCGTAGTCGACGACGGTCTTGCCGGCGAGATCGTGCGCATCGAGCCATTCGAGGCAGAGCGCCGTCGTCGGATGCGTGCCGGTGCCGAATGCAAGACCGGGATCGAGGCGCACGACAACGGCATCGTCGTCATGCGGCGGCTCGACGTTCCACGGATAGATCCAGAGCCGCCGTCCGAATCGCATCGGATGGAAGCGATCCATCCAGGCGCGCGTCCAGTCCTGATCTTCGATCGCTCGAAAGCCGATCCGCTCGGGCGCAAGGTCGGGCACGAGCTCGGTCAGGACCTGCACGAGCCCCGCGCGATCGCTCGCGGAATCGAACAGCGCGGACATCGCGATCTCCGGCCAGAGCGGCGTCTCGCCCGGTGCCGGTTCGAAGATCGGATGATCCTCGGCATCGAGCAGCGTCACCGCGAGCGCGCCGAGATCCTCGAGCGCGGCTTCGACGTGCGCCTGCTGCCCGGCGGAGACGATCAGCGAAAGCTCGAGCCAGGCCATCGCAGAGGCCGCCTCAGCCGAGGCCGATCGCCTTCTCGCGCTGCTCGGCACTGCGGCGTTCGAGGTAGTGGATGTTCTGGCCGCCGGTCTGGAAGCCCGCATCGGCCAGGATGCGCTGCTGCAGCGGCACGTTGGTCTTGATGCCTTCGACGACCATCTCCGAAAGCGCGATGCGCGCGCGTGCGATCGCGGTCGCGCGGTCGCGGCCATGCACGACGAGTTTTCCGATCATCGAATCGTAATTCGGCGGGATGCGGTAGCCGTCGTAGAGATGGGTGTCGACGCGCACGCCGGGTCCGCCCGGAGATTCGAAGCGCTTGACCGTGCCGGGGCTCGGCATGAACGTGTCCGGATCCTCGGCGTTGATGCGGCACTCGATCGCGTGACCGCGCATGACGATGTCTTCCTGGCGCAGCGACAGTTTCTCGCCGGACGCGATCAGGATCTGCTCGCGCACGAGGTCGGTGCCGGTCACGAGCTCGGTCACCGGATGCTCGACCTGGATGCGCGTGTTCATCTCGATGAAATAGAAGCGGCCGTTCTCGTAGAGGAACTCGAACGTGCCCGCGCCGCGATAGCCGATGCGAAGGCACGCATCGACGCACACCTTGCCGATCTCGGCGCGCTGCTCCGCGGTGATGCCGGGCGCCGGCGCTTCCTCGACGACCTTCTGATGGCGGCGCTGCATCGAGCAGTCGCGCTCGCCGAGATGGATCGCGCTGCCCTGTCCGTCGGCGAGCACCTGGATCTCGACGTGGCGCGGATTCTCGAGGAATTTCTCCATGTAGACCTGATCGTTGCCGAAGGCGGCCTTCGCCTCGCTCTTCGTCATCGAGATCGCGTTGTGGAGATGCGCTTCGGTGTGCACGACGCGCATGCCGCGCCCGCCGCCGCCGCCGGCGGCCTTGATGATGACGGGATAACCGATGTCGCGCGCGATTTTTCCATTCGTCACCGGGTCGTCGCCGAGCGGACCGCCCGAACCCGGCACGCACGGCACGCCAGCCGCTTTCATCGCCTTGATCGCTTCGACCTTGTCGCCCATCAGGCGGATCACATCGGCGGTCGGTCCGATGAAGACGAAGCCGGATTTCTCGACGCGCTCGGCGAAGTCGGCGTTCTCGGAAAGGAATCCGTAGCCGGGATGGATCGCCTGCGCGTCGGTGACTTCGGCCGCTGCGATGATCGCGGGCACGTTCAGGTAACTTTCCGCAGCCGGTGCCGGGCCGATGCAGATCGACTCGTCGGCCATGCCGACGTGCTTCAGGTTGCGATCGACGGTCGAGTGGACCGCAACGGTACGGATGCCGAGCGCGTGGCAGGCGCGCAGGACTCGGAGCGCAATTTCGCCGCGATTCGCAATGACGACTTTATCGAGCAATTCTTTTCTCCCGGCGTCACGCCCGCGAACGCGGGCATCCAATGTCGAGAATCAAAATGGATTCCCGCTTTCGCGGGAATGACGACGCTTGTGGATGACGCGTCAGCCGATCACGAACATCGGCTCGTCGAACTCGACGGGCTGCCCGTTCGTCACGAGCACCGCGAGCACCGTGCCGGCGACATCGGCTTCGATCTGGTTGAACATCTTCATCGCTTCGATGATTCCGAGCGTGTCGCCGACCTTGACCTTCTGGCCGACTTTCACGAAGGGTGGCGTCTCGGGGTTCGACGAGGCGTAGAACGTGCCGACCATCGGCGCCGTGACGACGTGGCCTTCGGGCATCGAGGTCTCGGCGGCTGGCGCGCTCGTCGTCGCGGCCGGCGCGGGCTGCGGCGCGGTTTCGGTGCGCGGCGGCTGCGGCATCGGCGCCGCGGCCGGCATCGTCACCGCGCCGCCTTTCGGAATGCGCGAAAGGCGGACGGTCTCCTCGCCTTCCTTGATCTCGAGCTCGGCGAGGTTCGACTCCTCGAGCAGGTCGATCAGTTTCTTGATCTTGCGAAGGTCCATGGAGATTCCTTCGGTCAGGGTCTGGAATGGGATGCGAGCCGGCCGATCGCTGCCGCGAGGCCGAGCCGATAGCTTTCGGCGCCGAATCCCGCGATGACGCCGGCGGCGAGATCGGCGAGGTACGAATGGCGCCGGAACGGCTCGCGCGCGTGGACGTTCGAGAGGTGCACTTCGACGAACGGGATCGCGATCGCGGCGAAGGCGTCGCGGAGCGCGATGCTCGTGTGCGTCAGTGCGCCGGGATTGATCACGATGAACGCGGTGCCGTCGCTGGCGGCCGCGTGCAGGCGATCGATCAGCGCGCCTTCGGAGTTCGACTGGAATGCATCGAGATCATGGCCTGATCGCAGCGCGGTCGCGGCAAGATCGGCGTCGATCTCGGCCAGCGTCACTCGGCCGTAGACCTCCGGCTCGCGGCTGCCGAGCAGGTTCAGATTCGGTCCGTGGAGGACGAGGATCTTGGCCACCGGATTCGGCTGCCCGCCGGGAAAGGGGCGCTAGTCTCGCCAAGTGGAGCCTTTCTGTCCAGTTCGCCGACGTTCGACGGAAATTGAGCGAGGTTTTCATCAGAGATGAGGCTGGAGCCATGCGTCCAGCGAGCGTTCGGTGAAATTGCCGAAGCGCTGCGCGAGGATGTGGCCGTCGCGGCCGACCAGCACCGAGTACGGCAGCACGCTGCGATCGTTGCCGAACGCGAGCGAGGCATCTCCGCCCGGACGCGGCTTCGAGGGATCGTCGACGAGTACCGGATAGCCGACCGCATGCGCCTTGAGGAATGCGCGCGTCGCCTCGGTGTCGTCCGACGCGATGCCGACGATCTGGAGGCCGGAGGCGGCGTAGCGTTTCCGCGCGCGGTCGAGCAGCGGCATTTCCTCGACGCAGGGCGCGCACCAGCTCGCCCAGAAATTGACGAGCAGGAGGCGGCCATCCCATTGCGCGAGCGATTGCGCATGCCCTTCGAGATCGGGAAGCTCCAGCGCCGGACGCGGCTGCCCGATCACGTTGCGAGACGGCCGGACCGCCAGCGGCACCGTCGGCCGAAGCCAGGCGCCGAGTCCGAGCCCGCCGAGCGCGCCGACGACCGCGAGCGCGACGACAAGGAGATGCGTGCGATCGAAGCGGATCATCCGTGCGGCTTCGGCGCCAGCGCTTCCTCGACGATCGCCTGCGTCAGCACGGTCGGCAGCGCATGGCCAGACCCGCTCTCTCCGGCGCGGAACACGACGTAGAGCGGAACGCCGACGGCCTTGTATTCGCCGAGGAACGCCGTGATCGCGGGATCGACATTCGTCCAGTCCGCGGTCATCAGCACGGCGTTGCTGCGCGCGAGCAGGTCGCGGAACGCGTCGGTGTCGAGCACGGCTTTCTCGTTGACCTTGCAGGTGACGCACCAGTCGGCGCCGACGTCGACGAACACCGTGCGGCCTTCGGCGCGAAGGCTCGCGAGCTTCGCGGCCGAGTACGGCACCGAATCGCTCGCGGCCGCATGGGCGGAAGCTGGCGCGGCGAGGCGCGCGATCGGCACGATGGGCAGCAGCGCGAGCACGACGAGCGCGATCGCGAGCGCGCGTTGCAGCGGACCGCCGGCGTAGCGATGGCGCTCCCACCACCAGAGCCCGAGTGCGAGCACGATCGCGCCGATCAGGATCCAGCCGATCGCATCGACGCCGCGCTGATAGCCGAGCACCCACGCGAGCCACGCGGCCGTGAGATACATCGGAAACGCGAGCAGCTGCTTCAGCGTTTCCATCCATGCGCCCGGCTTCGGCAGGCGCGAGGCGAGCTGCGGAACGAAGCCGATGACGAGGAACGGCAGCGCGAGCCCGAGCCCGAGCGCGAGAAAAACGAGCAGTGCGACGAGCGACGAAGCCGAGAACGCGAACGCAAGCGCCGAGCCCATGAACGGCGCCGTGCACGGGCTCGCGACGACGACCGCGAGCACGCCGGTGAAGAAATCGCCGGCCGCGCCGCTCTTGCTGCTCAAGCCTTGCCCGACACCCGCAAGTCCGGCTCCGACAGAGAACACGCCGGAGAGCGAAAGGCCGATCGCGAACAGCACGTAGACGAGCGCGGCGACGAAGACCGGCTGCTGCAGCTGGAAGCCCCAGCCGAGCGCCTGTCCCGCGGCGCGCAGCGCAATCACGCCGAGGCCGACGGCCGCGAACGCGCAAAGCACGCCGGCGGTGTAGATCAGCGCGTGCCGGCGCGCCTTCGACGCGCTCTCGCCGCTTTGCGCGACGCCGAGCACCTTCAGCGAGAGCACCGGCAGCACGCAGGGCATCAGGTTCAGGACGAGACCGCCGATCAGCGCGAACAGGAGCGCCGCGAGCAATCCGCCGACACCGCGAGCCGGCGGCGGCGTACGCAGCGCATTGTCGTCGGCGCCCGGCGTACTCTCGGTTGCGCGCGCCATCGGCACGAACGAGGCATTCGCCGCAGCGAGCTCGTCGGCCGTCGCAGCCGGCATCTCGACGTGCACGCGCTTCGTCATCTCGGGATAGCAGATGCCGTCGTCCTGGCAGCCCTGGTAATCGGCATCGATCTCGACCGCCTGCGCCGCGCCGTTCTCGCGCTTCAGCGGAATGGGCAGCTCGACCTCGTCGAAATAGACTTCGACCGTGCCGAAATGCTCGTCCGTGTGGCTCACTCCCTTCGGCCACGCCGGCGCGCCGAGCGCGACGCCGTCGCCGCTCGCGAGCTTCACGCGGCTCTTGTCGCGATAGAGGTAATAGCCCTTCGGCATCGTCCAGCGCGCGAGGATCGACGTCGGCGACGCGGCGATCGCCTCGAAGACGAAGGCTTGCTCGGGCGGTAGCGGTTCCGAAGTCGCCGCGGCGCCGAGCTTCGATGCGAGCGAGAGCGGCGCGTCTGCTATTTCCTTTGTAGGAGCGGCTTCAGCCGCGAGCTTTTTCGTCGCGCCT
>DASZYR010000229.1:0-2036 GCA_035545255.1 Rhodanobacteraceae bacterium
CCTGCTCGAAGGCATCCTCGAGACCGGATCGATCTCGGCCGCGGGCCGGCGCATGCGCATGAGCTACAAGCGTGCGTGGCAGCTCGTCGACGAGCTCAACCGGCTCTTCGATGCACCGCTCGTCGAGGCGAGCAAGGGCGGTCCCGGCGGCGGCGGCGCCGCGCTGACGGCGCTGGGGCGCGAAGTCCTCGCGCGCTATCGCCGTATGCTTGCGGCTTGTCACGCCGCGATCGCGGCGGATTTGCGGTTCATGAAGAAGCATCGGTCGGCCGGTTGATTGATCCGGGCACGCGCTGCCGCGCGTTCCGATATAGTCTGACGAAAATATCGGGAGTTGTCGCCATGACGGCCGCGCACGCCGGTTTCGTTCCGCGCGAGTGGGTGCGTGCAACGAGCATTCCGAGCGCCTCGCGCCGGCGCCTCGCGCTCGCGGCGCTCGCGCTGCTGCTCGCGTGCGCGGGAGCATCCGCGCGCGAAGCCGCGGCCGCAGGCGGCGGAGTCGACATCGGCGGCGAGCACGTCAAGGCAGCGCATCTCGCGCTCGCCGATCTCGCGAAGCTCCCGCACGTCAGCGTGCGCGCGAGCGCGCACGGCGTCGAAGGCGACTGGAGCGGCGTTCCGCTGATCGAGCTCCTGAAATCGGCCGGCGCGCCGAGCGGCGAGACGCTGCGGGGGCCCGCAATGGCGCTCTACGTGCGCGTCACGGCATCGGACGGCTATCGCGCGGTGTTCGCGCTCGCCGGGATCGATTCCTCGATCGGCGGCGAAACCGTCATCCTCGCCGACGGCAGGAACGGCCAGCCGCTCGACGACAAGGAAGGGCCGCTCAGGATCATCGCGCCCGGCGACAGGCGGCCCGCGCGCTGGGTGCGGCAGGTCATCGCGATCGATCTCTTGCGTGCTCCGGATTCCAAATCATAGGGCGGGCTTCAACCCACCGGATGTCGCGCGTGGTGGGCTGAAGCCCACCCTATGAGCCTATGAGTTGCGAGAGATTGCGCGCTCATCGCGGTTGCGCAATTTGCCGGAATGCACTCGCATCGCGCGCACGCGATCGAGCGTTTCCTACATGAATCGGTCGGAATATCCGGTCGCGTACGCGCGTCGGGGCGCAGACGATGGCCATGTCCCGCGCCGCACGACCGCGGTCGTCTCGCCGCAACGACATGGCGGCAAGCGCGGGCGGGAACCCGTTTGCTAGCATCTCCGAATGTCGACATCCGCGCTCAGCATCCTCCAGACCGTCTTCGGCTATTCCGCGTTCCGCGGCGAGCAGCAGGCGATCATCGAGCACGTCGCCGGCGGCGGCGATGCGCTCGTGCTGATGCCGACCGGCGGCGGCAAGTCGCTTTGCTACCAGATTCCGGCGCTGCTTCGCCGCGGCACGGCGATCGTCGTCTCGCCGCTGATCGCGCTGATGCAGGACCAGGTCGACGCGTTGCGCGAGTACGGCGTCGAGGCCGCGTTCCTCAATTCGAGTCTCGATGCGCTCGCGCAGCGCGACGTCGAGCAGCGCTTCGCGCGCGGCGAGCTGAGGCTGCTCTACGTCGCGCCCGAGCGCCTCCTGACGGAGCGCTGCCTCGATCTGCTCGCGCGCACGGACGTCTCGCTGTTCGCGATCGACGAAGCGCACTGCGTCTCGCAATGGGGCCACGATTTCCGTCCCGAATACCGGCAGCTGACGATCCTGCACGAGCGCTTTCCGAAGGTGCCGCGCATCGCGCTGACGGCGACGGCGGACGCACCGACTCGGCGCGAGATCGTCGAGCGCCTTGCGCTCGGCGACGCGAGGGAGTTCGTCGCGAGCTTCGACCGGCCGAACATCCGCTATCGCGTCGTCGAGAAGGACGATTCGAGCCGGCAGCTCGCCGATTTCCTCGGTGCGCACGAGGGCGAATCGGGCATCGTCTACTGCTTGACGCGGCGCAAGGTCGAGCAGACCGCCGAGCGGCTGGCCGCGCAGGGCATCGCCGCGCTGCCGTACCACGCCGGCATGGATGCCGCCGGGCGCGCGGCGAACCAGCAGCGGTTCCTGC
>DASZYR010000230.1:0-11439 GCA_035545255.1 Rhodanobacteraceae bacterium
TTCCCCGAGCTGATCGACGTGCGCACCGAGATCGGCGCGTAGAGGTTCTCGCCGCGGCGCAGCATAGAGTCGGTTTGACTCGGCGGCGGCCAGCAGATTAGAAACATCGCCAGTCCGTCGTCCCGGCGCAGGCCGGGACCCATTTTGATCTTCGCGCCAAAGCACGATGGATTCCGGCTTTCGCCGGAATGACGGCGGATTGGCTCGTCTTCTGACCCGACCGGAATCCCATGGCCGCCAACGCACCGACGAACGCACCCGCCTTTCCGACGACGCTCGGCCATCCGCGCCCGCTCTGGATGCTGTTCATGACCGAGTTCTGGGAACGTTTCGCGTTCTACGGAATCCGCTGGGCGCTCGTGCTGTACATCGTCGCGCAGTTCCACGCGGGGGCTTCGTCGGGCGAGGCGCCGGCCAACCGCACGTACGGCGCATACCTCGCGCTCGTCTACGCGGGCGCGATCTTCGGCGGTTACGTCGCCGACCGCATCCTCGGCTATCAGCGCTCGATCCTGCTCGGCGCGATCATCATGTCGGCCGGCCTCTTCGCCATCGCCTGGCCCGAGCAGCACGTATTCGAGTTCGGCCTTGCGACGATCATCGTCGGCAACGGCCTTTTCAAGCCGAACATCTCGACGATGGTCGGCAAGCTCTACGGCGTCGGCGACACGCGCCGCGACGCCGGCTTCACGATCTTCTACATGGGCATCAACCTCGGCGCGTTCGTCGCGCCGATCCTGACCGGCATCCTCGCGAACAGGATGTTCGGCAGCGAGGCGATGCCGTCGTACAAGGTCGTCTTCATCGCATCGGGCGTCGGCATGCTCCTCAGCTTCCTCTGGTTCTGGTTCGGGCGCCGCCAGCTCGGCGAGATCGGACGGCCGCCGGCCGCGAATCCCGGCCGTCAGAACGTGCTCTACGTGCTGATCGGCGCGCTCGTCGCGATCCCGGTCACGTATTCGCTGCTCGCGATGGGCGCGGACGTTCTCGCCTGGATCCTCGGCGTGATGTTCGTCGGCCTGTGCGTGCTGCTGCTCGTCGAGGGCATCCGCGAAGGCGCGGTGCAGCGCGACAAGGCGATCGCGATGCTGATCATCTTCGCGTTCAACGTCGTGTTCTGGTGCTTCTTCGAGCAGGCAGGCAGTTCGTTCAACTTCCTGGCTCAGAACATCGTCGACCGCGCGTTTGGCGGCTGGACGTTCCCGGTCGCGTGGTTCCAGTCGGTCAATTCGCTCGCGATCATCGCGCTCGCGCCGCTGATCGCCGTGATCTGGGTCTGGCTCGGAAGGCGCAATCGCGAGCCTTCGATCCCGCGCAAGTTCGGCCTCGGGCTCATCTTCAACGGGCTTGCGTTCCTGCTGCTGATGTTCGCGCTGTCGCGCCTGGTCGACGACGCCGGCAAGATTCCGTTCTGGACCTTGTTCATGGTCTACGTGATCCAGTCCGTCGGCGAGCTCTGCCTTTCGCCGATCGGGCTTTCGATGGTGACGAAGCTCGCGCCGGTGCGGCTCGTCGGCTTCGGCATGGGCGGATGGTTCCTCTCGACCGGGATCGGCAACAATCTTTCCGGCATCTTCGCCGGCGTCGTCAGCGGCGAGAGCGGCATGACGACGCAATCGGCGCTGACGGGGTACACCTTTGGATTCTGGTCGCTCGTCGGCGCTGGCGTGCTGCTGTTCGTGATCGGGCCGCTGATCAACCGGCTGATGCACGGAGTGCGGTAGATCTTTTCCTTCTCCCGCTTGCGGGATCGAATTCGCCCCTCCGGGCGAATTCGGGTGCCGAAGGCGGATGAGGGCGCTTTTGTGAGGGCGAACCCCAGATTGCCCTCACCCCAACCCCTCTCCCGCGCAGCGGGAGAGGGGGAAATGCGAGGCTCACTCGATCGGCGCGAGCTTGTCGAGGATCTGCGCCAGCATGCGCCGCTCCTCGGCATTCAGCTTGCCGAGCATCTCGCGTTCGTGCGCGCGCGCGCGCGGCGCGACGGCGTCGTGGATCTTCCAGCCTTTCGCGGTGAGCCGCAGCACCGAGCGGCGCTTGTCGCCGTTGTGCGTCGAGCGGCTGACGCGGCCGGCGGACGTGAGGCGCGCGAGCGCGCGGCTGACCGCGACCTTGTCCATCGCCGTGCGATCGGCGACTTCGCGCGCCGACATGCCCTCGCCATTGAAGCGCGCGAGCACGGCCATGACGCGCCATTCGGTCATCGAGAGCTCGAAGCGCCGGGTGTACTCGCGCGCGATCGCCTGGCTCACGCGGTTCGACAGGATCGAGAGGCGGTACGGCAGGAATCGTTCGAGCTCGAGCGGGGCGTGGTCGACCAAGATCGCTGGCCTTGCAAATGGTTTCAATTGAAACTATAAAGGACGACGCGGCGTTCGTCCATGAGGCATCTCCCCCGGATCGGACGGCCCGCAAGGCCATTCACCAGACAAGTTACCGGAGAAATGCGATGAACGCGCAGCCCAATCTCGGCATGCAGGTCACGACGTTCGAGAACCCGATGGGCGTCGACGGCTTCGAGTTCGTCGAGTTCGCGGCGCCGGACGCGAAGATGCTCCATGCGCTGTTCCCGAAGCTCGGCTTTGCCGCGGTCGCCAAGCACCGCACGAAGAACATCACGCTGTATCGGCAGGGCGGATGCAATTTCCTCGTCAACGAGGAGCCCGGCTCTTTCGCGGCCGATTTCGCCGCGAAGCACGGGCCTTGCGCGTCGGGATTCGCGATCCGCTTCGGAAAACCGGCCGCGTGGGTGCGCGAGCAGGCGCTCAAGAACGGCGCCGAGCCGATCGGCGCGAAAGAGAACACGAAAGCCGTCGACGCGCCCGTCATCACCGGCATCGGCGGCTGCATGCTGTACCTCGTCGACACATATGGCGACAAGGGCGAGATCTACGACGGCGCGTTCGAGTACCTGCCGGGCGTCGACCGTCATCCGAAAGGTTTCGGCCTCACGTTCATCGATCACCTGACGCACAATCTCTTCTTCGGCAACATGGAGAAGTGGGCCGATTACTACGAGCGCCTGTTCAACTTCCGCGAGATCCGCTACTTCGACATCAAGGGCGCGAAGACCGGCCTCGTCTCGAAGGCGATGACGGCGCCGGACGGGCTCGTGCGCATCCCGCTCAACGAGTCGAGCGATCCGAAATCGCAGATCAACGAGTACCTCGACCAGTACCGCGGCGAGGGCATCCAGCACATCGCGTGCTTCACCGATTCGATCTACGAGACGGTCGAGGCGATGCGCGCGGCCGGCGTCGAGTTCCTCGACACGCCGCCGACATACTACGAAGTCATCGACGTCCGCGTGCCGAACCACGGCGAGGACGTGCCGCGTCTTGCGAAGAACAAGATCCTGATCGACGCCGACCGCGAGACGAAACAGCGCAAGCTGCTGCAGATCTTCACGCAGAACTGCATCGGCCCGATCTTCTTCGAGATCATCCAGCGCACGGGCAACGAAGGCTTCGGCGAAGGCAACTTCCAGGCGCTGTTCGAGTCGATCGAGCGCGACCAGATGCGGCGCGGCGTGCTTTGACGTTGCGCAGCGGTGGGCCGAGGCCCACCCTATTCGAGCGATCGAACCCATAGGGTGGGCCTTGGCCCACCGACCGCAGGAGCCGGCACGATGAACCGCATGAGTCGAGACGGTCTCGACGCGAAGACGGACGCGGATTACCAATCCGGCTTCGGCAACGAATTCGCGACCGAAGCCGTCGCCGGCACGCTGCCCGTCGGCCAGAACTCGCCGCAGAAGGTCGCGCACGGTCTCTACGCCGAGCAGATCTCCGGCACCGCGTTCACGGCGCCGCGTCATCTGAACCGCCGCAGCTGGCTCTATCGCATCCGTCCCGCCGCGCTGCACGGTGCGTTCGAGCCGCGCGAGCACGCGACGTTCCATGGGCGCTTCGACGAAACCGCGACATCGCCGAACCAGCTGCGCTGGGATCCGTATCCGCTGCCGTCCAGGCCGACCGATTTCGTCGACGGGCTCTACACGATGGCCGGCAACGGCAGCGCGGCGTCGCAGTCGGGGTGTGGCATCCACGTCTACGCGGCGAACCGGTCGATGCAAGGCCGCTTCTTCTACGATGCCGACGGCGAATTGCTGATCGTTCCGCAGCAGGGACGCCTGCGCATCGCGACCGAACTCGGCGTGCTCGAGGTCGAGCCGCAGGAAATCGCGATCGTCCCGCGCGGCATCCGTTTCCGCGTCGAGCTTCTCGACGGCGAGGCGCGCGGCTACGTCGCCGAGAACTTCGGTGCGGCGTTCCGGCTCCCCGAGCTCGGGCCGATCGGATCGAACGGCCTGGCGAACGCACGCGATTTTCTGGCGCCGGTCGCCGCTTACGAGGACGTCGAAGGCGATTTCGAGCTGATCGCGAAATTCCAGGGCGCGCTCTGGTCGGCGCCGATCGATCATTCGCCGCTCGACGTCGTCGGCTGGCACGGCAATCACGCGCCGTGCAAATACGATCTTCGCCGTTTCAACACGATCGGCTCGATCAGCTACGACCATCCGGATCCGTCGATCTTCACCGTGCTGACCTCGTCGTCGGATACGCCCGGCGTCGCGAACATGGATTTCGTGATCTTTCCGCCGCGCTGGCTCGTCGCCGAGCACACGTTCCGCCCGCCGTGGTTCCATCGCAACATCGCGAGCGAGTTCATGGGCCTCGTGCACGGCGCATACGACGCCAAGGCCGGCGGCTTCGTGCCGGGCGGCGCTTCGCTGCACAATTGCATGAGCGGACATGGCCCCGACGCCGCGAGCTTCGAGAAAGCCTCGAACGCCGACGTCGCGAAGCCCGATCACATCGTCGACACGATGGCCTTCATGTTCGAGACGCGCGCGGTGATCCATCCGACGCGGCAGGCGCTCGAATCGCCGCATCGCCAGCGCAATTACCAGGATTGCTGGCGAGATCTCCGAAAGCACTTCGCCGCGCCGCGCGGCGGCTGAGCCGAGAGCGCGATGGACGAGTCCGCGAGCGCAGGCGCCGATCCCTACGCAGGCTACGCGTCCTGGAAAGGATGGGACGGCGCGTTCGCGCTGAGTGATCGCAAGCGCCGCTACTTCGCCGCCGAGTTCCGCGACATGCCGCTCGGCGGACGGCGCGTGCTCGAGATCGGCTTCGGCAATGGCGAGTTCCTCGCGTTCGCAAAGGGCGAGGGCGCCGAGGTCGCAGGGATCGAGATCAACGACGAGATGCGCGAAGCCGCGCGCCGTCACGGTTTCGAGGCGCTCGATGCGCCGTTGACCGGGATCGCCGCGAGCGGCAGGCGCTTCGATGTCGTCGTCGCGTTCGACGTGCTCGAGCACTGGGATTTCGAGGAGCTCGTCGCGAATTTCCGCGCGATCCACGCGCTGCTCGCCGACGGCGGGCGCTTCGTCAGCCGCTTCCCGAACGGACACAGCCCGTTCGGCCGCATCTATCAGAACGGCGATTTCAGCCACAAATCGGCGCTGTCGACGTACAAGCTCGAATACCTTTCGGGACTCGCCGGCTTCGGCATCGTGCGCATCGACAATGCCCGCCGGGTACCATCGCGGCCGGGGCCGCTTTCGTCGATCCGCCACTGGTGGCTCGCGAGATGCCGTCGCCGCTTCGAGCGCCGGATCTCGCGGCTGTACGGCATCCGCCGGCTGCCGCTCGATCCCAATCTCGTCGCCGTGCTCGAGAAGCGCGGCGCGGAAGAATCATCGCAACGGAAACCCGCATGAAACTCGGATCACTCAAGGAAGGCGGACGCGACGGCACGCTCGTCGTCGTCAGCCGCGATCTCTCGAAAGCCGTGAAGGCCGATGGCATCGCGCCGACGCTGCAGGCCGCGCTCGACGACTGGTCGAACGTCGCGCCGCGTCTCAACGGGCTCTCGGAAGTGCTGAATGCCGGCCGCGCCGATGGCGCGTTCGCGCTCGACATCGCCGCGCTCGCGGCGCCTCTGCCGCGGGCGTACGAGTTCGTCGACGGCAGCGCTTATCTGCCGCACGTCGCGCGCGTGCGCAAGGCACGCGGCGCGGAAGTGTCCGAGACGTTCTACACCGACCCCCTGATGTACCAGGCGACGAGCGCGGGATTCTACGGTCCGCGCGATCCGATCCTCGCCGCGAGCGAGGACTGGGGCATCGATCTCGAAGCCGAGGTCGTCGTCGTCACCGACGATGTGCCCATGGGCGTCTCGACGGCCGATGCGGAGAAGCACATCCAGCTCGTCGGCCTCGTCAACGACGTGTCGCTGCGCAATCTGATTCCACCGGAGCTCGCGAAGGGTTTCGGCTTCCTGCAGTCGAAGCCGCGCTCGGCGCTCTCGCCGGTGCTGGCGACACCGGACGAGCTCGGCGATGCATGGAAGGATTCGAAGCTGCACCTTCCGATGCGCACCTGGATCAACGGGCGATGGTTCGGCGAGGCCGAGGCGGGCGTCGACATGCAGTTCGGATTCGCCGAACTCGTCGCGCACGCGGCGAAGACGCGCCCGCTGTCGGCCGGAACGATCGTGGGATCGGGGACGATCGCGAACGAGGACACTTCGAAGGGCGCGTCGTGTCTGGCCGAGCAGCGCACGGTCGAGACGCTGCGCGACGGCAAGCCGTCGACGCCGTTCCTGAAGTTCGGGGACGTCGTGCGCATCGAGATGACGGATGCGACGGGCAAGAGCCTGTTCGGAGCCATCGAGCAGACCGTGGCGCGGGCCGAGTCGAAGCGCTGAACGTGGTCTGCACGGCTCCGGAGCCGTGAACACCATCCTGACCGGCCTCCCCTTGAAGGGATGCGCCCGAAGAATCGAAGTACGTTGACGGGCGGGCGCGTTCGCCGAATGATTTGCGCACCTAAACGGGTTCGACTGCGGAGCGCGGCATGGTCGAAGGTCTCAGGCTCTACAGCTACTGGCGATCGAGCGCGGCCTATCGCGTGCGCATAGCGCTCAATCTCAAGGGGCTCGACTACGAGATCGTGCCGGTGCATCTCGTGCGCGACGGCGGCGAGCAGCATTCGCCCGAGTATCGCAAGATCAATCCGCAGGAGCTCGTGCCGACGCTCGTCGACGGCCGCCGCGTGATCCGTCAGTCGGTTGCGATCGTCGAATATCTCGACGAGACCTACGACGGCGAGATGAAGCTGCTGCCGCCGACCGCGCGCGATCGCGCACGCGTGCGCTCGCTCGCGATGCTCGTCGCATGCGACATCCATCCGCTCAACAACACGCGCGTCATGCGCTATCTCGATCGCGAGCTCGGAGCCGACGACGCGGCGCGGCATCGCTGGATGCGGCACTGGATGGAGGAAGGCTTCGCGAGCTTCGAGGAGCTCGTCGCGCGTCATCCGTCGACAGGCCTCTTCTGCGAGGGCGACACGCCGACGCTCGCCGACATCTGCCTGGTGCCGCAGGTCTACAACGCGCGGCGCTTCGGCGTCGATCTCTCGCCGTATCCGACGATCGAGGCCATCGTCGCTGCGTGCATGCAGCTCGAGGCGTTCGACCGCGCGCGGCCCGAGAATCAGCCCGACGCGGAGGCGTGACGCGCGCGAGGCGGGGCCCTCAATCCCCGCCGAGAAGCGGCAGCACGACGTTGAGCACGAAGTCGGCCGACGCGTGGGCCGTCATGTTCGTCACGAGATCGCGGCGCCGCAGGTAGACGATCGTGAGGAGTCCTCCGAGGACGGCAGCGGCGAGGATGCCGCCGATGCCCTGGCGGTAGTGCGCGGCGGCGAAGCAGGCAAGCGGCGCGAGGATCGCGATCACGCGGCTTCCGGTGAGGCTTTCGAGCCGTTCGATCGCGTAACCCCGGTAGAAAAGCTCCTCGACGATGCCGGCACGCAGCGTCACGAGCGCGACGACTCCGAGCGATGGGTGAAATGCGTTCGGCGCCTCGCTGCCGAGCTTCACGCCGAACTGCTGGAGAAGGACGTACAGGCCGACGGTCAGCGCCAGCAGCGCGATGCCCCAGGCAAGGCCCCGGAGAATCGATTTCGCGGCGCGCCCGCCCCGCAATCCGATCGAAGCGAGCGGCAGCTTTTCGCCCGAGCGGACGAGCCAGATGAGGAATCCTGCCAGCGCGAACAGGATCAGCTCGCGGCAGATGACCTGAAGATCGGACGAGTTTTCACCCGTCGCGATGCGAAAAGCGGCGACGACGGCAGGGCCGCCGAGCAGCGCGATCGCGAGGCCGAGCTGCGTGGCGCGCGGGTGGGTCGGGGACGGGTTGTTCATGGGACGAATTCCGGTCGTGCGCGGATGGCGCGGACGTTCGGACGCTTCAGTACGTCAAAAGGGCGCCGGGCCGGACAAACCGCACGCAGACGTCATCGCTCCGACCGCACGGCCGGGAGTACCAGCCGATGCCGACGTCCGAGGTCACTTCCCGCACCAAGCCGCTTTCCCCTCTCCCGCTTGCGTGAGAGGGCAGGGTGAGGGCAATCGGAGCGACGCGTTCGGGATTTCTTCTTGAGAGTCTGGCCAGCTTTCCCTCACCCCGACCCTCTCCCGCGAAGCGGAAGAGGGGGAAAGACGCACGCCGAAGCTAGCCGGCGATATACCGTTGCAGATGCTCGATCTGTTGCGTCTGCTCGCTGATGACGGCCTTGACGAGATCGCCGATCGACACGACGCCGACGACCTTGCCGCTCTCGACGACCGGCAGATGGCGCACGCGGCTTTCGGTGCAGATGCGCATGCACGCGTCGGTCGAGTCTTCGGGCTGAACCGTGATCACCGGCGCGCTCATGATGTCGCGGACCGGCGTGTCGGCCGAGGCGCGGTTCTGCAGGATGATCTTGCGCGCGTAGTCGCGCTCGGAAACGATGCCGACGAGCTCGTCGCCGCGCATGACGAGGAGAGCGCCGATGTAGTGATCCGCCATCATGCGGACGGCGGCGAGAACCGGCTCGTCGGGACCGATCGAGAAAACGCGATCGCCCTTGTCGGCGAGCAGATGCCTGACCTGAAGCATGCGAGCCTCCGTCTTGCGGTCTGCCGCTCCGAGTCTAGCGCGCGCGGGGCGCGGCTGCTCGCCGCCGCGCAGCACGCGCCGGATCGGCCGGCGCGTGCTGCGGGTCGGTTCAGGGACAGTCGAACCCGTCCGCGAACAGCGATGCGATCAGCGGGACGTTCGCGGTCGCGCTGTCGTTTCCGCTGTCGGGATCGGTGGTATCGCTCGTGGTGCTCGCGTTCAGGACCAGCGGATCGGTCGCGTAATCACGCGGTACGCAGGCGTCGACGGTGACCTCGACGCTGGCACCGCTCGCGAGCGTCGGGAACACGCACGGGAACGCGGTCGTGCAGTCTCCGGTGTTGCCTCTGGACGTGAAGCCCCGTGGCAGCGTGCTGTCGAGACTGACGTTGTTCGCATCGTCCGGCCCGTTGTTCGTCACGGTCACCGTGTAGTTGAACTCGAGCCCCGCCTCGACGGACGAGGGCGGCGCGATCGTCACGGCGATGTCGGCGCTGTCGCCCGACGGCTGCGGCAGCGGCCACGCCCACGCGCCGCGCGAGCGCGTGAACGCCGCGAGCGTCGTGAAGCCGCGATCGATCGAAAGGCTCCAGATCATCACATGCGGAAGGCCCTCGAAGCGTTGCCAGACGGGCGGATCGGCATTGATGTCGTCGGTGTAGTAGAGACCCCAGTCCATGCCGACGAAAACCTGCGAGGGGATGTTCGGGTTCGCGATGACGGCGTTCGCCGGGATGTCCGGCAGGTTGCCGCTCTTGTCGACCCACGCGAAGCTCGCGCAATTGGCCGTGCAGGTCACCTGGAAAACGTGTCCCGGCGTCGCCGGCGTGTTGCCGGCGAAGCCGCCGACGGCGGCATAGCCGATCAGCGGGTTGTTCGGATCGGTCGCGACATCCATCATCGGCCGGTTCGGCAGGACGCTGTTGCCGCCGGTCACGTCGACGGCGGTTGCCGCGTCCGCGGTGCCGAGCCCGAACACGTACTGCACGTTGCCGTCGTTCGTGCCGAGGATCGCAACGGTCGGATCATTGACCGAGTAGTGGATCTGGTTGATGTACGAGCGGTTGTCGCCGCCGAGCACGAGGTTGTTCTTCGTCACGTCGCCGGTCTTCGCGCTCCATGAGCTCGTCGGGCGGCCGCCCTGCGTCGATTCCCAGACGCGCTGCGTGCCGAGGATGATGTGCTTGCAGCCGCTGGCGCTCGTGCAGGCGCCGTCCGGCGCGTCGAGCACGCCGTTGCGGAACAGGTCGAACGGCGTCAGGAAGCTCGCGCGCTCGTTGCCGGGCAGCGGCGGCGAGGCGTCGAGCTGGCTGCCGAACGGTCCGTTCGTCGAGACGTAGATCGACGCGTAGTAGATCGACGTGTACCACCACTGGCCGAGCACGGGCTCGATGCGCGAGACGATGCCGTCGCCGCCGTTCGTCGCTTCCCATTCCGACGGGCCGGGATCGCCGCTGAACACGACCGATGCGCTGCCGTTGTCCTGGAATCCGGCCGTCGCGCCGGGGTTGGACGAGGTCGCGAAGTTCGCCGTGATGTCGCCGTGGTAGATCTCGATGGTCGGCAGCGTGTCGTTCAGCGCGACCCAGTTCGCGTTGAACGCGCTCGTCGCGGTCAGCGCGTTGTCGACGTAGTAGACGCCGCCGTCGCAGCCGTTCAGCAGATGGTTCGCATCGCCGCCGACGATCGCACGCGAATGATTGTCGGGATGCACCGGACCGCCGCCGTAGGACTGCGTCATGTTCGTCCAGCTCGACCCGCCGTTGAGCGAGCGGAAGAGATCGACGGTCGAGATGAAGACGACGTTCGGATCGGTCGGCGACACCGTGATGCCCGAGTCGTACCACATCTGCGTGCCGGCGCCGCTCGGGATTCCGGTCGTCGACCAGGTGTCGCCGCCGTCCGTGCTCTTGTAGATGGCGAGGATGCCTGCGCTGAGGTTCGTGCTCGACACCATCGCGTACAGCGTGCTCGGATCGCTCGGTGCGGCGGCGAGCTCGAGGCGCCCGATCTGCGTCGCGCCGGCGACGCCGTTGCCGGTATTCGCGGGCCAGCCGTTCGCGAGCAGCGTCCAGTCGCTGGTCGCGGGGCATCCGGATGTCGGCATCGTCGCGCGATAGACACCGTTGGCGCCGTTCTGCCCGAGGTCGGGCTGCACCGGCGTCGGCTGGCCGCGCGTGCCGATCGCGACGTAGACCATCGTCGTGCCGCCCTGATCGATCGCGAGAAGTCCGGTGCCGTCCTGGCGCTGCGGGTTCGCGCCGGTCGCGAAATCGTTCGTGTAGCAGGGGCCCGACCAGTCCTGGCCCGCATCGTACGAGAAGAAGACGCCGGTCTTGGTCGAGACGATCACGTTGTCCGAATTGTTCGGATCGACGACGACCTTGCCGATCGCCTGATACTGCGGAAAGCTGCCGGCCGACGGGCCGTAGAACGGATTGAACACGTCCTCGCCGAGCAGCGTCCAGGTCTCGCCGCGGTCG
>DASZYR010000231.1:0-5633 GCA_035545255.1 Rhodanobacteraceae bacterium
GATCGACGAGGCGCTCCGTGTGCTGACGCCGATCCGGGCCGACGACGATCCGCGCATGGTCGAAGCGAAGGCCGTGAAGGTCGGCATTCTCGCGGCGTTGCATCAGGACGAGGCGGCGCGTGCGCTCCGCTCGGCGATCGCATCGGTGCCGTCGACACCGGCCATCGTCGCCGTGACCGCGAGTGTTCAGGCCGCCGCATTGCACTGATCGGGGGGACGAAGGCGCGATCCGCGTCTTTCGTTCGCAATTCGCTGCTGCAGATCGACTACGGCTGCAATAGCTTTTGCCGAATGCTCAGCTACCGTCAAATAGTCAACGCGGCGCAGAAATGAGGGGATGCGCTCTTGCGGTCTGTGTTAGCGCCTTGTCGGCGTTGCTTCTTGGGTGGGCCCAACCGAAGTCGTGGGGGGTTCGAAACCAGTCGCGGGTCCTGGATGTTCAAGGGATGCGATCGCTTGCGTGACAACCTTTTGCAGCGCGCGAGTCGCGTCAGCAGGTCGAACGGTGTCGCCGGGTAGGTTGCGTCGTCGCTTGGCTGCGCGTGACGGGCGAAGTGCTGTTCGTTCGCAGTACGCGCAACGAGCGTCTCGAGAAGGGAATCTCCTCGCCTCAGAACGATCGCCAGCTGCAGCTCAGTGCGCGGCTGCTGTTCCGAAGAAGGGGCGAGCCGTTCCGGAGAAGGGCGGGAAAGAGAGGCGTCGCCGGCTTGGGGCTCGGTTCAGTCCGCGGGTTCGCGATTGCGCGCGTCGGCGCGTTCGGCGGCGGCGCGCAAGGCGGCCTGATCGAGCAGCGATTCGTCCGTGTCGATGCGGCGGCGTTTGCGCACGATCGCGGCAATGAGCTCGGCCGCGCGCTGGCGCCGCTGCTCGCTGTAGATCTCTTCGCTGGTCTTCGACTGCGTCATCGTCCGATCACCGAGGCCGCGAGTCCGGCACGGGGCAGGACGTATCCCTATTGTCGCCTTGCGCGTCGCAAAGGTCGAGACTCCATCAGCGGGTTTTCGTGATCGGCTTTGCAATAGCCCGAATTTGCACATGCCGTCGACGAACATGAATCGCCCGGAATCCGCCTGCGTACCGCCGTGGCCTCGCCCGCGCGACCGAGCCCAATGTCCGCCGGTTCGGACAACGGAGGAAGGCAGATGGTCGCCCGCGCGTTTCAGGGTTCGACGACGAAGGTTCTCGGCATCGCGCTGCTTGCGTTGCTGATGCTGATACCGCTGGCGCAGGTCGATGGCCTCGTCGCCGAGCGCGCCGGACGCGCGCGCGAGGCAAGCGAGACGATCGCGCAGCGGTGGGGCGCGGCACAGCTCATCGGCCCGCCGATGCTCGTCGTGCCGGTCGTGCACGAGCAGGTCAGCGAGCGCTGGATCGACGCGAAGCACCGCGTCAGCGAGACGAGCCGCACGGAGACGCGCGAATACCTGCTCGCCGGGCGAGCCGCGATCGAAGCGAAGCTCGCGCCGGATGTCCGCAGCTACGGCATCTACGAGAGTGTCGTCTACCTCGCCGACGTCGCGATCGAGGGGAATTTCGATGCAGCCGACCTCGCAAGTCTCGCCGCGGACGGCGGAATTCCGCAGTGGGACCGCGCCGAGCTTCGGCTGCCGGTCGCCGACGTGCGCGGCATCCGCCGACTCTCGGCGGTCCGGCTCGGCGGGCACGAGTCGGCGTTCGCCGCGGGGACGGAAGCGATCGGCGACGTGACGACGATCGGCGCGGCCGCACCGATCGATCCCGCATCGATCGGTACGGCGGTTCCGTTCTCGCTGTCGCTGACGCTGGCCGGCACCGAGCGCTTCGCCGCGCTGCCGCTCGCGCGCGATACGCGCGTGCACGCGACGAGCCCGTGGCCGAACCCGGGATTCGACGGCGCGTTCCTGCCGGCGGCGCACCGCGTCGACGGCTCGGGTTTCGAGGCGAAATGGCAGGTGCTCGAAGTCAATCGCCGCTTCGCTCAGCGCTGGAGCGGGCACGAATCGCCCGGAGCGCTCGCCGGATCGGCATTCGGGATCACGCTGACGCAGCCGGCGGATACGTACCAGCAGAACGTTCGCGCGGGAAAATACGGCGTGCTCTTCATCGCGCTCACGTTCGTGGCGTTCTTCCTGTTCGAGGTGCTGCGCCGGCTGCGCGTGCATCCGGTTCAATATCTCCTGATCGGCCTTGCGCTCTGCACGTTCTACGTCGTGCTGCTGGCGCTGTCCGAGCAGATCGGATTCGCGCCTGCCTATGCGGTCGCGGCGGCGGCGGTCGCCCTGATCGTCGGCGGCTACTCGGGCGCCGTGTTCGCGACGCGTCGTGCCGGCGCGGCGCTCGGCGCGTTGCTGGCGCTGATCTACGCGCTGCTGTACGGTCTCGTCGTCAGCGAGGACTACGCGCTGCTGATGGGATCGCTCGCACTGCTCGGCGCGGTCGCGGCGCTGATGTACCTGACGCGCCGTGTCGACTGGTACGCGCTTTCGACCGCGCCGCGATGAACGGAATCCGCGCGGGCGACCGTTCTCGCCGCCCGCGCGGATCGGTTTCGCCGTTCAGCGCGTTTCGCGCGCCGTGCGCTCGGCATCGAGCAGCGTGCGCTTGCGCGCGACGCCCCAGCGATAGCCGCCGAGCTCGCCGTTGCCGCGGATCACGCGATGGCACGGAATCGCGAGCGCGACCGGATTGCTCGCGCACGCCTGCGCGACGGCGCGCGCCGCGGTCGGCTGGCCGATGCCGCGCGCGACTTCGGCGTACGACTCGACGTGACCCCGCGGAATCGTCTGCAGGTAGCGCCACACGCGCATCTGGAACGCGGTGCCGCGCACGTCGAGCGGCAGGTCGAGCGACGGCGCGGCGCCTTCGAGATAGTCGCCGAGCGCGCGCATCCATGCCGCGAACGTCGCGGCGTGCGCCTTCGGCATCGGCGCGAGCGTCGCATTCGGATATTCGTCGGCGAGCCTCCGCAGCAGCGCACCCTCGCCGTCGCCGAACTGGATGAAGCAGATGCCGCGGTCGGTTGCGCCGATCATCAGCAGGCCGAGCGGCGTCATTGATGTCGCGTGCGAGATCGCGACGCCGCGTCCGCCGCCGCGATACTGCGCGGGCGTCATGCCGAGCCGCGTGTCGACGCGCTCGTAGACGCGGCTCGACGAGCCGAAGCCGGCGTCATAGATCGCGCTCGTCACGCTGCGTCCGGCCTTGAGTCCCGTCTTCAGCGAGCGTACGCGCTCGGCTTCGTGGAATTCCTTCGGCGTGAGGCCGACGCTTGCCTTGAAGCGGCGCTGGAAATGGAACGGGCTCATGCCGACCGCGACGGCGAGCTGTTTCAGCGCAAGCGGACTTTCCGCGTGGCGCACGATCAGATCGCAGGCCTTGCGGATGCGCGGATCGAGCTCGCCCTGCGTCCGCGCCTCATCCGGACGGCAACGTCGGCACGGGCGAAGTCCGGCGCGCTCGGCGTCGGCGGATGTCGCGAAGAAGCGCACGTTCCTTCGCAGCGGCTTGCGCGAGGCGCAGGACGGCCGGCAGTAGACGCCGGTCGTCAGCACGCCGTAGACGAAGTCATTGTCCTTCGACGCATCGCGCGTCTGGACGGCACTCCAGCGGATGTCGGATTCGTTGCTCATGGCGGACCTCCTTTCGGGTTCGGCGCAGTAAACCGCGCCACCCGGAACCGGGATATCCGCTTGTTGCGCGGCAATCCGGCGAGATCGTGAGCAAGAAGCGGATAGGCGAGGGCCATGGCACCGAAGATGATGCCGCGCATCCGATCGCGCAAGGAGTCATCGCATGCTGACGCTGTTCGATTATCTGCCTTCGCAGAACGCATGGAAGGTCCGCCAGATCCTGAAGCACGTGCAGCGGCCGTATCGCACCGAGTATGTCGGCATCTTCGAGGGCGAAGGCCAGCGGCCGGGATACCTCGCGATCAATCCGACAGGCGCCGTGCCGGCGATCCGGCTCGACGACGGCCGCGTGCTCGCCGAATCCAATGCGATCCTCGCATTCCTCGCCGACGGCACGCCGTATCTTCCCGCCGATGGATTCGGCCGAGCGAAAGTCCTGCAATGGCTATCGTTCGAGGGCGGCTACGTCGAGCCCGCGATCGGGACACTGCGACACTGGATCATGACCGGCAAGGCCGAGCGGCGATCGCGGGAGCTCGTGGAATCGCGACGCGCGGCATCGCTGAAGGCGCTTCGCATTCTCGATCGCGAGCTGGCGTCGCGACCATTCGCCGCGGGCGAGGCATACACGATCGCCGACATCTCGCTGTTCGCCTACACGAGCCGCGCCGACGAGGCGAAGCTGCCGCTCGGCGATTTCGCGAACGTCGGCGCTTGGGTGAGGCGCGTCGAAATGCAGCCGGGGTTTCTTGCGGAGACGTTTCCGTATTCGATCGATCCGCATTCGGCGGGCGAGCTGCCCTGATCGTCGTTCCCGCAAAGGCCGGGAACCTGGCGTCTCGACTCCAGCCACCCAAGGCGCCGGGTCGCCGCCTTACTCGCGCTTCGGGCCAGCTCCGCTGTTCGCTCGCTTCGCTCGCAGTCGCGGGGACGACGGAAGCCGGGCGCAACCCGATAGAATCGCACGATGAACCTGCTCGCGATCGAAACGGCGACCGAATGCTGCTCCGTCGCGCTGCTTGCCGGCGATGCGCTGTTCGAGCGCAGCGAGATCGCGCCGCGCCGCCATGCGGAGCTTCTGCTGCCGATGTGCGAGGACGTGCTTGCCGAAGCCGCTCTCGGACGCCGCGATCTCGACGTCGTCGCCGTCGGCCGCGGGCCCGGCGCGTTCACCGGCGTGCGGCTCGCGATCTCGGCCGCGCAGGGCATCGCGCTCGCGCTCGCGATTCCGGTCGTGCCGGTATCGTCGCTCGCCGCGCTCGCGATGCAGGCGCCGGACGACGGACTCGATGTGCTCGCCGTCATCGACGCGCGCATGGGCGAGGTTTACGCGGGACGTTTCCGCCGCATGGGCGGAATGATCGAAGCGATCGGCGAGGAAACCGTCGGGCCGGCCGAAGCGCTCGTCGTGAGCGGCGCCGGACCGTTGAACGTCATCGGCACCGGCTGGTCGAGCCATCGGGATGCGATCGCGCGGATCCTGCCTTCGCCGCCGCGTCGGGCCGAAGGCGATCGCTACCCGCAGGCTGCCGACGTCGCGCGTCTCGCAGCCCCGATCGCCGCCGCCGGCGGCGGAATTCCGGCCGATCGCGTGCAGCCGGTGTACTTGCGCGACAAGGTCGCGCTGACGCTCGCCGAGCAGCGGCGCTGAGAGATCGGGTCGCGAGCGAAGCGGCGCGAGGACGTGCGTGGAAACGCGCATTGACGCCGGCGCCGGACGTGGCTCCTCAGTGCAACAGCAGCAGCGTCGAAAGCCCGAGGAACGACGCGAAGCCGCAGCAATCCGTCACCGTCGTCAGGATCACGCCGCCGGCGAGCGCGGGGTCGATCGACATGCGCCGCAGGATCAGCGGAATCGCCACGCCGGCGAGCGCGGCGGCGAGCAGGTTGATGATCATCGCCGAGCCGAACGCGAGCGCGAGCAGCGTGTTGCGGTAGACGACGAACGCGGTGCCGCCGACGACGATCGCCCAGAGAAAACCGTTCAGGACCGCGACGAGGATCTCCTTGCGCAGCAGCGGCAGC
>DASZYR010000232.1:0-11162 GCA_035545255.1 Rhodanobacteraceae bacterium
GTGATCTCTGAAGAGTACGAGCTACGTCAGTGGATTCGCGATAATGTCCCGGACGTGGTTCGTCATCGTAGACATATTTAGTTACATGCGAATCCTGCCCCAAAGAAAGACAAATACGAGCCACATCCCGCTCGATGAGTATCAGGGCTACAGACCATGAAAGAAATTATTGACCATCTCGTGGCCGATGCGCTGCGTGATCTCGTCGATGCGGAGTATCAGCTGCGCGTTTGGGTCGAAGGCAGAGGAACGGAAGTGTCCACAACGAACGAGACCGCCTCCGCTCTGTTCGACGACTCGGGGCTCGAGACTGCCTTGGAAAAAACATCGTTACTTTTTCTGCCGAGATCGACGAGGAATTCAGAGAGCTGCAAATGTTGCTTGCTTCGTGTCTGAAGCGCCAATCGAGCGAACCACTCGGGGACATCTTGGCCAGCCCACAATGGTATGCGGTACGCAGGAGAGCGGAAGAACTGCTGATAAAGCTGGTGGATAGAGGCCGTTTGCGAGATCGGTATTCGTGATTGTCGACAAGCCGCTCACGCGCAGCGTGACGCGGAGCATCGCCTACGCGGGTGCACACAGAACGGATTGAACAGAAGGAGCAGCCGTGATGGAAATCCCGACTTACGTCTGTTCTCACGTATTTTCAGACAGTCGTCCGGTGCTTTTAATGTCGCGTGAAGATGGCGATTGGCAATGGCGCCGACACGCAAATGCCGAAGGGCGCGCAATCGACGCCGTTGAACGGTCAGCAGATTTTTGTCCGTCGATCCCCATGGTCGATCACACGAGTTCGCAAGGGCCGAATCCGTGCAGCTATCTGTCGAACAATTCGCTGAGCGGCACCGATCCGACCGGCTACGACTGTCAGGAAGACCGGCACGGCGCCGTTGCCTCTTCGTGCTTGCTATCCAATAACGGTGTCAACAAGATCACCGACTCCACCGGCAAGACGCTTGGAACGGTGATCGTCGCCGACAAGGGCAGTACGATCAGCCTCACTTTCAGCAACGGCGGTTCGCTGAGCGCGACGTTCACGGGCAAGACCGGTGACATCTCGCGTGTCCTGAACGGCCCGGCGTCATCGGACAAAGCAGGCTCTCATCGACATGGCTAAGGCGGATAAGAAGCTCGGAGTCACTCGCGAGGACATGCAAGCGTATGAGGAACTCAATAGAAGCTTGCCGGACCCGTTTCGGGCGAACAAAGTGCGTATCGACGAGGGTCATTTCCGTGGTGCCCCATATTCTAAAGTCCCCCACGGCCACGTTGGCCCCGTTGATCACATACCTATCATGGATCCGCAACCATGAACCGGATGCAAGAGTGGCTGGCATGTGCTGCTAAAAAGCTTGACGTTCGCGTAGCCATTGCTTACGTCGCCGTTCTTTCCAACGGAATGAGGCTTCCGACTCAAGCACTGTTTCCCGATCT
This sequence comes from Rhodanobacteraceae bacterium, assembly GCA_035545255.1. GTDB lineage: Bacteria > Pseudomonadota > Gammaproteobacteria > Xanthomonadales > Rhodanobacteraceae > Dokdonella_A. The sequence goes on from DASZYR010000232.1 coordinate 1,438, forward strand.
TGGTGGTGCGTTGGGTACACTTGTGTTTGATTCGGCAGACATTCTCGACTCTACCGCCCGACGCGATTTGATAGCACAGGGCTACGCGATATCGACATTCTCGAAGCCATTGCAAATGGAGGATTTCGACATCGATAGTTATGCCGAAATGTTTTCGGAGTGGGGCTGGACGAGCGAGGAGATGCGGAAACCCACATGGATGCCTTGATCCATCAGGTATAAAAACCGCGAGTTTCCACATGACGTGTCGGCTCGATTTCGAGCCGAGAGACGCCAACAAGCAGGCGGCGGACATTCGTGATGGATCGCGTACAACTAAGCAGTTGGCGCAAGTCGAGCCCACCGAAGAACGCGAGGGGCGCGACGAAACGAACGGACCGTCGGCCGAAGCCTATCGCGCACGAGGTATCGCGCCAGCGCTGGCGCCGGCCATCGAAGGCAATGCGGAGCGTGAAGCGAGGGAGATCGAACGCACGATCCAGCAGACGGACCCGAGCTATAGAATCCCGAAGACGACGAGTGGTCTAGGCAACGACAATCCGATCGATCGCTTGGATGCGGCGAGAGAGGAGCTTGAGGCGAGGCAGGCGAAGTTTCTGTCGGACGTTCTTCCACAGAAAGCGAAACCTCCGAAAGATTGGATACCTCCGACTAACCCGCCGCAACCGAAGGGCGCAACGAAACGAATGAGCCGCACGGCCAATTCCGATTGAAACGAGACGGAGCGAGAATCGGCGCAGAATGACACAAGGCCGCCTTGCTATCCTCCGCCCATGCTCCGCTTCGTCATCCTATTCCTCCTCTACCTCGCCGTCCTCTTCGGCCTCGAGCTCCTGCGCCCCGTCGACGCGCACGTGATCCTGCCTTTCACGGCGGCGATCGCGAAGATCAGCGTCGGCTTGGTCGGTCTGTTCGATTCCCACGCGGTGGCTTTCGGCAAGGTGCTGCAAAGCACGTCGAACGGCTTCGCGATCTCGATCGAGCGCGGCTGCAACGGCGTCGAGGCGGTCATCATCCTCGTCGCCGCGATGCTGGCGTTTCCGGCGCCGTGGAAGCATCGGCTGGTCGGCATCGGTCTCGGCTTCCTCGCGATTCAGGCGCTGAATCTCGTGCGCATCATCAGCCTCTTCTATCTCGGCCAGTGGAACCGCGTCTGGTTCGACTGGTTCCATCTTTATCTCTGGCAGGCGCTGATCGTGCTCGATGCGCTGATCGCGTTCCTGATCTGGCTGCGCTACCTGCCTCGTCCGGCGGCTCCGCCGCCCGCATCCGCGCCTGTCTGAACGGCGCCGCCGCCGGATCCGGCCCGACGAAATCCCCTGACGCTGGCCGAGCCGCGGCTTGGCTGGGGCTTTAGCTTTGCTATAGTGGCGCTGACCTCATAGCGCGGAGGATTCGCCATGACAGTAGCCAAGGTCATCGAGCTCAGCAGCTCGTCCAGCAAGGGCGTCGAGGACGCCGTGCAGCAGGGGCTGCACAAAGTCTCGAAGACGGTCAAGAACATCAAGAGCGCATGGGTCAACGAGATCCGGGCGATCACGGGCGCCGACGGCACTGTGGTCGAGTGGCGCGTCAACATGCGGATCAACTTCGTCGTCGACTAGGCATCGCCGGCTGCGCCTGCGCGGCCGGACGAGCGAGCGCGCGATGAAAAAACGCGATCTCGTGGTTGGCGTGCTGGAAGACGACGCCGACCAGGCGGCTATCGTAGAGAGCTGGCTCGACGAAGCCGGATACGCGGTGCGGATCTTCCGCAACGCGGCCGAGTTCCGCCGCCGCCAGGGCGTCGAGACGGTCGACCTCCTGCTGCTCGACTGGATGCTGCCGGACACGTCGGGCATCGACGTCGTCGGGTGGGTGCGCTCGTCGACCAACAGCCGGCTGCCGGTGATCTTCCTGACCGCGCGCGACAGCGAGGAAGATCTCGTGCGCGCGCTCGCGAGCGGCGGCGACGACTACGTAGCGAAACCTGCCAAGAAGCGCGAGGTGCTGGCGCGCGTCGAGGCGCTGCTGCGGCGGCATACGGGCAGTCCCGCGCACGGCGGCGAGATCGAGCTGCCGCCGTACCGCGTCGATCCGGAGCGCCGGCGCATCAGCGTCAACGGGCGCGAGATCGAGCTCACGCAGCGCGAATTCGACCTGGCGAGCTTTCTCTTCCGCCGTCAGGGCCGCATCGTCGGGCGCGACGCGCTGCTCGAGAACGTCTGGAACCTGACCGCGGCGGTGTCGACGCGCACGGTGGACACGCACGTGAGCCGCCTGCGCAAGAAGCTCGATCTCAATGGCGAGCACGGCTGGCGGCTCGCCGCGATCTATCAGCACGGGTATCGTCTCGAGCAGGTTTGATTCTCGCAACATCGGCGATTCGGCGCCGCGCGGCGTCGGCAACGGGGAGCCGTCATGGGGAAACCAGCCAAACCGACCGGAAGGAAAGCCGCCGGTCTTCGCGCACGGGCGAGCGAACGCACCGCCGCGCGGGCACGCACGAACGGGAGCAGGGTCATGACAGAGAAGAAGAACGCCGGCGACGGCGCGGCCGATCGCAACGTCGATCAGATCCGCGACATCCTCTTCGGCGGGCAGATGCGCGATTACGAGCGGCGCTTCCAGGAATTGAACCAGCGCCTCGAAGCCGAGCTCGCGCGCCTTCGCGACGCGCAGGACAAGCGGCTCGCGCAGATCGACAAGCGCATCGACGATCAGCTCGACAAGATCGGCAAGCTGCTGCGCCAGGAGATCCAGGATCGCAATCGATCGATCGACGATCTCGAATCGCGCCTGCAGCAGGCGGCACGGACAGCGCGCGGCGAGATCGCTTCCTCGTTCGAGGCCCATGCGCAGGAGCTTGCCGCGACCGACGAGCGCCTGCGCGGCGCGGTCGCCGACGTGCAGAAAGCGACGCACGCGCGCACGGCCGAGGCCGAAGCCGCGATGAGTCGGCTCGGCGCGGAGCTTCGCGGCGAGAAAGTCGGCCGCGACGATCTCGCCGCGCTCCTCACCGAGTTCGCGCTAAGGCTCAAGGGCGATTTCGACCTGCCGCCCGCGAAGTAGGAGAGCGCCATCACGGCCGAGCCCGCACCGATGCGGAACGCGGACACTGGAGGCGGCGACCGCCCGAGCGCCGTGCCTGCGCCTGTGCCGACGCTTGATGCGGCCGACTCCGGCGGATACGAGCGGCTCAGGCGGCTCCTGATAGGCAAGGAGCTCGATGCGCTCGACGCGCTCGACGCCCGCGTCGACACGCTGGGCCGCAGCCAGAGCGAACTTCCCGCGCGCTTGCCCGACGCGATCCTGCGCGCGCAGGAAGGCGCCGGAAGCGAACGCATCACGGCCGCGCTCGCGCGTCCGGTCGCCGGCGCGCTCGGTACGGCCGTGCGCGAGAACCGGCAGGTCATCGTCGACGTGCTGTTCCCGGTCATCGGTCCCGCGATCCGCAAGGCGATCGCCGAAGCGCTGCGCGCGCTCGTCGCCGATCTCAATCGCGCGCTCGAATCGAGCTTCACGCCTCGCGGCATCCGCTGGCGCATCGAAGCATGGCGCAGCGGCGTGCCCTACGCCGAGATCGTGCTCAAGCACACGCTGCGCTACGGCATCGATCACGTCTTCCTGATCGAGCGCGATTCGGGGCTCGTGCTCGACCGCGAATCGGCTCCGCATCTGCCCGTGCTCGACGCCGACGCGATCGCCGGCATGCTGACCGCGATCGGCGAGTTCGTGCGCGATTCGGTCGGCCAGGACGAGAGCGGAACACTCGATGCAGCACGCGTCGGCGAGCATCTGCTCTGGGTCGTGCAAGGCCCGCGCGCGAACCTCGCCTGCTTCATTCACGGCGTGCCGCCGGCGCGGCTGCATGCGCTGCTCGAGCAGCGGCTCGAAGCGATCCACGCGGAATACGACGAGATCTCGTACGCCGACGAGGGCGTCGGCGAGTGGCGGCACTTGCTGCAACCCGATGCGCTGATGCGCGATGCGCGCGCCGGCGACGAAGCCGCTGCGCCGGCCGCCTCGCGCTGGCCGATCGTGTTGCTTGCGCTGGCCGCGCTCGCATTGATCGCATGGGCGATCGTGCGCGAGCGGCGCGAAGCGTCGGCGCTCGCGGAGCTTCGAGCGGAATTGTCGTCGCGCCCGGGTTTCGTGCTGACCGGCATCGACGCGCGCCGCGACGGCTGGATCGTCCATGGTCTCGCCGATCCCGATGCCGAGCCCATCGCTCCGTTGCTGAGCCGCGCGCCGCATCGCGCGACGCTCGATGCGAGCGGCTATCTTTCGACGGACGACGCGATCATCGCGCGTCGCGCCCGGCGTCTGCTCGACGCGCCTTCGACGGTGACGACGTCGGTCCGCGACGGCATTCTCGCGCTCGGCGGCCACGCGTCGCGCGAGTGGATCGCCGCCGCGCGCGAACGGGCGGCCTGGGTGCCCGGCGTGCGCAGCGCCGATTTCGCGGTCGCGGCCGAGCGCGACAGGGCCGCGTCCGAGGCTTTGTCGGCGATCGCGCGCGCGATGCCGGAACGCGTCGTCACGTTCGCGCGCGACACCGAGCCCGCCCCCGAATCCGCCGCGGTCGTCGATGCGATCGTCGCCGACGCGCGGCGCGCCGAGGCGCTGGGCAAGACCGCCGGCGTCGGGATCGCCTGGATCGCGTCCGGAACGAACGACGATCCCGGCAGCGAAGCCGTCAACGCGCATCTGCGCACCGAGCGCGCACAATGGCTGGTCGATGCGCTTCGCGCGCGCGGAGTCGCGAACGTCGCGGTCGCATCCGACGATCCTTCGCTCGCCGAGGCGCACCGCCGCGGCGCCTTCATCCGCCTCGCAGTTCCGCCGCGATGAGCGCGGTTGCGCGCAAGGTCTGCATGATCGGCGATTTCGGCGTCGGCAAGACGAGTCTCGTCGCGCGGTTCGTGCACTCGACGTTCTCCGACAAATACCTGACGACGATCGGCGTCAAGGTCGACAGCAAGGAAGTCGCGCTGCCGGGACGAGCGCCGTGCAAGCTCGTCCTCTGGGACATCGCCGGGCGCAGCCATCTCGACGCGCTCAACATGACGTATCTTCGCGGCGCCGCCGCGCTGCTGCTCGTCGCCGACGGCACGCGCGAACGCAGCCTCAATGCGACACTGGATCTCCTGATGCAGGCGCGCACGCTGCTGCCGGACGCCGTCGCCGTGCTCGCGGTCAACAAGCTCGATCTTGTCGAGCAGTGGGAAGTCGCGCCGTCCGCGCTCGCCGAGCTGCGCCGCACGCTGCCCGTGCATGAAACGAGCGCGCGCTCCGGCGAGGGCGTCGAGGCGGCGTTCAGCGACATCGCGGCGAGGCTCGCCGCGTGAGCGCGCTCGATTTCGGGGACATGCCGCCACGCGTCGAGGCGTACCTGCGCGCGCTGTTCTGGGAGCGCGTCGATCCGCTCCTGCTCTCTTTCGACGCCGGCTGGCGCCTGCGCGACATCCGCGGCGACGCCGCGCTCTACGGCATCGACGGCGGCGATCCGGAGCGCGGCATCGAGGCGCTGCGCGATCTCTTCACGGGCCTCTCGACCGATGAGCCGCAGGACGTGCCGTTCGTCGAGCTCGCGAACGGACGCAGCGCGCATCTGCATCTCATTCCCGACGAGGACGGTTTCCACGCGCTGCTGCTCGACGCGGAGACCGAGCGCAACCGGCGTCGCGCGCAGCAGCAGATCGGCCACGAGGAGGCGCTAGCGAGCCAGGCGAAGACGAAGGCGATCGGGCAGCTCAAGAAGATCCGCAACGAACTGGAGCGGCAGCACGCGAAGCTCGAGGAAGCGCATGCGCTCAAGAACGCGCTGATCGCGACGCTGAGCCACGAGTTCCGGACGCCGCTGACTTCGATCTTCGGCTATCTCCAGCTCGTCGAGCGGCGTGCGCAGGGCGAGCCTTCGCTGCTCGACGCGCTGCACGCGGTACGGCGCAATGCGACCTATCTCTTCACGCTGGCCGAGAACCTGCTCGAATACGGCCGCGGCGAGAGCGCTGCGCCGCTGATGAATCCGACGGTCGTCGATCTCGACCTCCTGGCGCGCGATCTCGACGCGATGTTCCGCCCGCTTGCCGAGGACAAAGGCATCGACTTCCGCGTCAGCCTGCGCCGCGAGGACGTCGCTGCGCCCGTGTTCGACGAGGTGCGCCTGCGCCAAGTGCTCGTCAACCTCGTATCGAACGCCGTGCGCTATACGCGGCGCGGACTCGTGACCGCGGAGATTCTCTGGCGCGCGCAGAAGCTCTCGATCGACATCACCGACACCGGCATCGGCATCGCGGCGGCGCATCGCGAGAGCGTGTTCACGCCGTTCAACCGCGGCGGACACGCCGGCAGCAAGGGAGCCGGCCTCGGCCTCAGCATCGTCCGGCGCATGGTCGAGCAGATGCACGGCACGCTCGCGTTCGAGTCCGAAGTCGGCAGCGGGACGTCGTTTCGCATCGAGCTTGCGCGCGCGCGCGATCAAGCCGCGCCGCGCGCAAGCGGGGCGAGCGCGCCGCAGTTCTGGCAGCAGGGACGCAGCATCGTCGTTGCCGACGACGATCCCGACATCGCGCACCTGCTCGAAGCGCTGCTCGGCGATCTCGGCTTCGAGGTTCGCGTGGTGTCGGATGCGCAGAGCGCCGTGCTCGAGGCGATGGCGCGCCGGCCGGACGTGCTGCTGATCGACGTGGAGCTGTCCGGGCTTTCCGGCAACGCGGCCGTCTACAAGCTTCGCTCGCGCGGCTACAAGGGCCGCATCGTCACGCTGTCGGCGACGGCGACGAGCGAGGCGCGCGAAGCGGCGCTGCGCGCCGGAGCCGATCACTATCTGACGAAACCGCTCAACGTCGACCAGTTCGTGCACGTGATGCAGCAGGCGGCGAGCGCGGAAGCGGACGGGAGCGGCGACGCGCGGTGAGGTGTTGCGAAAGGCGGCTGTTCCCTCTCCCGCTTGCGGGAGAGGGCAGGGTGAGGGCAAGTGTGGCTCGCGCTTGCAAGAGCTTCCCTCATCCGTCTCAGGCACGTTCGTTCGCACCATCCATTGCGCTCACCCTTCGGGCGGCTTCGCCGTGCAAATCGGCAATCCTGCCGATTTGTCTCCCGCAAGCGGGAGAAGGGACAGCGATTCTCATCGCGTCGAGGATCGCTTCCTACCGGCGGCGCGCGCGAATGCGCACGACGTTGCGCGATGCGTCCAGCGCGACGACGATGTCGGCAAGCGCCGGCAACGTGCGCAGCGCGTGCCGGCTGAGCCGTTCGTAGTGCATCAGGAATCGCTTCAATTCGTGTGGCGACATCGCGCGCGGCGCTCCGCGTCGCCGCAGCTCGCGTTCGGGCTCGCCGCGCCATCGCTCGACGATCGCGAAATCGGGCGCGGCGAGCACGATCAGCGCATCGAGGCGCCGCCACAGGCGCGCATAAGCGCCCGCGAGCTCGGCATTGACGTGCGTGCGCCAGCGTCCGTCCGCATCGTCGATGCGCTCGAGCGCGTTGAGCGGCCGCGCGAGCGCACGCGCGTCTTGCGCCGGCACGCCGACGCACCAGCCTTCGAGCAGGATCAATCGCGGGGCCCTGGTGACGCGGCGCCAGCGGGACGGCGCGACGCGCGTATCGCGTCCCTTGTCGAAACGCGGGAGGCTCGCGGACCGGCTCGGTGCCGCCCGAAGGACAGCGTCGAGCGCGCGTTCGAGCAACGCGGGATCGTGCGTCCCCGGAACGCCGCGCGTCGCGAGCAGCGGGTGCACGTCGCGAGCGAGCTTCGCGCGCTCGCGGCGGCCGAGATAGAAATCGTCGAGCGCGAGCACGATCGACGGCCAGCCGCGCGCAACCGCCGCCTGCGCGAGCTGCTGCGCGAACGTGCTCTTGCCGCTGCCCTGCAAGCCCGATATGCCCGCGATCGTCGCGCGCCGTCGTCTGCGCAGGCAGGGCGCCAGCGCATCGAGCGCGGCATCGATCGTCGAGCGGTCGTAGCCCCTTCGCGTGCTAGCATCGAGGCGCATGAGCACGTCTCCGCACGAAGCATCCGACTCACTCTATCAGGAGGCCATCGCGACATTCGGCGCGCTGCTCGGAGAGGCGATCGCGAGCGGCGACCGCGAGCCCACCGCGATGACGCTGGCGACGGCCGATGCGGACGGGCGCATCTCGGCGCGCGTCGTGCTGCTGAAGTCGATCGACGCCGACGGTTTCCGCTTCTTCACGAATCACGAAAGCCTCAAGGGCTCGCAGATCGCCGCGCATCCGGAGGTCGCGCTCTGCTTCCACTGGAAGCTCGTCGGCGATCAGGTGCAGATACGCGTCGAAGGCAAGGCTTCGAAGGTGTCGGCCGCCGAATCCGACGCTTATTTCGCGACGCGCGCGCGCGGCAGCCAGATCGGCGCATGGGCGTCGCTGCAATCGCAGGTGCTGCCGGATCGCGAAACGTTCGAGCGGCGCATCGCGGATTTCGAGAAGCGCTTCGAAGGCGGCGACGTGCCGCGGCCGCCGCATTGGGGCGGCTATCTCGTAAAGCCGGATCGCATCGAGTTCTGGTACGGAGCGAAGCATCGGCTGCACGAGCGCGTGACGTATGTGCGCGAGCGCGGGGCATGGAGGAAAGGATTGTTGTATCCCTGAAGCCGGGATCCGGGATGAATGACGAGAGACGTGTGGCGAACCGCATTTCCGAATCCCCGATCCCGAATTCCGAGTCCCGGCTCTTCGGCCCCCGCCGCATCGTCTGCCTCACCGAGGAGCCGACCGAAGTGCTCTACGCGCTCGGCGAGGAGCATCGCATCGTCGGCATCTCGGGCTTCACGGTGCGTCCGCCGCGCGCGCGGCGCGAGAAGCCGAAGGTCTCGGCATTCACGAGCGCGAAGACCAGCGCGATCCTCGCGCTCGAGCCCGATCTCGCCATCGGGTTCTCGGATATCCAGGCCGACATCGCACGCGATCTCGTCCGCGCCGGCGTCGAGGTCTGGATCGCGAACCATCGCAGCATCGAGGGCATTGTCGAGTACATCGTCCGGCTTGGCGCGCTGGTCGGCGCCGCGGAGAAGGCGCTCGCGTACGCGGCGCGCGCGCGAGCGCATCTCGATGAGGTCGCCGAAGCCGCGTCGCGGCTGCCGCGCCGCCCGCGCGTCTATTTCGAGGAATGGGACGAGCCGCCCATCACCGGCATCCGCTGGGTCGCGGAACTGCTCCGCATCGCCGGCGGCGAGGACGTGTTCCCCGAACTGGCGGAACAAGCGCTCGCCAGGCACCGCATCCTCGCGGATCCCTCGGAAGTCGTGCGGCGCGCGCCCGACATCATCATGGCCTCGTGGTGCGGCAAGAAATTCCAGCCCGGAACGATGGCTGCGCGCGCGGGATGGGACGCGATTCCGGCCGTGCGCGATGGCGAACTCCACGAGATCAAGTCACCGATCATCCTGCAGCCCGGGCCGGCCGCGCTCACCGACGGCCTGGATGCGCTGCATGGCGTGATCGCGCACTGGGCAAGTCGCCGGCGCTGACGCCGCGAGGTTGCTTCCGCCTCTCCCTCCGGGAGAGGGTGCCCCACGGACGGGTGAGGGCAAGCTCGCCACGCGTACCCTTGATTTCGCGACCGGCAACATCCTCGCCTTGATGACTGCGGTCTTCGTGGCGTGTGGAACGGCTCGGCTAGATGGTGTGCCCGACGTTCATCAGCCACGCCACGATCACGGTCTGGATCAGCAGGATCACCAGGATCGCCAGCACCGGTGAAAGATCGAACCCGCCCA
>DASZYR010000233.1:0-1697 GCA_035545255.1 Rhodanobacteraceae bacterium
CGAATCGCTGTTGCGAAGCGGTGCTGTCGAATCCGCGACCGATTGTCGGAGCGGGAGCGTCCCCTGCACGAGCATCGGGGCAGATCGTGAACCCGATGCACGCCGACAGAGTCAGCTTCACCGCAACACGGCAAGAAAGAGTGGCCACCGCTACTCCGCTGATAAGACCGCACTCAGAGACTTGCACGAAACGACCACCGTGTCGTGACACGACGGCAAACCCAGCAAGAATCGCAAAGCGACCGGAAGTACGGACGCAAGTAGCTCCGAAAGTGATCCCGCTCTAAGCAAGGTCCACGGCTTGTGCGTCAGTCCCAGCGATCGTCGCGGGTATAGACCGCGCCGTCCTCGACCTTGACCGGAAACGTCGCCGTCGGCTCGTACGCGGGTGGCGTCAGCGCCTCGCCGGTCACGATGTCGAAGCGCGCGCCGTGACGCGGGCATTCGATCTCGCGTCCTTCGATGACGCCGCCGGTCAGCTCGCCGCCGTCGTGCGTGCAGACGTCTTCGATCGCGTAGAGATCGCCGTCGATGTTGAACACCGCGATCGGCGTGTCGCCGTCATAGGCGACGCGGTATTCGCCCGGCAGAAGCTCGGCCGTCGAGCAGACGCGAACCCAGTCAGCCATCGGCGAAGCGCTTCGTCAGAAGCTCGAAACGAAGATCGTCGCGCAGCGGAATGCCGAAGCGCTCGTCGCCGTACGGAAACGGCGAATGGATGCCTGTACGCCGGTAGCCGCGCCGCTCGTACCACGCGATGAGCTCGTCGCGGATCGAGATCACGGTCATCTGCATCTCCTCGCAACGCCATTCGTCGCGTGCGATGCGCTCGGCTTCGGCGAGCATCTGGCGCCCGACACCCGCGCCCTGGATGTCGGGCCGCACCGAGAACATGCCGAAATACGCGACCTTCCCGCTGCGGCGTTCGAGATGCGCGCAAACGAGCAGCGCGCCGTCGCGCTCGCCGAGCAGGATGCGGCTGTCGCCATGGCCGACGAGCTCGCCGACGCTGGCGGGATCGGTGCGCTGCCCGTCGAGAAAATCGGCCTCGGTCGTCCAGCCCTTGCGGCTCGCATCGCCGCGATACGCCGATTCGACGAGAGCGACGATCGCGGGCACGTCATCGTTCGTCGCGACGCGGAATGTCGTGGCGGCGGCGTCTGCGACCGTGCTCATGATGTCTCCGTGGTGATGCGCGCTTCGCCGCCGAGCGCGGCGCGGAGCGTCGCCCAAGGCAGCTCGGCGCATTTCCGACGCGCAGGATGGCGCTTCAGTTCCGAAAGCGCGTTGAGGGCGCCGAGCGATGACGCGGATTCGATCTCGCCGGTCAAAAGCTGCGCGAACGGCGCGCCGAGCGCGGCGATTTCGTTCGCGTTCCGGCCGGCGACGAGCTCGCTCAGCATCGAAGCCGCCGCGGTCGTGATCGCGCACGCCTCGCCCGAGAATCCCATGCGTCCGATGCGGCCGCCGATGCAATCGACCTCGACGCGCAGCGAATCTCCGCAGAGCGGATTCACGCCGTCGGCAGCGTGCGTGCAGCGATCGAGCGGACCGCGATTGCGCGGATTGCGGTAGTGTTCGAGCACGACTTCCCGGTAGAGCATCTCGGCAGCCATCGCGGCATTCTATCGACTGCAATGGTCCTTTGTAGGAGCGGCTTCAGCCGCGATCTTTGGATCTTGCCTGTCGGGTTCGGC
>DASZYR010000234.1:0-3197 GCA_035545255.1 Rhodanobacteraceae bacterium
CTCATGTCATGAGTTCCTGATTCAGAACGTGCCCTGCAGCATCGCGAAACCGCGCGTGCCGCCGACGTTCTTCGTGTCGCTTGCGTTCCGGAAGCTCGCGGTGCGGCCGTAGAACGCGTGGTTGTCGGCGTACGTCGCGCCGAGGCTCGCCGACCAGTGCGTCGCGAATTGCCATTTCAGCGTCGCGCCGAGATCGTTGTAGTCGGGATCGTCATCACCGTTCGCGAGCGGCGTCGCGAGGCGCGTCGAGACGCTCGTGTGGCCTGCATGCAGCGCGAGACTCCATGCGTCGTCGAGTGGAATCGCGGCGTTGAGCTCGAGATAACCCGTTCCTTTCGAGTCGCCGCGATAGCCCTGCTCGGTGTCGATGCCGAAGTAGTCGGTCAGCGAGGTCGAGTATTTCAGCGTCAGCCATTTCCAGGTCAGTGCAGCGTTCGCCTCGGTCGTATTGAACGAGCGCGACGGCAGGCCGACCTCGTCGAGATTGCCGTTCGGATAGAGATAGCTGTAGAGCCCGACGCGCCACGACCAGTCGTCGTCGATCTGCCGGCCGTAGCTTGCGTAGAGATCGAGCTCGAGCGCGGCGTCGGGATAGCTCTTGTCGCTGATGCTCGATCCCCAGAAGCCGGCTGCGAAACCGTTCTTCAGCGCGAGATCGCCGCCGCCCTGGATCGCGGAATGGCCCCAGGTTTGAGTGAGGCCGCGGAACATGTAGTCGGAAACGAGTGCGACATTGCCGGAGGCGGCGTAGTCCGCATCGTTCGCGGCGTCCGCAAGCGCGGTGCCCGCTACGGGAAGCGCGACGACGAGCAGCGACGCGTTGAGCAGGTGACGAGTGTTCACGGGATTCTCCTTCACGCGAGGCCGAGCGCAACCAGCGCGAGATCGACGAGCTTGATGCCGACGAACGGCACGACGAGGCCGCTGAGGCCGTAGACGAGAAGATTCCGCCGCAGCAGCGGACCCGCGCCGAGCGCGCGATAGCGCACGCCTTTGAGCGCGAGCGGAATCAGCGCGATGATGATCAGCGCGTTGAAGATGACGGCCGAGAGGATCGCGCTCCCGGGCGTCGCGAGATGCATGATGTTGAGCGCGTCGAGCGCGGGATACGTGACCGTGAACGCGGCCGGGATGATCGCGAAGTACTTCGCGACGTCGTTCGCGATCGAGAACGTCGCGAGCGCACCGCGCGTGATCAGCATCTGCTTGCCGATCTCGACGACTTCGATGAGCTTGGTCGGGTTCGAATCGAGATCGACCATGTTGCCGGCTTCTTTCGCGGCCTGCGTGCCCGAGTTCATCGCGACCGCGACGTCGGCCTGGGCGAGCGCGGGCGCGTCGTTCGTGCCGTCGCCGCACATCGCGACGAGTCTTCCTTCGGATTGAATGTCGCGGATGAGCCTGAGCTTCGCTTCGGGCGTCGCTTCGGCGAGGAAGTCGTCGACGCCGGCTTCGGCCGCGATCGACGCCGCGGTCAGCGGGTTGTCGCCCGTGATCATGATCGTGCGGATTCCCATCTCGCGAAGTTCCGCGAAACGCTCGCGAATGCCGCCCTTCACGATGTCCTTGAGCTCGATCACGCCGAGTGCGCGCGCGCCATCGGAGACGACGAGCGGCGTGCCGCCCTTGCGCGCGATGTCGTCGGCGATGCGTGCGACGTCGGCCGGCATGTCGCCGCCGAGTTCGGCGAGATAGCGGCGCACCGCATCGACCGCGCCCTTGCGGATGCGGCGGCCGTGGAGCTCGACGCCGCTCATGCGCGTCTGCGCGGTGAACGGCACGAACACGATGTCCGCGCCCGCGACGTCGCGTTCGCGGAGGCCGAATTGCTCCTTCGCGAGCAAGACGATGCTGCGGCCTTCGGGCGTCTCGTCGGCGAGCGATGCGAGCTGTGCCGCGTCGGCGAGCACGCCCGCTGAAACGCCGGGCGCCGGATGGAACGCGATCGCGTGTCGGTTGCCGAGCGTGATCGTGCCGGTCTTGTCGAGCAGCAGCACGTCGACGTCGCCTGCGGCTTCGACCGCACGTCCCGACATCGCGATCACGTTCGCCTGAATCATGCGGTCCATGCCCGCGATGCCGATCGCGGAAAGAAGCCCGCCGATCGTCGTCGGGATCAGGCAGACGAGCAGCGCGACCAGCACCGTGATCGTCACCGGCGCGCCGTGGCCCGCGGCGCTGGCGGCGTAGATCGAATACGGCAGCAGCGTCGCGCACGCGAGCAGGAAGATCAGTGTGAACTTCGCGAGCAGGATCGTGAGCGCGATCTCGTTCGGCGTCTTGCGGCGGCTCGCGCCTTCGACCATCGCGATCATGCGATCGAGGAATGTCTCGCCGGGATTGCTCGTGATGCGTACGACGAGCCAGTCGGAAAGGACGCGCGTACCGCCGGTGACGGAGCTCCGGTCGCCGCCCGATTCGCGGATCACGGGCGCGGATTCGCCGGTGACGGCACTTTCGTCGACCGATGCGGCGCCGATAACGACTTCGCCATCTCCCGGCATCACATCGCCCGCTTCAACGAGCACGTGATGGCCCGCGCGAAGATCGTTGCCGGGCGTGAACGCAATCGCGGCGTCGCGCGCGGGCGTCGCGAGCCTTTTCGCGACAACGTCGCGGCGCGCGCCGCGCAACGCCTGCGCCTGCGCCTTGCCGCGGCCTTCGGCGATCGCTTCGGCGAAGTTCGCGAAGATCAGCGTGAACCAGAGCCAGAGCGCGATCCAGAAGATGAAGGCGGTCGGCGCTTCGCCGTGGCCCGCGAGCGCCTCTGCCCAGAGCAGCGTCGTCAGCACGCTGCAGACGAACACGACGAACATCACCGGGTTGCGGAACTGCTGGCGCGGCGAGAGCTTCGTGAGCGAAGCGATGAGGGCTTCGCGGATGATCGGTGCGGTGAGCGTAGTCGTTGTCATGGTTTTTCTCGTCGTCCCCGCGAAGGCGGGGACCCAGAGCCTTTGCTGTTTCGTCGATGAAGTCGCTGGGTTCCCGCCTTCGCGGGAACGACGGACTAATGAGCGCTCATGAGCTGCTCTGCGATCGGGCCGAGCGCAAGCGCCGGCAGGAACGTCAGCGCACCGATCACGATCACCGTGCACGCGAGCAGCACGACGAACAGCGGCGTATGCGTCGGCAGCGTGCCGGCCGAGACCGGAACGTGCTTCTTCGCCGCAAGCGAGCCCGCGATCGCGAGCATCCCG
>DASZYR010000235.1:0-11096 GCA_035545255.1 Rhodanobacteraceae bacterium
GGCCGGCTACGGCACCTACGACGATGCCGCCGGCGCCATCGGCATCGGCCGGTGGGAAGGGCAGAACGGCTACAGCGTGCAGGTCGGCGCGCGTCACGTCGGCGGTTTCTCGGCGACGAATCCGTCGATCTGCAACGGGCCGGACGATCCGTTCTGCACGTACGACCCCGACGACGACGGCTTTCGCAACAAGAACCTCGTCGCGCGCGGCGCGCACACGCTCGGCAGCCAACTGCTCTCGGGCTCGCTGTACCGGAGTCAGGGCGAAGTCGAGTTCGATCAAGGCAACTCCACCGCGATCGAGCAGGACGCCGGCATCCGTCTCGAAGGCGATCTCGCGCCGGGCTGGAGCCATCGCCTGTCGATCGGCAACGCGCGCGAGGACCTGGACATTCCGTCGTATTACCTGCTTTACCGCACGCGCCGCGACAGCCTCGACTGGCAGAACGACTTCAAGATCGGCGACACGACGCAGCTGATCGCCGGCATCGACTTCGTGCACGAGCAAGGCGAGACGCGCGACACGTTCGCCGGCGTTCCGCAATACGACGACAGCCGCAACGACACCGCGCTCTTCGGCGGCTGGCAAGGCAGCTTCGGCGCATTCGACAGCGAGATCTCGCTTCGCCACGACGACAACAGCGAATTCGGCGGCGCGACGACCGGCTCGGCCGCGCTCGGCTGGCACTTCGGCGAGATCGGGCGCATCTATGCGAGCTACGGCGAAGGCTTCCGCGGCCCGACGCTCAACGAGCAGTTCTCGCCGGGATTCGGCGGCCAGTTCGCCGGCAATCCCGATCTCGATCCCGAGCGCTCGCGCTCGGCCGAGCTCGGCATCGAAATCGCTCCGTGGCAAGGCCAGCGCCTCGGCGCGAACCTCTACTCGACGCGCGTCAGGGATCTGATCAGCTTCAGCGGTCCGGACTTCCAGGCCGCGAACATCGCACGCGCCCGCATCGACGGCGCGGAGCTGACTTACGACGCGAACGTCGACCCCTGGCTCGTGCACCTCGCCTATACCTGGGACGACGCGCGCGACGAATCCAGCGGCGCCGCGCTCGTGCGCCGGCCGAGGAACAAGCTCGACGCGATCCTCGAGCGCGAGCTCGGCGAGCGCTTCTCCGTCGGCGCCGAAGTTGTCGCGTCCGACAAGGCCGACGACATCCTCGGTGCGACGCTCGCGGGATACGCGATCCTGAATCTTCGCGCGCGCTGGACGATCAATGCCGACTGGCGGCTCACCGGCCGCATCGAGAACCTCTTCGATCGCGACTACGCGCTCGTTCACGGCTACGAGACGCCCGGCCGTTCGGGTTTTCTCGAAGTCGTCTGGCAACCTCGGACGCGCTGACTCGCCCGCGAACGGCACATTGCGACGCCGTCGGCGCCCTGCCGGCGCCGATGGCGTCGCCCGGTGCGCCCGGCGGCGGATCCGGCGCAGGTATGAAAATTGCGTGGAGGCCCGTCGAAGCAGCGGGAGATGCTGCTGTTCGCAATCCGATGGACGTGCCAGAATGGAACGGCACTCGTTCCGCGCTGGCCGCGCGGCGGGATTGCATGGGGAAGCCGACCGCCGCGCCGCGTCGCCGAACGCGCCTCGCGGCTCACCGAGACCGGCGCAGGGGTCATGGGTCAACGTTTTGCAGCGGCGGGGGCTCGCAGCGGCGAGGAAGTCATGAAGTCGCTGAAGCAGCGGCCGGATTTCCCCGTGCGCGTGCGCACGCTGCTCGAGGGAATGCTCGAGCGCGCCGCGAACCAGTTCGAGCACGCGCTCTCGCGCACGCTCGACGAGCTCGAACAGGAGATCTTCAAGCTCGCCGAGCGGGCGCGCAGCAACGAGCAGCAGCATGCGCGCTTCGAGGCGCTGCGCGAGGTCAAGCGCGGCCGCGCCGACGTCGCACCGCGCTTCCTGCTGCACGTCGAATCGACGCTCGCGCACATCGGCACCGGCGCCGGAAAGCCTGCCGAAGCTGCGCGCCGGCCGACCGCCGGCGGCGCGACGCTCGAGCTGATCGATTCGGAAGTGCTCGAAGAGGATCTCGCGCTGCAGGAGGTCGTCAGCAAATCCGAGATCCGGCACAGCCAGGCGCTGTATGCGCTGTCGCACCGCTTCGGCGTCCTCGCCGGCAGTCCCGCCTGGGACCCCGAAGCCCTGCCGCTCGGTCCGGCGCAACTGGCGCGCGCGCTGCGCCACGCGACGAGCTGTCTTGATCTCGGCGTCGAATACCGCGTGCTCGCCTGGCGTCTGTTCGATCGCATCACGATGCTGCCGATCGGCGAGTTCTACGAGGTCATCAACGGCTATCTCGCAAGACAACGCATCCTCGCGCATCTGCAATCGCCGTCGGTCCGCGCGCACGGCGGCGCGATGGCTTCCGCAGCGGCGCCCGAGGAATCGCTTGCCTCGACCGAGGCGGCGGCGGAAGCGAATTCCGCGTACGCGACGACGGAACCCGCGTCGGCAGGCCCCGAGGACGCCGAGCTGTTCAGCACGCTGCGCATGCTGCTGGCCGGACGCCGCCGCGCCGAAGGAGCCGACGTGCCGTTCCCGGGCGACGGTTATCTCGCCTCGCGCGACGATCTCCAGTCCGTGCTCGGCACCTTGCAGGGACGCAACGATTTCGGGCGCAACGGCCGGCCGCGCGACGCGGCCGCGCTGCGCCACGATCTCCTGATGCAGCTGAAGCAGATGAGCCCGCAGGGACGCGCGGCGGTGCTTGCCGAGGAGGATTCCGACACGGTCGACCTCGTCGGCATGCTGTTCGACTACATCAACAAGGGCGTGCGCGCCGAATCGAGCGCGCAGTCGCTGCTGACGCGCCTTCAGGTGCCGGTGCTGCGCGTAGCGCTGAGCGACAAGACGTTCTTCACGAAGAGCGAGCATCCCGCTCGCATGCTGCTCAACACGATCGCCGAGACGAGCTCGCGCTGGATCGACGACGAAGACGCGGACCCGAGCCTCGTCGAGAAGATGCAGGTCGTCGTCGACAAGGTCAGCTCCGAATACGACGGCGACGTCACGCTGTTCCGCGCGCTGCTCGGCGATCTCGGCCAGCACATGCAGCTGCTCGCGCGGCGCGCCGAAGTCGCCGAGCGGCGCCACGTCGACGCGGCCAAGGGCCGCGAGAAGCTCGATCTCGCGCGCGACACTGCGCGCACGGCGATCGAGAGGCTCCTCAAGCGCGGCAATCCCTCGCCGCTCGTGAGAACGCTGCTCGAGCAGGCGTGGACCGATGCGCTCGCGCTGACGATCCTGCGCCAGGGCGAGGATTCGAGCGCGTTCCATCGCCGCCTCGCCGTCGCCGACCAGCTGGTGCGCCGCGAACCGAACGCCGACACGCCGGCCGACAAGACGCTGCGCGAGGAGCTCGACGTCGGCCTCTCGCAGGTTGGCCTTCACGGCGACGACGTGCGCGCCGTGCTCGGCAGGCTGTTTCCCGGCAAGGCCGCCAACGAAGCGACGAAGCCGGGCGATCTCGGCAAGGCGGCCAACGACGCGTCGTCGCCGGCTGCGGAAGAAACGGAAAGCGCGACCGCGCTCGCGATGAAACTGAAATCGCGGGCACGCCTCGGCGGCGAGCAGGCCGCGGCGCCGCGACCGATCGCGCGCACGCCGGCGAACCTGTCGGCGGAAGAGACGCAGATCCTCGAGCGCCTGCGTACGCTGCCGTTCGGAACCTGGTTCGAGTTCACGACGAACCAGCAAGGCGCGACGGTGCGGCGCAAGCTTGCCTGGTTCTCGACCCTGACCGGACGCTGCCTCTTCGTCAATCAGCGCGGCGCACGCACGGACGAGAAGACGCTCGAGCTTCTCGCCCGCGACATGGCGCGCGGCCAGGCCCGCATCTGGGCCGAGCAGTCCGAATCGCTGATCGATCGCGCGTGGAAAGCGATCATGGGCTCGCTGAAGCAGTTCACGGGCGGCGAGGCGGCGGCTCAGGGAGCGACGGCGTGATGAAAAAGACGCGATTCGGGATGACGGGATTGGGGATGCGCGCGGCGTGCTGTTGCCGAGCGCGCTCGTTCATCCCGGATCCCGGATCCCGAATCCCGTCTTCCGCTTCGGGAGCACATCCGTGATCGAACACCGCCGCTCGCCGCGCAAGCCGCCTGGCGTGATCATCCAGGTCACCAATACGCTCACCGGCGAGGTCGTCGGCCGCCTCGGCAACATCTCGGCCGAGGGCATGATGCTCGTCGCGAACCGTCCGGTCGTCGAGGATGCGCTCTACCAGGTCCAGTTCAATCTTCCCGACGAGCACGGACGCCTGCATCCGATCGAGCTCGGCGTGCACGAGCAGTGGACCGAGGAAGCGAACGTGCCGGGCCAGCACTGGGTCGGATTCCGCATCATCGACATCGCTCCCGGCGACGGCAGCGTGCTGCGCGACTGGCTCAGCGGATCGGACCGGCTGGACTGAGCCTTCCGCGCGCGGCGAGGTTTCCCGTCAGCTGTCGAGCGGTGCGTTCGCGGCGCGCGGGGAAAACGCGCGCAGGAAGAAATCGACCGTCGCGCCGACGTGATCGTCGATGTCCTGTTCGGTGAGCGATTGCGTGCACCCGCAGAGGAGGCGCGCGTGCAGCTCGCCCTTGAGCAGCGCGAAGAACTGCGACGCGGCGCGCGTCGTATCCGGAATGTCGAGCTTGCCGGCCTCGACCTCCTGCTGCAGGAACTGCTCGAAGCTCTGCCGCATGCGCAGCGGGCCGGCTTCCCAGAAGAGCTGCGCGAGCTTGGGCGTGCTGCCGCTCGAAGTCAGAAGACGGTGCAGCGAGATCGCCTCGTCGCTCGTGATCAGCGCGAGGAACGCGCGCGCGATCGCCACGAGCTGGCCGCGTACCGGGCCCCTGATGTCGACGTCGAACAGCGCGTCGGGCAGCTGATCCTGGCAACGCGCGCGCACGGCCGCGACGAACAGCGTTTCCTTGTCGTTGAAATGGCTGTAGACGGTCAGCTTCGAGACGCCGGCCTCGGCCGCGATCGTGTCCATGCTGGTGCCCTCGAAGCCCGACAGCGGAAACAGGCGCTTGGCAGCGGCCAGGATGGCCGCACGCTTCTCGAGATCCTTCGGACGACCCGGACCACAGGGTTTGGCGACAGCTAACGTCATGGCTTCAGAAAAACTGGACCTCGAATCGCTTCATATACTATACTAAGCGGTACACCATTGATGCGGGCACGCCGCGCCACTTTCAAACGGCGATGAAGTGTCCGTTCAGTGATTGTATCGAGGCATGAAAGCGCTGTCCCGCCGCTCTGCAGCGCGACGGCGCTGCGCTTTCTGCGCGCCGAAGTTCAAGTCTCTCCCCGCGCCGTCCGGGACCCTCCTCCCCGCGCCCGGGCGGCGCGGGCGAGAGCATTGCGATCGATGCGAAGTTTTTCGCGGCGCCGCTGCTGGCGCATCCCTTGCTAGACGCGGCTCATGCAACCCTTGCCCCCGATTGCGCATCCGATGCCGCAGACGTCGACGGTACATGGAGTGATCCGATGAGCGTCGGCGCATCCGGCGCGGTGGCGATGCCGCACGCAAGCCTCGAGCTTCGCCTCGCGCAGCGCGCGTTCGCGGCCTGGATCGAGGCGCCGGCGCACGCCGGGGAGCTTCGCGAAGCGGGCCTGTGCGACGACGCGCGACGGACGCTGTCCGCGCTGTCCGCGGACGACCGAGCGCGCTGCGCGGACTGGCTGGCGCTGCTGATCGCCGTACGCGAGCACCGCGCGGCGGAAATCCTTCTCCGCCGCTGCGCGCGTGCCGATGCGTTGCTGGTCGCGCGCGTCCGGCGTGCCGTCCCGGCGCGCGCCGGGAAGCTCGCGAGCCGCGCGGCGCCGGCCGTCGCCGAACGGCGGCGCGCGGTGACTTCCGGCACTTCGGCGCGTCGCGAACGGCGGCGAATGTAGATTGCCGGCAGCCGGTCGAGTGCCTATGCTTTTGACCCTTTTTCCCCGCGGGAACCGCTGATGCTGACCAATGCCGACCTCGCCCGACAGAACATGATCGAGAACCAGGTGCGGCCGTGGGAAGTGCTCGATCCGCGCGTGCTCGACGTGCTCGCCGCCGTGCGCCGCGAGGATTTCGTGCCCGCCCGCTACCGCAACCTCGCCTTCGCCGACATGGCGCTGCCGATCGGTCACGGCGAATCGATGATGAAGCCGACGGTCGAAGGACGCCTCCTGCAATCGCTCGCGCTGACGGCCGAAGACCGCGTCCTCGAGATCGGCACCGGCTCGGGCTTCGTGACGGCTTGCCTGTCGCGACTCGCGCGAAGCGTCGACAGCGTCGAGATCCACGCCGATCTCGCCGAGGCCGCGCGCGTGCGCGTCGTCGCGGCCGGCGCCAGGAACGTGCGCATCGTGGCCGGCGATGCCATCCGCGATTTCGACGCGGCGGAGCGCTACGACGCCGTCGTCGTGACCGGCGCCGTCTACGCGCTTCCCGACCGCCTGCGCGGCTTCGTCGCGCCGCGCGGACGTCTTTTCGCGATCGTCGGCGAATCGCCCGCGATGCAGGCGACGCTGTACACGCGTGCGGACGACACGCACTGGCGCGAGGAAAGCCTCTTCGAGACCGACCTTGCGTACCTCACGCATGCCGAGCCGCCGCGGCGCTTCTCGCTGTAAGCGCGCGACGCAAAAACCTTCAGAATTCTTCCGAGGATGAAAACGATGATGCGCACACGCTGCCTGACGCTGGCCCTGTCGCTGGCCCTGGGCGTTCCCCTGGCGCATGCCGACGATCTGATGCAGGTCTACCAGGAAGCGCGCGCCTCCGATCCGACGCTGGCCGGCGCCGAGGCGACCAAGCTCGCGACCGACGAGAACGTCGACCAGGCGCGTGCGCAGCTCCTGCCGCACGTCTCGGCGGACTTGTCGTTCTCGCGCGCCCGCGCCGGCGAGAACGGCCAGGGCTTCCTGCCGGTGGATCCGAACGATCCGACGGCCGATCCGATTCCGTTCAACGGCACGACGAGCACTTCCTACGATCGCAACATCAGCGGAACCCTGACGCAGCCGCTGGTCGACATCAGCCTCTGGACTTCGCTGAAGTCGAGCCGCTACACCGCGAAGGCGGGAGCCGCGACCTACGATGCCGCGCAGCAGCAGCTGATCGTCGGCACCGCGCAGGCGTATTTCGGCGTGCTGACCGCGCTCGACGCGCTCAAGTTCGCCGACGCGAACGAGAAGGCGCTGAACCGCCAGCTCGAGCAGGCGCAGCAACGCTTCGAGGTCGGTCTCGCCGCGATCACCGACGTCAACGACGCGAAGGCGCAGCACGACGCGGCCGTCGCCAACGTGATCGGCGCGCAGAACGCGGTCGACCAGGCCCGCGAGACCGTGCGCCAGCTGACGAACAAGGAGCCCGGCGATTTCAAGAAGCTGCGCGAGGATCTCCCGCTCGATCATCCGAACCCGGACGATCCGAAGGCCTGGGTCGATCTCGCGCTGAAGCAGAATCCCGCGCTGACGTCGTCCTCGCTCCAGGTGGACGCCGCGAACGCGAACGTCAACACCGCGCGCGCCGGCCATCTGCCGACGCTGAACGCGACGCTGCGCTACGGCCGCGACATGCAGTGGGGCAGGACCGACGTCGGCGTCGGCCCGGACGTTCCGAGCTACGCCGGCGATCCGAAATGGGGCAGCTCGATCGGCCTCACGCTGTCGGTTCCGATCTTCACCGGCGGGCTCACGCAATCGCGCGTGCGACAGGCGATCTACAACCGCGACTTCGCGCAGGACCAGTACGAAGTGAACCGCCGCCAGATCGAAGCGGCAACGCGCAACAACTTCCGATCGGTCATCGCGGGAGCCAGCGAAGTCGAGGCGACGAAGGCCGCCGTCGTCTCCGCGCAGAGTTCCGTCGAGGCGACGCAGGCCGGTTACGAGGTCGGCACGCGCACGATCGTCGACGTGCTGATCAGCCAGCAGACGCTCTTGCAGGCGCAATCGAACTATTCGCAGGCTCGCCACGCGTTCGTCATCGACGGACTCCTGCTGAAGCAGGCGGCCGGCGTCATCGAGGTCAAGGATCTCGCGCTGATCAACGCGTTGCTGGAGTGACCAAACCTTCGTCGTCCCCGCGAAGGCGGGGACGACGAGACCCGTTGCGTCTCTCCCCCATTCGCGGGGGCGACGAGACTTAGTCGCGTCTCTCCTCCACCAGCACTTTCTCGACGATCGCCATCGTCCGCTCGACCGCGCCGCGCTCGCGCTCCATGACGCGATGCGCGGCCTCGCCCATCGTGCGGCGCTCGATGTCGCGCGAAAGGAGACGCACGACCGCAGGCCCCAGCGCATCCGCGTCGGGTATGCGCATGACGGCGCCGGCCTTGATGAGATCCTCGGTCACTTCGGCGAAGTTGAACGTGTGCGGCCCGACGATGACCGGCCGCGCGAGCGCCGCGGGCTCCAGCAGGTTGTGTCCGCCGACCTCGACGAGGCTGCCGCCGACGAACGCGACGTCGGCCGCGGCGTAGAAACGCAACAGCTCGCCCATCGAATCGATCACGAAGCACTGCTTCGCGCGATCGGCCGTGCCCTCCTCGCTGCGTGTCGCGGTGCGGAAACCGAACGCCTTGCACGCCGTCGCGAGCGCCTTGAAGCGTTCCGGATGACGCGGCGCGACGAGCAGCATCGCGTCCGGGAAGCGGCGCAGGACTGCCGCATGAGCCTTCAGCACGGCGAGCTCCTCGCCCTCGTGCGTGCTCGCCGCGATCCAGACCGGACGATCGGCGCCGGCCGCCACGCGGAACTCGCGGCCGTGCTCGACGACGTCGGACGGCACGTTCATGTCGAACTTGAGGTTGCCGACGACCGCGAGCCGCTCGGTCGGCGCGCCGAGCGCATGCAGCCGGTCGCCGTCGGACACCGATTGCGCGGCGATGAAGCTCGCGCAACGGATCGAGCGCCGCGCCAGCGGCTGGATCGGCCAGTAGCCGCGCAGCGATTTCTCCGAAAGGCGGGCGTTCGCGATCACGATCGAGATGCCGCGCTCGGCGCAGGTCATGAAGAGGTTCGGCCAGATCTCCGTCTCCATGATGACGGCGAGGCGCGGCCGCACGCGGTCGAGAAAACGCCGCACGGCGGTGGTCAGGTCGTACGGCAGATAGACGTGGAACACGCGATCGCCGAACTGCTGCAGCACGCGCGCCGAGCCCGTCGGCGTCACGGTCGTGATCACGAACGGCGATTCGCCGTACTCGCGCATCAGGGCCTCGATCAGCGGCACCGCCGCGTTGACCTCGCCGAGCGAGACCGCGTGGACCCAGATGCTGTTCTCGATGCCGGGATCGGGAAAGAATCCGAACCGCTCGCGCCAGCGCGCGAAATAGCCGTGGTACTTGATGCCGCGCGCAGCCAGCCGATACAGCACGAACGGCGTCAGGAGGTACAGGAGGAGCGTGTAGAAGAAGCGCTGGAGCACGGCGGTCGTCGCGGCGGACAGCGGGCGAGTATAGCGACGGACCGCGTCCGCCCGTTCGGCGGCGCTGTCGCCTTAGAATCGCGCCGGATGACGCACGACGCGCCGCCGTTCCGAACCGCCCTCCTGGCTCCGCGCCACTGGCCCGCATGGATCGGCCTCGCGGCGATCTGGCTCGTCGCCCGGCTGCCCCATGGGGCGCTCGTCGGCATCGGGCGATTCGCCGGCGCGCTCGCCGTGCGGCTGATCGGACGCGAGCGCCGCGGCACGGCCGCGCGCAACATCGCGATCTGCTTTCCCGGAGCGAGTGAAAGCGAGCGGGCGCGCATGCTCGACGCGAACCTTCGCGACAGCGGCCTCATGCTGATCGAGTTCGCTCTCGCCTGGATGGGATCGGCGCACGCGATCGCACGCATTCCGGTCGCGATCGAAGGCCTCGAACACCTGGAGACCGCCCGTGCCGCCGGGCGCGGCGTCCTGCTCGTCGGCGCGCATTTCTCGCACCTCGAGCTTTGCGCGCGGCTCGTCTCGCAACGCATCCGCATCGCCGGCATGTATCGCGAGCACGAAGACGCCGCGTTCGAGTGGGCCATCAAGCGCGCGCGATTGCGCTATGCGTCGGCGATGTTCACGAAAGACGAGCTCCGGCAGACCGTGCGCTTCCTGCGCGACGGCGGCACGATCTGGTACGCGCCCGACCAGGACATGCGCGGCAAGGATGTCGTGTTCGCGCCGTTCTTCGGCGTGCCGGCCGCGACGATCACGGCGACGCACCATCTCGCGCGGCTCTCCGGCGCCGCCGTGATCCCGTTCTTCCATCGCCGGCTCGACGAAGGCGGCTACGCGATCCGTCTCGAAGCGCCGCTGGCCGATTTCCCGAGCGAGGACGCCACGGCCGACGCTGCCCGCGTCAACGCCTGCATCGAGCGCATGGTGCGCGAGGCGCCGACGCAGTACCTTTGGATGCACAAGCGGTTCAAGACGCGGCCGCCGGGGGAACCGAGCGTCTACTGAGATGCGCCAGGCTCGCGTGCGCAACGCGACGCCGCGCGATTGCGGGAATCGGGGAGATTCCATGGCGTTCCTGATCGTCATCGCGAGCGGTATCGTGGGCTTCGTCGTCGGCGCGGGCGTCGGCGACGGATCGACGGCGGCGTTCGGACTCTTCGGCGGAGCCGCTCTCGGATTCGCATTCGCACGATTGCGCGCGCTTTCACTGCGCATCGATGCGTTGCAGCGCGCCGTCGATTCGAGCGCGGCGTCCACGGCGAGCTCGACGTCGGCGACGCCCGCCGAAACCGCGCGCGCTCCGATCGACGTCGCCGCATCGCCCAGCGCCTGGACTTCGCCGATCGAGCGCGCGCGACCCGTCGCGACGCCGCCTGCGATCATCGATTCGGCAGCGCGGCGCGCAGCGGCAACGGCAGCCAGCAGCGCCGCCGCCGTGACCGCCCCGAGCGCGTCCGCGCCTTCGCCGGCCGCGCGCGCGGCCGACGCGATCCGGCGCTGGTTCACCGAAGGCAACGTGCCGGTCAAGGTCGGCATGCTCGTGCTGATCGCCGGCTTCGCCGCGCTGATCAAATACGCGACGGATCAGGGCTGGCTGCACTTTCCGGTCGAGCTGCGGCTGCTCGCGATCGCGATCGTCGCGCTCGCGGGCCTCGCGCTCGGCTGGCGCGAGCGCGT
>DASZYR010000236.1:0-3646 GCA_035545255.1 Rhodanobacteraceae bacterium
GCGTCGCCGCGGTCGCATGCACAGCTGCGGCGGCGACGAAGCCGAAAACGAAACCGCGGAGCGAGCGAGAGGTCATCGGAGCCTTCCTTCGGGGACGATGACCTCGAATACGACGAAACGGCGCGGATTCGGACACCGCGACGGTCACGCGACGCGGTCCTGCAGCGCCACGTCTTCCGACCGGCCGATGCGCCCGCCGATCGCGTCGGCGATGAAGCGCGCCGTGATCGGCGTGCCGTCGTAGTGCAGCACGGACACCAGCCTCGCCGGATCGATGCCGAACTCATTGACGATCAGCGAGCGGAGCTGCGCATCGCGATTCTGCTCGACGACGAAGACGTGCTCGTGCGCGTCGATGAACTTCGCGATCGAATCGGCGAACGGAAACGCTCGGATGCGCAGCGTGTCCACGTGCAGGTTCGCTTCCTCGAGCACTCCGATCGCCTCGCTCATTGCCGGCGCGGTCGAGCCGAAGTAGAGCGCGCCGTGGTTCGTCCGCTCTTTCGCTGCGCGCACGATCGGCTGCGGCACGAGCGATTTCGCGCTCTCGAATTTCCGCAGCAGCCGCTCCATGTTGTAGACGTAGTCGGGACCGCGCTCGGAATAGCGCGCGTACGGATCGCGCGACGTGCCGCGCGTGAAGTACGCGCCGCGCGACGCGTGCGTGCCCGGATACGTGCGATAGGGGATGCCGTCGCCGTCGACGTCCTTGTAGCGCCCGAAATCCCTGCCGGCCTCGAGCTCCCCGGCCGTCACGACCTTGCCGCGGTCGTAGACGCGCGAGTCGTCCCACGCAAACGGCTTCGTCAGGCGCTGGTTCATGCCGATGTCGAGATCGGTCATGACGAAGATCGGCGTCTGCAAGCGGTCGGCGAGATCGAGCGCAGCCGCCGAGAACTCGAAGCACTCGTGCGGATCTTCGGGAAACAGCAGCACGTGCTTCGTGTCGCCGTGCGAGGCGTATGCGCAGGCGAGCACGTCGGCCTGCTGCGTGCGAGTCGGCATGCCGGTCGAAGGTCCGCCGCGCTGCACGTTGATCAGCGTGATCGGGATCTCGGCAAAGTACGCAAGGCCGATGAACTCGGTCATCAGCGAGACGCCGGGGCCCGATGTCGTCGTGAACGCGCGCGCGCCGTTCCAGCCGGCGCCGACGATCATGCCGATCGACGCGATCTCGTCCTCGGCCTGCACGATCGCATAGCGGTGCCTGCCGGTCCCGGGTTCAACGCGGAGCTTCTGGCAATACTTCTGGAACGCCTCGGCGAGCGACGAAGACGGCGTGATCGGATACCACGCGCAAACCGTCGCGCCGCCGTAAACGCAGCCGAGTGCCGCAGCGCTGTTGCCGTCGACGAAGATGCGATCGCCGACCGCGTCGGCCTTCTGCACGCGGATCGGCAGCGGGTGCGCGAGATGCTGCATCACATAGTCGCGGCCGAGGTGCAGCGCTTCCTTGTTCGCGTCGAGCAGCTTTTCCTTGCCCTTGTACTGCTCGCCGAGCAGCTTCTCGATCACGGCCGCGTCGATCTCGAGCAGCGCCGACAGCGCGCCGAGGTACATGATGTTCTTGAAAAGCTGCCGCTGCCGCGCGTCGCCGTAGGTGCGGTTGCAGATCTCGGTCAGCGGCACGCCGATCGTCGTGACGTCGTCGCGGAATTTCGTTTTCGGCAATGGCTTGGTCGAGTCGTGGAAGAGATAGCCGCCGGGCTCGATCTCTTTCAGGTCCGCGTCCCACGTCTGCGGATTCATCGCGACCATGAGATCGACGCCGCCGCGCCGGCCGAGATGGCCCTTCTCGTTGACGCGCACTTCGTACCACGTCGGCAGGCCCTGGATGTTCGACGGAAAGATGTTGCGCGGGCTGACCGGCACGCCCATGCGCAGGATCGATTTCGCAAAAAGCTCATTGGCCGATGCCGAGCCCGAGCCGTTGACGTTGGCGAACTTGACGACGAAGTCGTTGATCGCGGCGATCGGTTTCATCAGCGCTCACCAAGCATAGGGTGGGCCTCGGCCCACCTCGTGCGACGGTGGGCTGAAGCCCACCCTGTGACATCGTCCCGGTCCTCACCCTGCGCATCGCGCCTCCCTCTCCCGCAAGCGGGCGAAGGGAAAAGCGGCTGTTCCCCCTCTCCCGCTTGCGAGAGAGGGCTGGGGTGAGGGCAATCTTGCGAAACGCTCATGCCACTTTCCTCGCTGGCACACGCCGACATCCCGGTCCCGCATGCGTCATCTCGAGGAAGAACTTCTGCATGTCCCACGCGCCGGTCGGGCAACGCTCGGCGCAGAGCCCGCAATGGAGACACACGTCCTCGTCCTTGACCATGACGCGCCCGGTCTTGAGCTCGCCCGAGACGTACAGATCCTGCGCCGCATCGAGCGCCGGCGCCGACAGCCGATGCCGCAAATCCGCCTCGTCGCCGTTCCGCGCGAACGTGATGCAATCCATCGGGCAGATATCGACGCACGCGTCGCACTCGATGCAGAGGTTCTGCGCGAACACGGTCTCGACATCGCAGTTGAGGCAGCGCTGCGTCTCCTTCCACGCGGTCTCGGCGTCGAAGCCGAGCTCGACCTCGAGCTTCATGCTCGCGAGCGTCTTCGCCGAATCGGCCCACGGCACCTTGTAGCGGAGATCGGGCGAGACGTCGTTGTCGTAGCTCCACTCGTGGATGCCCATCTTCTGCGAGATCGTCTCGACGGCCGGCGCGGGCCGGTCGTGGACATCCTCGCCGGAGAGAAGCTTGTCGATCGTGACCGCCGCCTCGTGCCCGTGCGCGACGGCCCAGATGATGTTCTTCGGCCCGAATGCCGCGTCGCCGCCGAAAAGAACGTGCGGCAGCGACGACTGCATCGTGACCTTGTCGACGATCGGCATGTCCCATTCGCCGTCGAACGCGATGCCGATGTCGCGCTCGATCCAGGGAAACGCGTTCTCCTGGCCGACCGCGATCAATACTTCGTCGCAGTCGAAGCACTGATCCGGCTCGCCGGTCGGCACGAGCTTGCGCCGGCCGCGCTCGTCGCGGACGGCGGCGACTTTCTCGAACACCATGCCCGTCAGCCTGCCGTTCTCGTGCAGGAATTCCTTCGGCACGAGGAAATTGAGGATCGGGATGCCTTCGTGCATCGCGTCCTCCTTTTCCCACGGCGAGGCTTTCATCTCCTCGAAGCCGGAGCGCACGATGACCTTGACGTCGTCGCCGCCCATGCGGCGTGCCGAACGGCAGCAATCCATCGCCGTGTTGCCGCCGCCGAGCACGATGACGCGTTTTCCGACCTTCTCGACGTGCCCGAAGTAGACCGAAGCCAACCAGTCGATGCCGACGTGGATGTGCGCTGCAGCTTCCGCTCGGCCGGGCAGGTCGAGATCGCGCCCGCGCGGCGCGCCGCAACCGACGAACACCGCGTCGTAATTCTCCGCGAGTATCGATTTCATCGAATCAATGCGCTTGCCGCCGACGAAATCGACGCCGAGATCGAGGATGTATCCCGTCTCCTCGTCGATCACTTCCTCGGGCAGGCGAAAGCGCGGCACTTGCGTGCGCATGAAGCCGCCGGCCTTCGCGTCGGCTTCGAACACCGTGACCGAATAGCCGAGCGGCGCGAGATCGCGCGCGACCGTCAGCGACGCGGGCCCCGCGCC
>DASZYR010000237.1:0-2370 GCA_035545255.1 Rhodanobacteraceae bacterium
GGTAGACGTGGCGGCGCATCTGCGTCGCGATCGCCGGCGGCCGCAGATCGCTTTCGGCGAGCGCCTTGCACGGCACGAGCTCGCCGACGTTGAAGCCGATGCGCGCGTTCGCCGCGCCGAACATCTCGCGCGCCAGCAGCAGCGCCGCAAGCGGCTTGGCCAGCATCGAGACGCCGTAGAAGACCGGCGAATTCTGCGCCGCGATGTGTACCGGCAGCACCGGCGCCGCGGTCTTCATCGCAAGCCGCGCGAAGCCGGCAGACCATCCGGCGTCGCGCACGCCGAGCGGACGCATGCGCGAGACTTCGCCTGACGGAAAGACGATCAGCGCCATCTCGCGCTCGAGCGCGCGATACGCCTCGCGCGCACCGCCGAGCGCGCTGCCGGCGCCGAACACCGGCAACGGCAGCAGCAATGGAGCGAGCGGAGCAAGCTGCATCAGCACGTCGTTCGCGAGCACCTTGACGTCGCGACGAACCGAGCCCACGAGATGGATCAGCGCCAGCGCATCGAGCGCGCCGAGCGGATGGTTCGCGACGACGACGACGCGGCCGTCGACCGGAATGTTCTCGCGATCGGTGTTCGCGACGCTGTAGCTGACATTGAGCTGCTCCAGCGCGCGCTCGACGAAATCGAAGCCCGACAGCGGCCCGAGCGCGGCGAGCGATGCGTTGATGCGCTCCTCGCACGCGACGCGACGCAGGAGCTCGACGACCGGCCGCGCGAAGCTCCGCGCGCGTCCGGCCGCGAATTGCGGGAATTTCTCGTAGAAGCTGCGCTCGACGCTGATCACGGCGGATCTCCCCGAATCGCGCAGACCCTAGCGGGGATGTGTTACAGCGTCATGAGAACGAGGCCGCATCGACGCGCACGCACCATCGATCCGGCACCCATCGATGCGGCACTCATCGATGCGAAAGCGACAAATCGATCCGAACGCGCCCGTCCCGCCGTCAAGGAGTAACGCTGAGGACGAAAGCCAAAATGGATCCCGGCTTTCGCGGGGATGACGAAACGCCGTAGCGCGGGTTCGCGAACCGTCACATCGCGATCTTGACGTACGCAACGACCCCGTCGAGGAACATCTGCACTGACAAGGCAACCAGCAGCATGCCCATTAGCCGCTCGACTGCGACCAGCACGCTCGTGCCGAGATAGCGGAAGAGATACGTCGAAGAGAGGAGGATCACCGCCGTCGCAAGCCAAGCGAGGAACAGCGCGACGCTCCAGTCGACCGCGCGTCCCGGATGGCTGTTCGCGAGCAGCATGACCGCCGCGACCGCCGACGGCCCCGCGATGCCCGGAATCGCCATCGGCACGATGAACGGCTCGCGCGTCGGATCGCCGCCGAAGATGCCTTCCTTCGGCGGAAACACCATGCGCACGCCGATCAGGAACAGCACGATGCCGCCGGCGATGCTGACCGATTCCTGCTTCAGCTGGAGCACGCGCAACAAATACTGCCCGCCGAAGAGGAACACGAACAGCACGACGAGCGCGATCAGAAGCTCGCGCGCGAGCACGAGCTGGCGGCGCTTCGGATCGACGTTGCGCAGAAGGCTGAGGAACAGCGGGACGTTCCCGAGCGGATCCATGATGAGGAACAAGAGGAGGCCCGCCGAGAGCGTGCTCATCGAGTTTTCCACGGCGGCGATTCCCGGTTTGCGAAATGCGGCGGCGACTATAACGCCTCCCGCGACGCTTCCGGCAACTGTTGTCCGGACGGCACGCTTCGACGGACCCGCTCCCGCCGGATGGCGATGTCCGCTTTCCGATGCGTTCTCGTAGGAAAGAGCGACCCACGAACCAACCTCGAGGCCGCCATGCCCTACCTCACGAACACAAAAGGATTCTTCTCTCTCCCATCGACCCTCCGGCTCTGCGCCGGCTTGCTGATCGCGCTCGGCGCGATCGACGCGAAGGCGAACGTTCCTGCGTCCGAGCGGGCCGTGCTCGATGCGATCTATAGCGGAACCGGCGGTCCGACGTGGACCGTTCGGTGGGGTTGGGGCTTGCCGCCGAGCGACTACGACGAATGCAGCAGCCACGGCGTCACCTGCGTCACCGACGCGCAGGGCCAGGAACACGTCTCCGGAATCGACCTAAGTAACAATGGACTCACCGGCCAGCTGCCTCCGAGCCTCAGCGGCCTTCCCTATCTGCAAAACTTCGTCGTCTACGACAACCAGATCGGTGGCTCGATCCCGACGCTGACCGGCCTGACGAATCTGCAAAATTTCGATGTGGACACCAACCAGCTCACCGGCCCGATTCCATCGTTGGCAGGTTTGGCAAGCCTCGAATACTTCGACATCGATGACAATCAACTTACCGGCTCGATCCCGTCCCTCTCGGGCTTGACCAACCTGA
>DASZYR010000238.1:0-4785 GCA_035545255.1 Rhodanobacteraceae bacterium
CGTCGAGATCGCGCGCGATCGCCGGAAACGCCGGGAAGATCGTGTCGATCGAGAACGGCCCGAACATCGCGAGCGCGGCGAGCAGCGGCGCCAGCCGGCGCCGGCGCGGAGGGACGTCGACTGTCATCGGATGCGGGAAATCCCGGGAAAGCGGCCGCTTGGCGCGTCCGCGCGGATTGCGCTAGCATAACGTTGCAATTCAGGAGATGGCATTCTCCTCGAACCGCCGCAAGGCTGATGATGCCTGACGCAACTCCCGGAGACGGGGGTACGCATCGGCATCCGCGGCGCTCCAACGCGGCTTCCCGCTCGTACCGCCCGTTTCCGGCTCGATCCAGAAGACCCGGGAGCGCCATGAATCTCGTCTCGTTCCTCGCCGTGGGCTTCGGCGCATTCGCCGGCGCCGTCGCGCGCTGGCTGCTCGGCATCGCGCTGAATCCGATCCTGCCGGCCTTGCCGCTCGGCACGCTCGCGGCGAATCTCGTCGGCGGGCTCGTGATGGGCCTCGCGCTCGGCGTGTTCGCGCACTACGAGACGCTCCCGATCGCCTGGCGCCTCGCGATCACGACCGGTTTCCTCGGCGGCCTCACGACGTTCTCGACGTTCTCGGCCGAGACGGTGACGCTTTTCCTGCGCCAGCAATACGGCTGGACCGTCGCCATCATCGTCACCCACCTCGCCGGCTCGCTGCTGATGACGCTCGCCGGCATCGGCCTCGTGCGCGTCGCGCTGCGCCCGTGAAATGAGGAGAACTTCGATGAAAGGCTGGTCGCTGCGTTTCTACGTGCACGAGAACCAGAAGCATCGCGGCATGCTGCTCTACGAGTGGCTGCTCGAAGAGGCGAAGAAGCGCGGCATCCACGGCGGCTCGGCGTTCCGCGCGATGGCGGGGTTCGGAAGGCACGGCGTCTTGTCCGAGCAGCACTTCTTCGAGCTCGCGGGACAGCTGACCGTGCTCGTCGAGTTCATCGTGACCGAGCGCGAAGCGGACGAGCTGCTCGGCATCGTGCGCGAGGACGGCGCGCATCTCTTCTATGCGCGCTTTCCGGCCGAGTTCGGCATCATCGACGAAGCCGACCGCGACGACGACACGTCGGGGCGCGCGCGATGACCGACGTCTACGTGCTCGCCTCGATATGGATCGGCCTCGCGCTGGTCGCGACGCTGCTTTCGATCTGGCTCCGCGTCGCGACGGCGATGAGCGAGATCATCGTCGGGACGGTCGCGCAGCTCGTGATCGGCGCGCTGCTCGGCGCGCACTTCCTCGGCACCGACGACGGCTGGATCAAGTTCCTGTCCTCGATCGGCGCGGTGCTGCTGACGTTCCTCGCCGGCGTCGAGCTCGATCCGGCGCAACTCCGGCGCAACTGGAAGGAAGCGAGCGTGATGGGCCTCGTCGGCTTCTTCGCGCCGTTCCTCGGCTGCGCGGCGGTCGCGTACTACGTCTTGCACTGGAGCGCGCAGGCGAGCTGGCTGACCGGCGTCGCGCTCTCGACGACGTCGGTCGCGGTCGTCTACGCAGTCATGCTCGAGCTCGGGCTCAATCGCACCGCGTACGGCAAGGGCATCCTCGCCGCGTGCTTCGTCAACGATCTCGCGACGGTGATCGCGCTCGGACTTCTGTTCGCGCCGTTCACGATGAGGACGCTCGTGTTCGTCAGCGTCAGCGTCGCCGCGTTCGTGATCCTGCCGTGGCTGACGCCGCGCTTCTTCCGCCGCTACGGCGACCGCCCTTCGGAGCTCGAAGCGAAGTTCCTGATGTTCGTCTTGTTCGCGCTCGGCGCGCTCGCGCTCTGGTCCGGCAGCGAGCCGGTGCTGCCGGCGTACATCGTCGGCATGATCCTCGCCGGAACGGTCGGCAAGGATCACGCGCTGATCCGCCGCCTGCGCACGCTGACGCTCGGCCTCCTGACGCCGTTCTATTTCATCCGCGCGGGCTCGTTCGTCTCGCTGGCCGCGCTCGCGGCGGCCCCGCTCGTGTTCGTGATCCTGCTGGTCGCGAAGATGGTCACGAAGTTCGGCGGCGTGTTCCCGGTCACGAAGCTCTATCGGCAGCCGCATCCGGAAGCCACGTATACGACGCTGATGATGTCGACCGGACTCACGTTCGGCAGCATCAGCGCGCTCTACGGCTACGCGCACGGCATCATCGACCAGAGCCAGTATTCGTTCGTCGTCGCGACCGTCGTCGGCAGCGCGGTCGCGCCGACGCTGATCGCGAACGCGTTCTTCATGCCGCGCCATCTGCTGCCGAAGGACGAGCTACCCGCCCGGGCGGCCGCCTCGGCCGAAGTAAACCTGTGAACTTCGGACTCCAACCCGCGGCGCGCAGCCGCTATCCTTGGGTCACGCGACTCGTCAGGGGCAAGCCGATGCCGGGAACGCACGCGAAGGCGCGCATCGAATCCTTGTTGAATCTCGCCGGCGTCCACGTCGACGGCGACGCGCCGAGCGACATCCGCGTGCACGATCCGGCGTTCTATTCGCGCGTGCTCGCGCACGGCTCGCTCGGGCTAGGCGAGGCGTACATGGACGGCTGGTGGGACGCCGACGATCTCGACGGATTCCTGTTCCGCCTGCTCGACACGCGCCTGGACGAGCGCGTCGGCGGCTTCGAGGACGCCTGGCTCTACGTCAAGTCGCGCTTCCTCAATCTTCAGCGCGGACGCCGCGCCTACGTGATCGGCGAGCGGCACTACGATCTCGGCAACGATCTCTTCCAGGCCATGCTCGGCAAGCGCCTCGTCTACAGCTGCGGCTACTGGAAGGAAGCGCGCGATCTCGACGCGGCGCAGGAGGCCAAGCTCGAGCTGATCTTCAGGAAGCTCGGCCTCGAGCGCGGCATGCGCGTGCTCGACATCGGCTGCGGCTGGGGCGAGGCGCTGAAGCTCGCCGCGGAACGCTACGGCGTCTCGGGCGTCGGCGTCACCGTCTCGCACGAGCAGGCCGATTACGCGCGCGAGATCGGCCGCGGACTTCCGATCGAGGTGCGGCTCGCCGACTACCGAACGCTCGACGAGAAGTTCGACCGCGTGTTCTCGATCGGCATGTTCGAGCACGTCGGCGTGAAGAACTACGCCACCTATTTCGACGTCGCACGGCGCTGCACGGCCGAGGACGGCCTCTTCGTCCTGCACTGCATCGGCTCGAACGTCTCGTCGAACCACACCGATCCCTGGATCGCGAAATACATCTTCCCGAACTCGATGGTGCCGTCGGCCGAGCAGATCGCGGCCGCAAGCGAAGGCGTGTTCGTCACCGAGGACTGGCACAACTTCGGCGCCGACTACGATCTGACACTGATGGCCTGGCGCGCGAACTTCGAGCGCGCGTGGCCGATGCTCGAGGCGCGCTACGACGAGCGCTTCCGCCGCATGTGGCGTTTCTATCTCTCGGCGTCGGCTGCCGTGTTCCGCGCGCGCCGCGACCAGCTCTGGCAGCTCGTGATGTCGCCGCGCGGCGTGCGCGGCGGCTATCGCGCGCCGCGCTGACCGCGAGGCTCGGACCGGAAAATTCAGGCCGCGCGACGCGTGCCGGCGTTCGTCCCGAGCGCGTCGATCAGCGCGGCGAGCGCGTTGACGGTCTCCGCCCGCGCGACCGCCGTCGGCGTCGCCGTTTCCGTGGCGATCTCGTCGTAACCGAGGCCGAACTCGACCCGCAGGATGGCCAGCTCGCGCTGGCGTCGCGGCATGCGCGCGAGCGCGTTTTCCCACGCTTCTAGGCGATCCCCGCCGACGAGCTGCTCGACGCGCGAAGACGGCCGCGCGCGATCGGCCCGGAGCGCGGCGTCGTCCGCGAGCAGGCGCGCGCGCAACCGGACGAGAAGACTCCCCTCTTCCAGCGCCGGGTTCGATTCGACGCCGGCCACGCGGCCGAGCGCATCGCGAATCCATTCGGCGGCGTCGATCGCGGCCTTCGTGCCCGCCGGCAGGCGCTCCTGCACCCAGCGTCGCAATTGCACCGCATAGCGGCTCTGGCGCGCCGCGTCGAGCGCTTCGCGACGACCGGCGGGCCCACGATCCCGCCTCGGATCGCAGTCGATGACGGCTCTCAGCATCTCCGTTCGCTCCTTCACTACTCCGGTGCCGACGATGCCTCGCGGCAACGGCCGCGTCCAATGAAACGTCCTCAGCGCGCGATGCAAGGCCGTTATCATGATGCCCGCGCGTGATCGCGCGATAACTCCGCGTTATAGTGGCGGTGCTGCGAGGGGACGCACGCGTGACCAGTCGGCTGCCATCCGCCCAGATCGAATCGTTCATGGTGCTGGCGCGCGAGCTCAACTTCTCGCGCGCGGCCGAGTTCCTGCACATCACGCAGCCGGCGCTGACCAAGCGCATCCAGAATCTCGAGGAGACGCTCGGACAGGCGCTGTTCCTGCGCCTGCGCGGCGGCCTCGAGCTGACCGAATCGGGCCGCATCCTGCAACGCTACGCGGCGAGCATCGAGCATCAGGAGCAGGAAGTCCTCGACAGCCTCGTCGGCGACAAGCGCGCGGCCGGCGGGATCGCGGGATTCTTCCGCATCGCGGCGTTCTCGTCGGCGCTCCGCTCGGTCGTCGTGCCGGCGCTCGGCGTCCTGCTCCGCGCGAATCCGCGCCTGACCTGCCAGACGATCAAGGCCGAGGTGCACGAGCTGCACGACATGCTGATCGACGGCAAGATCGACTTCTGCGTCTCGCTGTCCGAATGCGAGCGCATGGGCATCGACAACGTGCAGATCGGCGTCGAGCGCAACGTTCTGATCGAATCAGCGCGCTTCGACGCACGTCCGGACTGCTACATC
>DASZYR010000239.1:0-2730 GCA_035545255.1 Rhodanobacteraceae bacterium
CGCGGCCGGCATCATCGCGGCGATGGGGAGGGGCGAATCGCTCCGTGCAGCGCCGCGACGCGAGCCCGAGCCCGACGACACCAGAAACGACGCGACGCGGCGCACGGCCCAGCGTTAGCTCGGCGCCTGCGAGCGAGCCGAGCGCAAAGCGAAGCGGACGAAGCCGCGCTTCGAATCGCGCAGCGCGGCGTCAGCCCTTCAGCACGCCGAGCTCGCGCCCGACCTTGACGAACGCCGCGACGGCGCGATCGATCTGCTCGCGCGTATGCGCTGCGCTCATCTGCGTGCGGATGCGCGCCTGGCCCTGCGGCACGACCGGATAGAAAAAGCCGATCACGTAGATGCCCTCTTCGAGCAGCGCCTTCGCGAACGCCTGCGCGAGCTTCGCGTCGTGGAGCATCACGGGCGCGATCGGATGCGTGCCCGGCCGGATGTCGAATCCGGCTTCGGTCATGCGCTTCCTGAAATAGAGCGCGTTGTCGTTGACCTTGTCGCGGAGCGCGGTCGAAGAGGAGAGCATCTCGAACACCCTGATCGATGCGGCCACGAGCGGCGGCGGCAGCGTGTTCGAGAAAAGGTACGGCCGCGAGCGCTGGCGCAACAGATCGATGATCGCCTGGCTGCCCGTCGTGAATCCGCCCGAACCGCCGCCGAGCGCCTTGCCGAGCGTGGACGTAAAGACGTCCACGTCCTTCATGACGCCGTGGAGCTCGGCCGAGCCGCGTCCGGTCGGGCCGACGAAGCCCGTCGCGTGCGAGTCGTCGACCATCAGCAGCGCGTCGTATTTCTTCTTGAGCGCGACGATCTCGTCGAGCCTGGCGATGTAGCCGTCCATCGAAAACACGCCGTCGGTCGCGATGAGCCGCGTGCGCCTGCCTTGCGTCTCGGCGAGATGCTTCTCGAGCTCGGCCATGTCGCCGTTCGCGTAACGGCGGCGCTCGGCCTTGCAGAGGCGGATGCCGTCGATGATCGAGGCGTGGTTCAGCGCGTCGGAGATGACCGCGTCTTCCTCGTTCAGGATCGTCTCGAACAGACCGCCGTTCGCATCGAAGCAGCTCGTGTAGAGGATCGCATCGTCGGTGCCGAAGAACTTCGAGATCGTCGCCTCGAGCTGCTTGTGCAGGTCTTGCGTGCCGCAGATGAAGCGCACCGAGGCGAGCCCGAAGCCATGGGTATCGAGCGCTTCCTTCGCGGCGGCGATCACGCCGGGATGATCGGCGAGCCCGAGGTAGTTGTTCGCGCAGAAATTCAGCACCTCGCGTCCGTCGGCGGTGCGGATCGCCGACGACTGCGGCGTCGTGATGATCCGCTCCGATTTGTAAAGACCCTGCTCGCGGATCGATTCGAGCTCGGTTTCGAGACGTTGCTGCGCGGCGTGTTCCATGGCGTCGGGGATCGTGCGAGGAGGACGCGTATTGTCCGTCATCGCGGCGGTCGCGCAAACCGCGCTTGGAACGCGCCGGGTCCGACGCTACCCTGTGTCGCTTTGGGCTCGGGGGACGACAATGATCGCGCGCCGATTCGCCGCGTTGCTGGCGGTCCTTCCGTTCTTGCCGCTCGCACAGGCACACGCGCCTCCGCGCGAGGCCGATCCGGCCTATCTCGCGACGCTGCACGACGACGTTTCCGTCCTGCCGCGCGGCCTCGCGCCGTTCGAGCGCGTGCCGCGCTTCGTGCCGCCGCTCGCACCCGCCGACGCGCCCGGCGGACATGTGCGCGCGATCGCCGAGTACGAGCCGACCGCCGGCATCCTGATCAGCTGGGGCGGATTCAATGCGCTGCACACGGCGATGGCCGTGCCTCTGACGACGGCCGATCCGCCGTCGGACGTCTGGGTCGTCGCCGACTCGACGAGCGAGGCGACGTCGGCGGAGAACGTGTTGTCCGGCGGCGGAGCGGATCTCTCGCACGTGCATTTCATCGTCGCGGCGACGGACAGCGTCTGGATTCGCGACTACGGCCCGCGCTTCATCGAGCATCAGGGCACCCGCGGCATCGTCGATCACATCTACAACCGGCCGCGCCCGCACGACGATGCCATTCCCGGTGTGATCGGCGCGGATTGGGGCGAGCCGGTCTACGAGCTGCCGCTCGTGCACGGCGGCGGAAATTTCCACCTGTTCCGCGATCGCGAGGCGTTCATGACGCGGCTCGTCGTCAACGAGAATCCGGGCGTGACCGAGGACGAGATCATCGACGATTTCCGCGCCTACGAAGGCCTCGACGTCACGCTGTTCGATCCGTTTCCGACGAGCTACGACTCGACGCAGCACATCGACATGTGGATGCTGCCGCTCGCCGATTCGAAGGTGCTGATCGGACAATACGGCGCGGCCGAAGGCGGCGGCGTGCCGAAGACCGTCACCGACGGCGCGGCCGCCGAGCTTGCCTCGCGCGGATACACGGTCTACCGGACGCCGGGCTGGAACACGCTCGGCACGCACTACACGTACACGAATTCGGTCATCGTGAATCAGGTCGTGTTGATCTGCCGTTTCGACGGCTACGACACGGAGAACGCGAAGGCGCTCGCGACGTACCAGGAGGCGCTCCCCGGCAGCGACGTCATCGCGGTCGACTGCAGCGGCATCATCGATCTCGCCGGCGCGATGCATTGCATCGTCATGCACGTGCCGGATCTCCTGTTCCGCGACGATTCGGACGACCCGGTTTTGTAAGCCCTCACGCCGTCGTCCCGTCGTCCCGGCGAAAGCCGGGACCCATTTGCTT
>DASZYR010000240.1:0-13216 GCA_035545255.1 Rhodanobacteraceae bacterium
CGAACGCGCCGATCCAGTCGTGGCGGCCGGATTCCTTCGGCGCGATGAAGTCGGCGAGGCAGAAGTCCGGGCGCTCGGCCGGCTTGTCGGCTTGTTGACGGAGGAAATGCAGCGCGACGTTGAACCCCTCTCCCGCTTGCGGGAGAGGTGAAAGCAGCACGACGTCGTCGCCGACCGAGTGCGCCGGCCAGAATCCGATCACGCCGCGCGCCGTCAGCCATTTCTCGGCGACGATCCTGTCGAGCATCGCGCGTGCGTCGCGATAGAGCTCGGTCGCCTGCGGCCCCACGACCGCGTCCTCGAGGATCGCCGGAAACCTTCCCGACAGTTCCCAGGCGCTGAAGAACGGCGTCCAGTCGATGCATTCGACGAGCTCGGCGAGCGGATACTCGTCGAACGCGACGACACCGAGCGTGTTCGGCCGCGGCGGCACGTAGTTCGTCCAGTCGCCGTCGAAGCGCTGCGCGCGAGCGCGCGCGAGCGCGACGAGTTTCTTCGCGCCGCCGCGATCCTTGTGCCGCTCGCGGATCTCGGCGTACTCGGCACGCACGCGCGCGAGGAATCCGTCGACGAGTTCCTTCGAGATCAGCGACTGCGCGACGCCGACCGCGCGCGAAGCGTCCTTGACCCAGACCGTCGGCGATTTGTAGTGCGGCTCGATCTTGAGTGCCGTGTGCGCGCGCGACGTCGTCGCGCCGCCGATCAGGAGCGGCACGTGGAAGTCCTGACGTTGCATCTCCTTCGCGACATGGCTCATCTCCTCGAGCGAAGGCGTGATGAGCCCGGAAAGCCCGATCATGTCCGCGTTCTCGGCGCGCGCCGTATCGAGGATCTTCTGCGCCGGCACCATGACGCCGAGATCGACGACCTCGAAGTTGTTGCAGCGGAGCACGACCGCGACGATGTTCTTGCCGATGTCGTGCACGTCGCCCTTGACCGTCGCCACGACGATCTTGCCGTTCGATTTCGCGGTCTCGCCGGTGCGCGCCTTCTCTTCCTCGATGAACGGGATCAGGTAGGCGACGGCCTTCTTCATGACGCGCGCCGACTTCACGACCTGCGGCAGGAACATCTTGCCGGCGCCGAAGAGGTCACCGACCACGTTCATGCCGTCCATCAGCGGCCCTTCGATGACATCGAGCGGTCGCGTCGATTCGCGTCGCGCCTCCTCGGTGTCGAGTTCGACGTGCGCGTCGATGCCGTGCACGAGCGCGTGCGCAAGCCGCTGGCGCACGGGCAGCTGGCGCCACTTCTCCTCCTTCGCCTCTGCGCCTGCCTGCCTGCCCTTCTTGTAGCGCTCCGCGATTTCGAGGAGCCGCTCGGTCGAATCCCTGCGCCGGTTCAGCACGACGTCCTCGGCGCGCTCGCGCAACTCGACGTCCAGATCGTCATAAATCGGCAGCGCGCCGGCATTGACGATGCCCATGTCCATGCCGGCGCGGATCGCGTGGTAGAGGAACACCGAGTGGATCGCCTCGCGCACGACATTGTTGCCGCGGAACGAGAACGAGACGTTCGAGACGCCGCCCGAGACGTGACAATGAGGCAGCGTCGCCTTGATGACGCGCGTCGCCTCGATGAAGTCGACCGCGTAGTTGTCGTGCTCCTCGATGCCCGTCGCGATCGCGAAGATGTTCGGATCGAAGATGATGTCCTCGGGCGGAAAACCGACCTCTTCGGTCAGGATGCGATACGCGCGCGTGCAGATCGCGACTTTGCGCGCCGCGGTATCGGCCTGGCCTTCCTCGTCGAATGCCATGACGACGGCGGCTGCGCCGTAGCGCAGCACCTTGCGAGCGTGCTCGACGAAGACGTCTTCGCCTTCCTTCAGCGAGATCGAGTTGACGACGCCCTTGCCCTGCAGGCACTTGAGGCCGGCTTCGATCACGCTCCACTTCGACGAGTCGACCATGACCGGGACGCGCGCGATGTCGGGCTCGGACGCGATGAGGTTCAGGAACCGCGTCATCGCGGCCTCGGAATCGATCAGACCCTCGTCCATGTTGACGTCGAGGATCTGCGCGCCGCTCATCACCTGCTGGCGCGCGACATCGACGGCTTCGGCGTAGCGGTCGTCCTTGATGAGCTTGCGGAACTGCGAGCTGCCGGTGACGTTCGTCCGCTCGCCGACGTTGACGAACAGGAGATCGGGCGTGATGACGAGCGGCTCGAGGCCGGAGAGGCGCGTGTGGCGGGGCGATGAAATGTCCAATGTCTTCGATCTTGCGCGCTTTAGCCCTTCTCCCCTTGCGGGAGAAGGGTTGGGATGAGGGGTTCGCGCGCGGCGCGCGCACGTGCGAAACGAAAGAGTGGGGCGGTGAACCGGCTTGCCCTCACCTCAGCCCTCTCCCGCAGGCGGGAGAGGGGGAAAAGCGCGCAAACGGGCGAGGTTCCGTTCATGCGGCGCGAAGGTCCGCGGGAGCGGACGGCAACGCGCGCGGCGCGACGCCCCGTACCGCGGCCGCGATCGCCGCGATGTGCGCGGGCGTCGTGCCGCAGCAGCCGCCGACGAGATTGACGAGTCCCGAGTGCGCGAACTCGCCGACGATCGCGGCCATGTGCGCCGGCGTCTCGTCGTATTCGCCGAAGGCGTTCGGCAGGCCCGCGTTCGGATGCGTGCTGACGCAGCACGATGCGATGCTCGCGAGCACGTCGACGTACTGGCGAAGCTCCGCCGCGCCGAGCGCGCAGTTGAGTCCGATCGAGAGCGGTCGCGCATGACGCATCGACGCGTAGAACGCCTCGGCCGTCTGGCCCGACAGCGTGCGGCCGGAAAGATCGGTGATCGTGCCGGAGATCATGACCGGCAATCGCGCGCCCCGCGCCTCGAATGCTTCGTCGATCGCGTAGAGCGCGGCCTTGGCGTTCAGCGTGTCGAAGATCGTCTCGACCATCAGCACGTCCGCGCCGCCGTCGATGAGGCCTTCGGCCGCTTCGCGATACGCATCGCGCAGCTCGTCGAAACTCGTGTTGCGATGGCCAGGATCGTTGACGTCGGGACTGATCGACGCCGTTCGGCTGGTCGGACCGAGCACGCCGATGACGAAGCGCGGCTTTTCATATCCATTTTCTTTGCGTGTCTTCGCTTCGGCCGCGTCGCACGCCGCGCGCGCGAGACGAGCGCCTTCGCGGTTCAGTTCGCGCACGAGATGCTCGAGCTTGTAGTCGGCCTGGCTGATCGAAGTCGCGTTGAACGTGTTCGTCTCGACGAGATCGGCACCGGCTTCGAGGTACGCCGCGTGGATCGCGAAGATCACGTCGGGCCGCGTCAGCGTCAGCAGGTCGTTGTTGCCCTTGAGGTCGATGCCGGGATTCGCGCCTGCGTCGCGCGCCGGCTCGTGCGCTCGATCGAAGCCGTCGGCGAAGCGCTCGCCGCGATAGTCCGCTTCGTCGAGGCGATAGCTCTGCACCATCGTGCCCATCGCGCCGTCGATGACGAGGATCCGCTTGGCGAGCGCGTCGAGCAGCGCCTTTGCGCGCTCGGGATGGAGCCAGGGAAGATCGGGTCTCACGGCTTCCTCGCGAAAAGGCTCAGCACTTCGAAATGCGGCGGGCGGCGCTCGCGCGTCAGGCGCTCGCAGGTGACGACTTCGAGCTTCGCCGCGCGCGCGAGCTCGCGAAGCTCCTCGGGCCTGAAGCCGAGATTGCGATGATCGAACGGCTCGACGGCGGTCTTGTGCGCGTGCTTGCCGAGCGTCATCGCGAGCAGGCGCCCGCCCTTGCGCAGCACGCGCGCGGCTTCGGCGACCACGACGGCGGGCTTCTCGGAACAGGTGAGGGCGTGCAGCAGCAGCACGAGATCGAAGCGCTTCGCCGGAAAATCGAGCGCGTGCATGTCGCCGGTGCGCACCTCGACGTTCGCGAAGGGCTTGAGGCGTTCGCGCGCCGCGGCGACGACGCGCTCGCTGGCATCGACGCAGACGATCGAATGCGCTCGCGGCGCCAGCAGCTCGGCAAGCACGCCGTCGCCCGAAGCGATGTCGAGCACGTCGCCGGTCTCGACGAGCTGGAGCATCCCGCGCGCGAGCGCTTCCCAGGTGCGGCCGGGCGAGTAGTGGCGCTCCATGTCGCCGGCGACCGTGTCGGCCCAGCCTTCGGCACGCGCGCGCTTGGCGAGCACGCCGGGCAGGCGTGTCTCGTCATCGTG
This sequence comes from Rhodanobacteraceae bacterium, assembly GCA_035545255.1. Classification (GTDB taxonomy): domain Bacteria; phylum Pseudomonadota; class Gammaproteobacteria; order Xanthomonadales; family Rhodanobacteraceae; genus Dokdonella_A. Next base: position 4,148 of record DASZYR010000240.1, read on the forward strand.
GAGCAGCGCGTCGTCGATGCCCTCCTTCAGCGCGACCAGCAACGCGTTCTCGCGCGGATCGATCTCGGTGTTGTAGCGGTAGTACGACGAAACGCCGGCGCGCCGATCGCGCACGAGCGCGGCTTCCTTGAGCTTGGCAAGATGCGTCGATACGCGCGGCTGCGCCAGCCGGAGGACCGCCGACAGCTCGGCGACGGTCAGCTCCTCGCGCTCGAGCAACGCGAGCAGACGCACGCGCGTCGGGTCGGACAGGAGCCGCAGCAACGCCGACGTGGCGGCAAGATCGAGCATCGGAGTGTTTTTATCGCTTTATCTTGATCGAAAGATAAATGCAAGCGTAGCGGCCGCGCGCGTCGAGGTCAACGGCGCGGCGGGTGCGAGGCCGGGGCGGGGGCCGCTATGCTCGCCGGCATCGATGGCGTTTCACGTGCGATGTTTCCTTGCGATCGTCTTCCTCTGCGCCGTGTTGGGCGCGGCGCGCGCGCGCGCGGTCGACGACGCCGAGCTCGGCAAGTACAGGACTCGCGATGCCTCGGCCGTGCCGTATCGCGCGATCGAGACGCCGGGCCGCCGCGGCGAGGAACGCCTGCCGCTGATCGTCTTCCTGCACGGCGACTGGCAGGACGGCACCGACAACGAATCGCAGCTCGACGGCTACGGCAACGGCTCGATGGAGCTGATCGACCAGGCGATCGACGGCGGCATTCCGCTCGTCTACGCAGCGCCGCAGACGACGGGAGCGTACTGGCCGCCCGCGCGCGTCGAAGCCGTCGTGCGCGATGCGCTCGCGCGCTGGCCGATCGATCCGCGCCGCGTGATCCTGACCGGGATCTCCGACGGCGGCACCGGCGTCTGGGATGCGCTCAAGACCTGGCCCCGGTGCTTCGCGGCTGGCGTGCCGATGTCCGGCATGACCGAGCTCGCCGGCCTTTCGACGATCCGCGACGTGCCCGAGTGGATCTTCCACGGCGGCAAGGACAACGACACGAACGTCGAGACCGGCTACGGCGGCGCAATGGTCGGATCGCGCGCGGTCGTGCGCGCGCTGCGCGCGATGGGCGGGTATCCGCGCTATACCGAGTATCCCGAAGGCGATCACGTGATCTGGCATCGCGCGTACGCGGAGCCCGAGCTGCTGCCGTGGATGCTCGATCGGCGCGTGCGCGGCAAGCCGTGCAGTTTCGCCGAGCCGTTGCGCTGAAAAGCCGCGTCCGCACGCGCGCAACCCGGAACCGGTAAAATTGGCGGCCCATTCTCGTCGTCCCGGCGAAAGCCGGTATCCATCTTGATCTTGGTCGGGAAGCAAGATGGATTCCGGCTCTCGCCGGAATGACGAAAATTGGTGCGCTTTTTCATGCCAGGAGCCTCGCCATGGATTTCCGCTACACCGAAGAGCAGCTCTCGATCCAGTCGATCGCGCGCGATTTCGCGCAGAAGCGCATCGCGCCGGTCGCGGCCGAGTTCGACAAGTCCGGCGAGTTTCCGCTCGACAACATCAGGGAAATGGGCCAGCTCGGCCTCATGGGTATCGAGGTGCCGCACGAATACGGCGGCGCGGGGCTCGATCCCGTTGCGTACGCGCTCGCGATGATCGAGATCGCGGCAGCCGACTGCGCGCACTCGACGATCATGTCGGTCAACAACTCGCTCTACTGCAACGGCATCCTGAAGTACGGCACCGAAGAGCAGAAGCAGAAATACGTGCGCGCCGTCGCGTCGGGCGAGGCGATCGGCGCGTACGCCCTGACCGAGCCGCAGTCGGGCTCGGACGCGTCGGCGATGCACACGCGCGCGACGAAGAATGCCGACGGCGATTACGTCATCAACGGCAAGAAGAGCTGGATCACATCGGGCCCGGTCGCGAAATACATCGTGCTGTTCGCGATCACGACGCCCGGCGTCGGCGCGAAGGGCGTGTCGGCGTTCCTGATCGACACGGCGAAGCCCGGTTTCCACGCCGGCAAGACCGAGCCGAAGCTCGGCATCCGCGCGTCGGCGACGTGCGAGATCGAGTTCGCCGACTACGTTTGCGCGAAGGAAGACCTGCTCGGCCCTGAAGGCAAGGGGTTCGCGATCGCGATGGGCGTGCTCGACGCCGGCCGCATCGGCATCGCCTCGCAGGCGGTCGGCCTTGCGCGCGCAGCCTACGAAGCGAGCCTCGAATGGGTGCGCGAGCGCAAGGCGTTCGGCCATCCGATCGGTTCGTTCCAGATGATCCAGGCCAAGATCGCCGACATGAAGAGCCGTCTCGACGCCGCGACGCTCCTGACGCTGCGCGCCGCGTTCCTCAAGGGCGAGACCGAGAAGAACGGCGGCCGCTTCTCGACGGAAGCCTCGGTCGCGAAGCTCTTCGCGTCGGAGACCGCGATGTTCGTGACGCACCAGGCCGTGCAGATCCACGGCGGCATGGGCTATTCGAAGGAGATGCCGCTCGAGCGCTTCTTCCGCGACGCGAAGATCACCGAGATCTACGAAGGCACGAGCGAGATCCAGCGGCTCGTAATCGCGCGCAACGAGACTGGCGTGCGCTGAGCGCGCCGAACCACTACCCGGTCGTCACTGTTCGCCGATACGCGCGAGGTCGGATTCGATGGCCGCACTGATCGGATCCACAGGCGCGGTTCTCTTGGACAGTCGGCTCACGAGTCCCGCAAGAGGCACAAGGAGGCTGCTGAGCGCGAGACTCGGTGCGAGGTGCGCGTGCTTGTCGAAATCCGCGGTTCCGTCGCCGAGCAGTGCAACGGCGCAGACGCTGGCGGATCCGACGGCGCATACAAGCGCGAACGTGCGCGCCAGCGGAAATCCGCGGCGAATGCAGCTGGCGAGCAGGACAAGCCATGGCATCAGCAATATGACAGCAGCGGCCGATGTGCTCGCGCCGAGAAGCGAAGCGATGCTCGGGTTCGAGGAAGGCAAGCGTCCGTTGATTTTTCCTTCCACGACGCCAAGCTTTTCGGGTAGCCACGGCAGCAACAGGACAGGGACGCGTGCGGCGGCACGGAACATCGCAGCGGGGTCCGAAAGCAAGAGCCACCACATCGTCGCCTTTCGCCATTCGGCATTGTTGCGGCATGCCTGCTCGGACGGCATCTCGATCTCAAACACGTTCTTGCCGTGATGCGATAGACATTCGTCGTCGAGAGCGAGGGCGCGGACGACGCGAGCCCGATCGCTCGTGTCTTCCAGGAGCACCGTCAACACGTAATCCATCCGGTTGATCATCGCTACATCCCGGATCATCCAGGTGTCGCGCGTCTGGTTGCCGATCTGCAAAGCGCATCCGAGCGCGCCGCCGACGAAGAGCGCGAGTGCTGCTTTTCTTGATGCGCGGCCGCCGGCAGCGAGAAAGCACGCGCCAATCAATATCGGCAGCATCAGATGTTGCAGCTTGCTGCCGGCCAGAACGAACCCGCCGGCAGCTGCGAGCAGCAACGCGTTTGTCGTCGGTCTTAGAACCGCGACGGTGGCCGCGACGACGGCCAGGTAAAGGGAGAAAACTGCTGCGGGCTCGGAGTAGAACGTTGCAAGATACAACGTGTTCGCGGGGTCCATGCCTATGAAGGAAAGCCACGCGAGATGCGCGACAGCCACATCGGATCTCCCGGCGCGGAGAAAACCGTGCGTTGCCCAGAACGCGGCAGCGAACCAAAGCAGGAGACGAAACTCGGCCACGAGCCGAACCGAGTGTATCGAACCGCCGCCGAACGCCTCGGCAACGCGCCATGCGATCACGACTGGCGCCGTCAATGCGAGGTCGGTCGTCCAGACGCACGCGTCGCGCGACAGAGGCTGAAACGAGAATCTCGAAAGTGGCGCCACGGGATTGGCGACGCCTGCGTTGATGCCGGGACGCCAGGGACCGATGTCCAAGCATGCAAGCTCGCGAATCTGGTCATAGTTGTTGGCGAACGCCAGCAGCGGGCCATGCGTCACCAGTGCGATGCCGCGAACAGCGGCGATGATGGCGAAGGCGATCAGCAGGATTTGCCACCATTGCGCGGCGAATCGCGAAGCATTGTTCATCGGGCTCGACAGTTTCGCGAGTGGCTCAAAAAGTATATCTACATCCGCGGCACTGAGTCGACACGCCTGTCGCTTGCCGTCCAGTCCATTCGGAACAGGACCGGATGGTCATCGGCACGCGTTCACTACGAGGCTTCCGCTCCCTCGACTACCCCGTAGAAGTGGCTGGTCGTGCCTACCGAGGGGAAGGGGATGGTGTAGTGATTGGCGTTCTGTATCGCGCAAAAAAATTCTGCGATCCCGGATCGATCTTCATGTCGAACCTGCGGATGCCCGGGTTGGCCGAGACTCTGAACATCGAATTTCCTATTCAAGATCGCCCCTCCAGACAGGACGCAGCTTGTAAGAACCGACAGTCCGCAACGTATCGTGATTGATTTGGCAGACGACCGTGTGGGGCACTCAACGGCGATCAATCGAAGCCGTCGCGGAACACTTCGTCGCCTGACGTCGAATGGCTGTCGAGCCGGACGACGTATCGGCCTTTGCCGCCGGCGATATCGATGCGCCAGCCCGAGTTGTAGTCGCCGTCGACCGTCGTCCAATCGACGGCCCGGAGCGTCGCGTCGGCGGGCGAAAGCACGGTGATTCCGAGATCGCCCGCGGTCGCCGTGTTGGCGCTGATCGTCGGCCGCACCGGCACGTTGATCTCGAAAACGGCGGCTGTGCCGGCACCTGTCGCATAGTCGTCCTGCACCGTCAGGGCGCCGCCGTCGAAATCGATCGTGCGCTGCCACGATTGCACCGCCGGATCGCCGTCGTAGGCGGGCGTGAGATCGGCGACCGCGTGGACGTCGCCGCCCGCGCCGGGCGTCACCGTCATCGTCGAGACGGTTCCTTCGCGTTGGGGCACGATCTCGCCGCCGTGCTCGAATCGCAGCACGTTGTGGACTTCGGTACCTTGCTGGATGCCGCTGTGCGAGAAGATGTTCTCGGTCACGGCGAGCCATGTATTGCGATAGAGCGTGAACGATCCCTGGTCCTGGTGCGCGTGGCTCTGCACGTAGGGGCCCGCGTCGAATTCGAGCCAGGTCGCGTCGGTGTTCCAGCTCGTGCGCGCGAACAGATGTCCGGTCGCGGCGAAGTGGCGCACGAGATCGGCCGGCGGCGATCCGCCGGGTCCGGCCGGAAGCAGGCCCTCGCGGAAATTGAACCCGCTCTGCATTTCGGACACCGAGATCGAATGCAGCCACCACGACGCGTTGCCTTCTTCCGTCGCGCCCTGCGTGAGGTAGTGCGCTTCGAGCATCAGCGCGCGGTGGTAGTCGTACATGACGGGTTCCGAGACGCGCGCCTGATCGCCGATCGCCGCGGTGCGGTCGAGCGTCGGCACGGTCGCGTGGATCCACCATTCGATCGAATCGGTCAGGTGCGGATTCGCGTTCGCGAGATCGGTGCCGGTCGAGTCGCGCCAGAGACGGTAGAGATAGAACAATCGCTTGTGCGAGAGCCCGTAGCCGGTGCCTTCCTGGCTGCCGCCGTCGATCGCCTCGAAATACGCGGTGAGCTGCGGGATCTTCACCGTGTCGAGGAAATCCATCCACGGCGCGCTGTCGTCGGCGAGCGACCAGAGCATCGTCGCCTCGAGGAAGCTGTAGAAATAATTGTTGGCGGGATCGTCGATCGACCAGCCCGACCACGGGAACGGCTGTCCGCCCCAGCTTGCGGCGTCCGGATTCCAGACGTTGAAGACCGCCTGCCCGGCGTAAGCGGCCCAGCGCGCGCGCTGGTCGGCCGTGACGAACGGCGCGCACCAGTCGTACGTCATCGCAAGATCGCCGATCATGTCGCCGACGTAGAGATACGAATCGCCGGCGACTTCGGGCGCCTCGCCGTTCGCGATCGCTTCTTCGGCGGCGGCGACCTGTTCCTCGACGGTCTCTACGGCGAGCGCCGCGTACTGCGCTTCGCCCGTGATGCGGTACATGTACGCGGCGTCGGTCGCCGAGAAGCCGTAGTCCGGATCCCCGTCGACCGCGCGGTCGACCCAGTCGCGAAAGCGCTGGAATTGCGTCGATTGCTGGTCGACGTACGAAAGATCGATGGTGATCGCCGCGCCGCACGGCGCACTCGCGAGCGCGAGCGTCATCGTCAGCGCAAGGCGAAGGTTCTCACGATGGCGTCGCATGTTCCCGGCCTCCCTCGATCCTCGGCGGATGCTAGGAAGAAGAACGTCGGAGAACCTCGAAATGCGACACATATCGCACGGAGAGGCACGGCGCGCCTGTCTTGCTCCCGCGCCGCGACTGCCGCGGGGCGGCGCAGGCCGCATCGCCGGTCAATCGACGAACGCCGCCACCATGACGCGCTTGCCGTAGCGGAGCTGCTCGTACGCATCGGGCGGCGGCAGCAGGAGATCAACGCGCGAGAAACCGACCTTGCGCAGGATCCAGAACAGCGCTTCGAGGCTCGGCACGAGGCAGATGCCGGTCGTGCTGGCCTCGGGACCGTGCGTCTCCTCCGTCTCGTCGACGATGCCGAACGAGCCCTTGAGCGGGCGCACGAAGCGGTAGCTGCCGTAGTCGACCATGCCGGTCATGCCGGGCACGATCTGCGTCTCGACGAGGCACAGGCGCTTCGTCAGCGCACGCGCGACGCGCAGCGCGCCGACCGGATTCTCGAGATGGTAGATGAGACCGAGCATCAGCACGATGTCGAACGTGCCGAACGTGTCCGCTGTCAGCGCGTGCACGTCGGACTTCGCGACGCGCAGGTTGCGAAGGCCGAGCGCGTCGCGGATCAGCGTTGCGTCGGCGACGTGCTCCTCGCGCGCGTCGACCGCGAGCACGTCGCGCGCGCCCATTTCCGCGACCTTCGTCGAGAACCAGCCCTGGTGGCACGCGATGTCGATGACGCTGCGGTCGGCGATCGATTCGCCGAATTCCGCGCGCACGGCCGCCTGCAGCATCGCAAGGCGCGTCGCGTGGATCGCGTCGAGCGCGCCGCCGTCGTAGGTCGGCGTGACCGCGCCGCTCGCGAGGCGGAACGGGTAGAACCACATCTTGCTGAGCGCTTGCTGTTCGAGCGTGAGCATGGGAATCGGCGCAACGATGAGGCGCGCGATTGAAACAGAGTGCGCGCGGCGGGACAAGGAACGCCTTCGATCCCGTCGTCCCGGCGAAGCCGGGACCCATTTCGATCTTGATTTCCGGCAGGTCGGCGAACGACGAAAAGAGCCAGAAGCAAAATGGGTTCCGGCTTTCGCCGGAACGGCGGTGACGCGTCTAGCGCGGCGTTCCGGTCTTCGGCTCCTCGCCATGCCCCGGCGGCTTCGACGGCCCTTCGACCGTATCGCCGAGCAGCCTGCGCACGACGACGTAGAACACCGGGATCAGCAGGAGCCCGAGGAACGTCGCGAACAGCATGCCGCCGATGACGCCGGTGCCGATCGCGTGGCGCGCGTTCGCGCCGGCGCCGCTCGAAACCGCGAGCGGCGTCACGCCCATGATGAACGCGAACGAGGTCATCAGGATCGGCCGGAGCCTGAGCCGCGCGGCGTCGACGACCGCTTCGCGCAGCCTGCGCCCGGCCTTTTGCTCCGCGACGGCGAACTCGACGATCAGGATCGCATTCTTCGCCGCGAGGCCGATGATCGTGATGAGGCCGATCTTGAAGAAGATGTCGTTCGGCAGGCCGCGCAAGGTCGCGGCGAGGATCGCGCCGAGCACGCCGAGCGGCACGACGAGCAGCACCGCAACCGGAATCGACCAGCTCTCGTAGAGCGCGGCGAGGCAGAGGAACACGACGACGATCGAAAGCGCGAGCAAGAGCGTCGCCGCGTTGCCGGAAAGGATTTCCTGGTAGGACTGGCCGGTCCAGTCGAAACCGAATCCGGCCGGAAGATCCTTCTGGACGATGCGCGTGATCGCATCCATCGCCTCGCCGGAGCTCTTGCCCGGCGCTTGCGAGCCGACGATCTCGACGGCCGAATAGCCGTTGTAGCGCGTCAGCGACGGCGAGCCGGTGAACCACGTCGACTTGACGACATTCGACAGCGGAATCATCGCGTCCGAAGCCGTGCCGGCGAGCGTCGATGGCGTGTAGAAATGGCCGAGCGCGTCGGGGCCCATGCGGAACGGCGCGTCGGCCTGCATCGTCACGCGCTTGATGCGCCCCTGATAGAAGAAATCGTTGACGTAGACCGGTGCGAACATCAGCTGGATCGCGTTGAAGACGTCGCTGACGGAAAGTCCCATCGTCTGGGCCTGGACACGATCGACGTCGAGCCTGAGCTGCGGCGAATCCTCGAGCGTGTTCGGGCGCACGCCGGTGAGGAGCGGATCCTTCGCGGCCGCCGCGAGCAGCGCATTGCGCGCATCGGCGAGCGCGGCGCGGCCTTGTCCTGCGCGGTCCTGCAGGTACATGTCGAAGCCGCCGAACTGCGAGAGGCCGCGCACGGTCGGCAGGTTGACGACGAAGATCTGCGCATCGCGGATCGCGTGCAGCGCGCCGTTCGCCCTCTGGATGAACTCGGCGGCCGTGGTCTTGCGCTCGTCCCACGGTTTCAGGCGCACGAACGCCATGCCGACGTTCTCGCCCTGGCCGACGAAGCTGAAGCCGACGATGCGCATCATGCCGTCGAAGCCGTCCTGCTTCTCGAGCGTCGACTGCACCTGGTTCATCACCGCCGACGTGCGCTGGAACGTCGCGCCCGGCGGAAGCTGCACGATCGCGAGCGTGTAGCCCTGATCCTCCTCGGGCAGGAAGCTGCCGGGCAGACGCGTGAAGAGCCATCCGCACAGCACCGCGATGACCACGAACAGGATCATCCAGCGCGGCGCGTGCGTCACGGCGCTGCCGATGTGGCCGACGTAGGTCCTGCGCACCCGGTCGAACGCGCGGTTGAATCCGCGGAACACGATGTTGTGGCTCTCGTGGTCCTGCGGCTTCAGGATCGTCGCGCAGAGCGCCGGCGTGAAGCCGAGCGCGAGGAACGCCGAGAACGCCATCGCCATCGCGATCGTGAGCGCGAACTGCTTGTAGATTTCGCCGGCCGTGCCGGTCTGGAGCGCGCTCGGAATGAAGACCGCCGCCAGCACCACCGTG
>DASZYR010000241.1:0-8851 GCA_035545255.1 Rhodanobacteraceae bacterium
GGAAAGGTCTGGCATGGCACGAAGAAGCGGCGCGGGGAGCGCGGATTATCGCCGATCGCGCCGGAATCGCCGCATGATTCCCATAGGGCGGGCTTCAGCCCACCGTTTGCGAGCGGCTTGACGGCGGCGGGCCGAGGCCCACCCGATGGGCTCACGACTCGAATGGATCAGCGGCTCCCGGTCGCGATCTCGGCCGATCCCTCGATCGCATCGCGCCAGTCGTGTTCGATCGCATCGAACGCGGATGTGTTTTCGGCGACCATCACGAGCGTTCCGTCCGCTATCGGCACTTCGCGGCCGTGCAGCGCGTCGCGCTCGAAGTCGGTGACGCCGGATGCGTGGTAGTGCGTCACGTAGAGGACGCTGACGGGCCGATCGTCCTTCGGCATGACCATGTGCACGGTGCGGTAGTCGCCGACCGGGCATTTGTGCACGTAGCTGATGCCGGCCGGCACCGAAGCGAGTTGCACGCCGCGTTCGGCGAACGCGCGTTCGACTTCGCTCGACGGAACCTGTGCGCGCAGTGCCAGCGCCGGCCGCTCGGGTCCGTTCACGTGCGCGACGACGAGATCGGGCAACGAGCGCGCGGACGCACCTTCGCGGCGCACGAGGCCGACCGCCACGACGAGCGCCGCCGCGGCCGCGAGCGCGATCCAGCCGTAGCGGAAGCCGCGATGCCGCTGTCGCTCGGCGGTCAGCTGCGCGAGCAGCACGCGGTCGGCGAGCCCTTCAGGCACAGCCACGGCGAGCGCGCTCGCGATCCGGGCCTCGAACGCCTGCGCGCGCGCGAACGCATCCTGGCAGCGCGGGCAGGTTTCGAGATGGGCGCGCGCGGCCGGATCCGCCACGCGCGGATCGCTGCCGAGGAGGCGGCGGAATTCAAGGCAGTCCATGGATCTCCGCCTCGCGTTCCTCGCCTTCGAGCATCGACCTGAGTTTCTGCCGCGCGCGGAATACCTGCGTCATGACGGCGGCTTCGCTGAGTCCCAGCTGCCTTGCGATCTCCTCGCACGAGAATCCGCCGAGCACCTGCAGCACGAGCGGCTCGCGGTATTTCGGCTCGAGCTTCGCGATCGCCGCGCGCGTGACCGCGTCTTCGCCGGTGCGCTCGGGGCCGGGCGCGGTGTCGGAAAGATCGAGCTCGGCGAGATCCGTGGTCGGCATCGGCTTGCGCTCGTAGAGCCGCGCATGCTCGCGACGCAGGATCGTCGTCAGCCACGCCTTCGCGGCGATCGTCTCGCGCAGCGAATCGAGCGAACGCCACGCGCGCAGGAACGTTTCCTGGACGAGGTCCTGCGCGAGCGCGCTCTCGCCGGAAAGCCAGTATGCGTATCGGTAAAGCTCGCCGGAATGCGCGCGCACGAGGGCCTCGAACTGCTGCTGGCGGGTGCTCACAGCAGTCGAGGACCGGGTTTCGGCGCCGTGGCTTGCAGTCGCCGGCATCGATTCGTGACCTTGGGCCCCGAGAGGGCCGGATGCCGATCTTAGCGGGCGGCGGCCGCCAGACAAGTCAGGGGGCTGCTTCGAAGCCGTTCGTGAAGATCTCGTCCGGCGTCGTGACCGTGAACTCGACCGGCACGCCGACGAGCGCGTTCGCGGCGTCGTTGCTGTGCACGCAGACGTTCGCGTCGTAGACGCCGGGGGCGAGTGCCGCCGCGTCCATCGTCACGTTGACGGTCGCTGCCGGATCGCCGACCGCGACGACGCCGTCCGTCGGCGCAAGCGAAAGCCACGGAACGGTGTCGGGAGTGGCGCAGTCGGTCGGCGCCGTGTCGACGTTCCATTCGAGGTCGGCATCGCCGCCGTTGCCGATCGAAAGCGGCACGACCGAGGCGGTGCCCGCTTCTGCCGTCGCGCCGAGCGTGCCGGGATCGACCTCGACCACCGGCGCGCCGACATCGTTGACGGTGATCGTGCCGACCATGCCGGAGCCTTCGTGCACTTCGCAGTGATAACCGATCGTGCCGGCGGTCGGGAACGTGACGCTCGCGGTCCAGAGATTGCTGTCCGGGTCGCCGTTGCCGCCGGCGCCGTCACCGTCGCAGCCGTTGGCGCAGCGGAACGGCGTCACGGCGCCGGGATCGGATTCCGCATTGTGGAAACCGGGACCGTCCGGGTCGTTCTTGAAAATGACGGTATCTCCGACGTTGATCGACAGCGTCGGCGGATCGAACGTGCGGTTCGGGCGTGCGATGACGGTGTAGTCGGTAGCGGACGCGGAAACGGCGAACAGCGCCAACAACGTTCCCGCGGATGCGGTCGTGCGGTTCATGGCTCCTCCGGTATGTAACGTCGCTGCGCGACCGTTCTTCGCGCAGGGGGAGGAGCATGCGTCCGCGCGCCCGGACAAAACGAGAGTGAAAACCCCCAGCGCACGCGATTTCGCGAACAGCCCGTTGTCGCGGCGCGGCTAATCGCAGGGGAATGCAAGTCCGGACGGGAGAGATGGAGGGGATCGGTGTTTTCGCCCTTTCCCCGCTTCCACATTATAGACGAGGCTCCGCTTGCGGTAAGCCCCGCCCCATGCGGCACTGTCGCCGGCCTTCGCGGAAAGGAAGGTCGAAACCATGACGACGAAAGAACACGAGGTCGTGATCGTGGGCGGCGGTCCCACCGGACTCATGCTCGCCGGCGAACTCGCGCTCGCGGGCATCGACGTCGCGATCGTCGAGCGCCGCGCGAGCCAGGCGCTTGAAGGCACGCGCGCGGGCGGATTGCACACGCGCACGCTCGAAGTGCTCGACCAGCGCGGCATTGCCGACCGCTTCGTATCCGAGGGACGGAAGTATCCGGTCGTGCACGTGCATCCGGTGCCTATCGACATCGGCGATCTGCCGACGCGCCACAACTACACGCTCTCGCTGACGCAGAACCGGAGCGAAACGATTCTTGCCGAATGGGTCAGCGAGCTTGGCGTGCCGATCTATCGCGAGCGCGAAGTCGCCGAGTTCACGCAAACCGGCAGCGGCGTGGATGTCGGGCTTTCCGACGGCGCGCGTCTTCGCGCGAACTATCTCGCTGGCTGCGACGGCGGACGCAGCCTCGTGCGCAGGAAAGCCGGCATCCAATTCCCTGGCTGGGAAGCGACGACGAGCTGGCTCATCGCCGAAGCCGAGTTCGCCGACGAGCCCGAGTGGGGCTTCCGTCACGACGCGAGCGGCAGCCACGGCATCGGCAAGATCGGCGACGGCGCCAAGGCGCGCCTGGTGCTGACCGAGAGCGTGCTTCATGCCGGCGGCAAGCCGGCCTTCCGCGATGTTCGAGAGGCGCTCGCGGCGATCTACGGGTCGGACTTCGGCATCCGCAACGCGACGTGGATCTCGCGCTTCACCGACATGACGCGTCAGGCCGCCACGTATCGCGACCGGCGTGTGCTGCTGGCCGGCGACGCCGCGCACGTGCATCCGCCGGTCGGTGGACAAGGCCTCAATCTCGGCGTCCAGGACGCGGTGAATCTCGGCTGGAAGCTCGCGCGGGTCGTGCGTGGCTTTTCGCCCGAAAGTCTGCTCGATACGTATCATTCGGAGCGGCATCCGGTCGGAGCGCGCGTGCTGAAGAACACGATGGCGCAGGTCGCGTTGCGTCGGCCGGACGACCGCTCGAAAGCGTTGAGCGGCGCGTTGACCGAGTTGCTGCAGATGGACGAGCCGCGCAAGCGATGGGGCGCGGAATATGCGGGTCTCGCGATTCGCCACTCCTCCGGCGAAGGGCATCCGCTGCTCGGGCGTCGCATGCCGGATCTCGATCTTGCGACCGCCGATGGTCCCGTCCGCAGCTTCGAGTTGCTGCACGACGCGAAGCCGCTCCTGCTCACTTTCGACGAACCGATCGCCATCGCGTGCATTCGTACGATCGATGCGAAATGCGAGAGAACGTGGGAGTTGCCTGTCGTCGGCCGCGTTGCCGCACCGGGCGCGGTGCTCGTTCGCCCCGACGGCTACGTCGCGTGGGTCGGCGACGGCACCGATGCCGGACTGGCTGACGCGTTCCTGAAATGGTTCGGGCCGCCGAACCCGAGCTAGCTGATGCGTTCGAGGATGCCGTCCAGCTCGTCGACGCTGTGATAGTGGATGACGAGCTTGCCGCGCCCGTTCTTCGCATGCACGATCGACACGCGCGCCGCGAGCTTCTCGGCGAGATCGCGTTCCAGCGCGGCGATGTTCGGGTCGCGCGGCGCCGACTTGCCCGCCTTGCCCTTCGGCGCGGCCTCGGCTCGTCGCGCGGCCTCCTCGAGCTCGCGCACGGACCACGCGTGCTCGGCGGCCTGCAAGGCCAGCAGCGTCGCGCGCTCCTCCGGCAGCGTCGCGAGCGCGCGGGCGTGGCCCATGTCGAGCTTGCGCTCGTCGAGCAGACGCTTGATCTCGGCGGGCAGGTCCAGAAGGCGCAAGAGGTTCGACACCGCGGCGCGCGATCGCCCGACCGCGTCGGCCGTTTGCTGGTGCGTTAGCTCGAACTCGCCGATCAGGCGTGACAGCGCCTGTGCCTCCTCGAGCGGCGAGAGGTTCTCGCGCTGGATGTTCTCGATGAGCGCCATCGCGACGACGGCCTGGTCGGGTACGCTCTTGACGAGCGCCGGGATTTCCTCGAGCCCCGCCTTCTGCGCCGCGCGCCAGCGGCGCTCGCCGGCGATGAGCTCATAGCGATCCTTCGCGATCTCGCGCACGACGACCGGCTGGATCACGCCCTGTGCCTTGATCGACGCGGCGAGGTCGTCGAGGCGCTCGGGATCCATCGCGTGGCGCGGCTGATAGCGACCTGGCTGGATCGCGTGGATCGTCAGCGTGCGCAGCTCGCCGTCATTTCCTGTCGATGTTTCCGTCTCGGCATCGCCGCCGAGCAGGGCATCGAGCCCGCGTCCGAGTCCGCGCTTTTTCACCGCCATGGAACTGTGTGTCCTTCATAGGGCGGGCCTCGGCCCACCATCGTCAACAGCGGTGGGCCGAGGCCCACCCTATGTCAATGCGGCGCCGGGCTTGCCGGGGCCGGCATGCGCTCACGCCGCAGCATCTCGCCGGCGAGACCAAGATACGCGATCGCGCCGCGCGATTCGCGATCGTACAGATTGATCGGCTTGCCGTGGCTCGGCGCCTCGGCGAGACGGATGTTGCGCGGGATGATCGAGCGCAGCACCTTCTCGCCGAAATGCTTCGTGAGCTGCGTCGACACCTCGTTGCCGAGGTTGTTGCGCACGTCGTACATCGTGCGCAGCAGGCCTTCGACTTCGAGCTTCGGATTGAGGCGCTGCCGCACGGCCTTGATCGTGTCGAGCAGGCTCGACAGGCCTTCGAGCGCGAAGTATTCGCACTGCACCGGGATCAGCACGCCTTGCGCCGCGGTCAGCGCGTTGATCGTGAGGAGGTGCAGCGTCGGCGGACAGTCGATGAGGATCGTGTGATAGCGATCGCCGAGCCTGGCGAGCTGCTCTTTGAGCCGCGACTCGCGCGCGAGCGCATCCATCAGTTTCAGCTCTGCCGCCGTGAGATCGAGACTGCCCGGCAGGAGATCGAAACCGCCTTCGGTCGCGACGATCGCGTTTTCGATCGGCGCCTCCTCGAGCAGCACGTCGCAGCCGTTCGGCTTCGCGGTGCGCTTGTCGATGCCGGACGCCATCGTCGCGTTGCCCTGCGCATCGAGATCGACGAGCAGGATGCGGCGCTTCGTCTCGGCGAGCGCGGCGGCGAGATTGACCGCCGTCGTCGTCTTGCCGACTCCGCCTTTCTGGTTCGCGATGGCGATGATGCGCGTCATGAACGTTTGCAGCCGATCCCCGAAAAAACCGGCGCGCCGACGCCGGGGGTGGGATTCTAGCCGCGATCGAACTTCGTCGTCCCTGCGGAGGCTTGGACCCAGCGCTTTCGCGGCCGAAGCAGGGGCGCTAGGTTCCCGCCTTCGCGGGAACGACGAAATCCCTTTTTCGTCGCAGAACCACGAGATGCCGTTCCGCATCGAGCCCCGGCACATCGAGCTCGATCGTCTTCTCGACCTCGAAGGCCCGCGGCACGCCGGAGAGCTCGTCGTCCGGAAACCGTCCCTTCAGCGCGAGCCAGCGCCCCTCCGGCGCGAGCAGATGGCCGCCCCGGTCCAGCATGTCGCCGAGGCTCGCGAACGCGCGCGCGGTGATGCAGTCGAACGCGCCTTCGACGTTCTCGACGCGCGATTCGGCGACGCGCGTCTTCGCGAGCGCGAGCCGACGGACCGCCTCGCGCAGGAAACGCGCCTTCTTGCCGTTCGAATCGACGAGCAGGATCTCGCGCCCCGGTGCCGCGATCGCGACCGGAATACCCGGCAGACCCGCGCCGCTGCCGAGGTCGGCCATCGTCTCGCCGCTCACATGCGGAAGGATCGCGAGCGAATCGAGCAGGTGGCGCGTGACCATCCCGGCCGGATCGCGAACGGCCGTGAGATTGAAGGCGCCGTTCCAGCGCACGAGCAGGTCGACATAATCGAGCAGGCGCTCGATCGCGTCCGCATCGAGCTGGATATCGAGCGCGGAGAGACCGTCGGCGAGACGAACTCGCAGCGAATCACGATCTGCCATCTGAAACGCAAGGTCCGAACGGCTGCCAGCGGCTTGCGCGCGGTGTGCGCGCAATGGCGTCCGCACAGTATCGGATTCGCGGCCGCGCGTTGCCAGCGCGACGTCATGCAGGCGCCGGCCAGTGAAGCGCCCCGCTCAGTGCAGCGTATCGACGCCGTGCAGCGAATCGAGGTCGACGCGCGTCACGATGAGACCGCGCTCGCGAAGATCGGAGTTCAGGGCCTGCTTGAGCCACTGGCGCCGGCCGTCCTCGCCGTCCGGCAGGTCGGCTTCTCCGAACAGCGTGCGCGTGCGCGTCTGGACGAGGCCGTCGACGCCGTCGATCACCCGATCGGCGCGGGCCGGATCCAGCACCTGGAAATAGACGATGCCGCGATAGCGGCAATCCGGCGCGACGAGCCCATCGACCGGAACGCGAGTGCCCGTGAGGCTGATCTTGTGCGCGACGCGCTCGATGAGCGGCACCATGAAATGCATGCCCGACGGCACGACACGCGTATGCCCGCCGACGCGGCGGAGCGTGTACACCTGACCCTCGGGAATGCGACGGATCGACGCGACGGCGAGCGTGCCCAAGGCGACGAGCGCCATCCAGATCATCGGGGACAGCATTTTCTTATCTCTCTACAAGCACTTGGAGCAGAAACCTGATACTGCACCTTAATCAAAACACATGCGGCATTGAATAACAAGTGCTTAACATTATCGGTGCAGGCCGCCAACCCTCCGCTGAATCCACCGGCTGGCCAAAAACCCAGCAGGTGATCCGTTTCGAAGCAAAAAAAGTGCCCCGGAAGCGGAAAAATGCGCGAGATCGGCAACAAAACACGCGAATTGCGACACGCTTGACGCTTCGAATGCCGATCTCAGCTTCTACATACGGCATTTCGCGGCCCAGTCGGCCATCCAGAGTGGATGAGAGCGGTCTTTTTCGGGACACCGGCGCTGCCCGCCGGGCGTCGGCCTGTCAGGAAGTGACCCGGCCGGTGCGGTTCCGACGGCAATCTCCGGCGTGCGCGCTGCGTTTGCTGCTGTGCCGGCGGATCGAACCTGTGCAGGTCCCCGACGGATCTGCGGGACGCACCGTCGCAGGCGCGAAGGCCAGCGCACGTGCGCGCGTACAATGGCGTTTTTTCGCCCGCCGACCCTCGATGCCGTATCCGAAAACCCGCCTGCGCCGCATGCGCCGCGATACGTTTTCCCGCGCGCTGATGCGCGAGACCGATCTGGCGCCGTCCGACCTGATCCTGCCGGTATTCGTGCGAGAAGGCCGCGGCCGCGAGCCGGTGCCGTCGATGCCGGGCGTGGAGCGGCTCTCGATCGACGAGCTCGTGCGCATCGCGGGCGAAACCCATGCGCTCGGCATCCCGGCGCTCGCGCTGTTTCCGGTCACGGCGGCCGATGCGAAAACGCTCGATGCGCGCGAGGCGTGGAACCCGGATGGCCTCGCGCAGCGCGCCGTGCGCGCATTGAAGCAGGAATATCCCGATCTCGGAGTGATCACCGACGTCGCGCTCGATCCGTTCACGACGCACGGACAGGACGGCCTCATCGACGAATCCGGCTACGTCGTCAACGACGAGACGGTCGATGCGCTCGTGAAGCAGGCACTGTCGCACGCCGAAGCGGGCGCGGACGTCGTCGCGCCGTCGGACATGATGGACGGGCGCATCGGCGCGATCCGCGACGCGCTCGAAGCGGCGGGATACATCCACACGCGCATTCTCGCGTATTCCGCGAAATACGCCTCGTCGTTCTACGGACCGTTCCGCGACGCGGTCGGCTCGGCCGGCAATCTCGGCAAGGGCAACAAGCACACGTACCAGATGGACCCGGCGAACTCCGACGAAGCGCTGCGCGAGATCGCGCTGGATCTCGACGAAGGCGCGGACATGATCATGGTCAAGCCCGCGATGCCGTATCTCGACATCGTGCGGCGGGCAAAAGAGCGCTTCGGCGTGCCGACGTTCGCGTATCAGGTCAGCGGCGAATACGCGATGCTGAAAGCCGCGTTCGCGAACGGCTGGCTCGACGAGCGCGCCTGCGTGATCGAGGCGCTGACCGGCATCCGGCGCGCGGGCGCGGACGCGGTGCTGACGTATTTCGCGCTCGCCGCTGCGAAGTGGCTGCGCGAGATGCGTTGACGGGCGCGTTGATCTTGTCGTTGGCCGCTGCCGCGCTTTCGATGCGAACCGCCGTCCTCGCTTCACTTGCTTCGCCATCCCGGCGAAAGCCGGGATCCATTTTGCCTTTGCTCTGCCCGCCCCAGCACAAAAGCAGGAGCAAAATGGATCCCGGCTTTCGCCGGGATGA
>DASZYR010000242.1:0-5269 GCA_035545255.1 Rhodanobacteraceae bacterium
ATTTGTCCCTCGAAAAACGCCGATCCCATGACTTCGAACCTTCCCTGCGACCCCGTCGCCCTCGCCTCCTGCGCGCGCACGATCGCCGACACCGGCCGCGAGCTTGCCGCGCTCGGCTGGACGCCCGCGACGAGCAGCAACTTCTCGATGCGGCTCGATCCGCTGCACGCCGCGGTGACGATCTCCGGCCGCGACAAGGGCAGGCTCGGCGAGGACGACATTATGGTCGTCGACCTCGACGGCCGCGCCGTCGCGACCGAAGCGCGTCCATCGGCCGAAACGCTGCTGCACACGCAGATCTACCGGCGCTTTCCCGACGCGAACGCCGTGCTGCACACGCACTCGCGCACGCAGACCGTCGCCTCGCGCTTCTTCGCGCCGCGCGGCGTCGTCCGCTTCGAAGGCTGGGAGCTCCAGAAGGCGATCTCGGGCTACACGACGCACGAGAGCGTCCTCGACGTGCCGGTGTTCCCGAACACGCAGGACATGCAGGTGCTCGTCCGCGCCGTCGACGACTGGCTCGATGCGGGAAAGCCGCTCTCGGGCTACTTGATCGACGGCCACGGCATCTACACGTGGGGAAAAGACATGCCGGAGACGCGGCGCCATCTCGAGGCGTTCGAGTTCCTGCTGGCCTGCGAGCTCGATCTCGCGCGACTTGGAGGCGACACGCCGTGAGCCGACTCTCGATCTACGACGAAACGCGCGCCGGAAAGGCGCTTTCCGTGCACACCGATCACGCCGACATCGCGCGCGAACTCGGCAAGGTCGGCGTGCGCTTCGAGCAATGGGAAGCCGCGCAGCCGATCGCGCCCGGCGCGAGCCAGGACGAAGTCATCGCGGCGTACCGCACCGACATCGACCGGCTCATGCAGGAGGAAGGCTATCAGGCCGTCGACGTCATCAGCCTGAAGCCCGACAATCCGGATCGCGCCGCGTTTCGCCAGAAATTCCTCAACGAGCACACGCACAGCGAGGACGAGGTCCGCTTCTTCGTCGCCGGTGCCGGCCAGTTCACGCTGCACATCGGCGACAAGGTCTACGAAGTACTGTGCGAGAAAGGCGATCTGATCGGCGTTCCCGACGGCACGCGCCACTGGTTCGACATGAGCGAATCGCCGTATTTCGTCGCGATCCGACTCTTCACGAACAAGGAAGGCTGGGTCGCGAGCTTCACCGGCACCGACATCGCCGAGCAGTTTCCGCGCATGAAACCGCACGCGTCGGCCGGATCGACCTGAGCCGTGGCCTATCTCGACGAATCGCTCGCGCCGGGCGAGACCATCGCCGCCCGCTTCGCGCTGCACTGGACCGCGAAATGGCGGCTCGTCGTCTATCTGCTGCTCGCGATCCCGACGCTCGGCATAGCGCTCCTCGCCGCGCTGTACGAATGGCTGCGCCTGCGCTCGATCGAGATGGGCGTGACCAGCCGCCGCGTCGTGCGCAAGACCGGCATCGTCAGCCGCGAAACCGAAGAGCTTCGCCTCGCGTCGATCGAAACGATCGATCTTCGCCAGACGACGTGGGGCCGCTTGCTCGGCTTCGGCGACGTCGTGCTGACCGGGCGCGGCGAAAGCGCGATGATCTTCGCGCGGCTCGCGCATCCGCTCGAGGCGAAGCGTTCGATCGAAAGCGCGTACGCCGCGAACGTCGAAGGCGCGCGGCTCGCGCAGAGCCATTCTTGAGGCCGGTGGGCTGAAGCCCACCCTGTATCTCGTGAATTCATAGGGTGGGCCTCGGCCCACCGTCAGGCATTCGAGCCTGCGTGTCGCCATTCCCGCAAAAGCGGGGAATCCATTTTCAGGCGCGACAAGGCACAATGGATTCCCGCTTCCGCGGGAATGACGACACTCAGGCAGGACGACTCGCCCGCTCATGATCCAAGCCATCCTCACCGACATCGAAGGCACGACGAGCTCGATCCGCTTCGTCAAGGACGTGCTGTTCCCGTACGCGCGCGAGCGTCTTCCCGCGTTCGTCGAAACGCATACCGACGACGTCGAAGTGCAGCACTGGCTGCACGAAGCGGCGAAGGAAGCCGGCCTCGTCTCGGCGACGCAGCAGGAGATCATCGAGCTTCTGACCGGATGGATCGACGCCGATCGCAAGTCGACCGCCCTGAAGGCACTGCAAGGCATGATCTGGAAGGCTGGATACGAGGGAGGCGAATACCTCGCGCATGTCTATCCGGAAGTGCCGGCGCGCCTTCGCGCATGGCAGGCCGAGGGCCGGCGGATCTACGTCTATTCGTCAGGGTCGGTTCCGGCGCAGAAGCTCCTCTTCGCGCACACCGAAGCCGGCAATCTCGCGCCGGTCTTTTCCGGCTACTTCGACACGGAGATCGGCGCGAAGCGCGACGCCGAATCCTATCGGCGGATCGCCGCCGAGATCGGCATGCCGGCGAGCGGAATCCTGTTTCTGTCCGATACCGTCGAGGAGCTGGACGCCGCACGCGCAGCCGGCATGCAGACGACGCTGCTCGCGCGCGCTCCGGCGATCTGCCCGTCGCAGCCGGTGCACCGCTGCGTCGCCGATTTTGACGGGATCGATTTCGACGCGATCGACGTCGGCTGATCGATGCGGCTCGACGGCGCGAACCTGATCGGCGCGATGTGGGTCGCGTGGGCGATCTACTGGTACGTCGCGGCCCGTAACGCGAAAGCCGACGCCCGGCGCGAGCACTACGCGCTGAGGCTTGCGCACATCCTTCCGCTCGTCGTCGCGGCGCTTCTGCTGTGGATTCCGGTCTTTCCCGGCGTTCTCGGCAAACGCTTCCTGCCGGCGACGCCGGCGGTGTTCTGGGTCGGCGCGGCGCTCGTCGCGATCGGCCTCGGTTTGGCCATCCGCGCCCGGCGCGTGCTCGGCCGCAACTGGAGCGGCATCGTGACCGTCAAGGAGGACCACGAACTCGTCCGCGAAGGTCCGTACCGCTGGGTCCGTCATCCGATCTACACGGGCCTCCTCGCCGCGTTTGCCGGCAGCGCGATCGCACGCGGCGAGTGGCGCGGCCTCGTTGCCGTCGCGCTGGTGTTCGCGGCGTTCTGGTTCAAGCTCCGCCGCGAGGAGCGCTGGATGATCGAGACGTTCGGCGCAGCGTATCTGCGCTATCGTGCCGAAGTGCGCGCGCTGATTCCGTTCGTGCTGTGAGCGCGCGAGGCGGCCGTTGCCGCGACGCCATGACGACAAGGATGCTTTCGCCGTGAGGATTTCCGCCCGTGCATTGTGGAACGGCGTGCGTGCCCTCGCGCTCCGGCCGCCGCGCGGAAATCCGATCGATGTCGGACCGGGCACGTTCGTCGTGCTGATCGTGGCGTATTTCGTCGCGCAGGCGGCGATCGGCATCGCAACGACCGGGCGACCGTGGGCGATCGCCCCGAACGGCGTCACGACCCTGCTCGCCGACGCGCTGCTGACGCTGGTCGCCGCATGGACGATCGCGCGCCTCCTCGAGCGCGACGGCGTCTTCTGGAGCATCGCCTCGACGCTGCTGGCCGCGACGATCGCCGTATCCGTCATCGTGCAGACGCCCGTCGGGTGGCTCGCGAACAGGGTTCTGCTCGAAGGCCACGTGATCGCCGCGGTGCTGCTCGATCTCGTCGCGCGCGCGTGGTGGCTCTTCGTGGTGATCGGCGTCACCCATGCTCTCGCGCCGCGGCGCACCGGCCGCGCGCTCGCTGCCGCGCTGATCGCGTATGCGATCTCGGCAGCCACATGGTGGTGGCTGCCGGCCTCGGACCTCGTCCGGACGGCCGACACGGAAACCCCGGCGCCGGCCGACGCCGCCGACGGCAACAGCGATGCCGACGCAGGCGACGTCGCGGACGCGGAAGTGCCCGCCTCCGCGGCGCCCGACTTCGACGCCGAATACGTCATGTACGATCAGCGCCGGCTCGTCGACGAAGCCGCCGCCGCGCTGCGGCCCGAAACGCCGGGAACCGTCGACCTCTACGTCGTCGCGTTCGCCGGCGACGGCAGCGAGGACGTCTTCCGCAACGAGGCCGAATTCGCCGACAAGCTGTTCGAGCAGCGCTTCGGTGCGCAAGGCCGCGTCATCGTCCTCGAGAACAGCACGGCCACGGTCGCGACGCGACCGCTCGCGACGCTGACGAACCTGACGCTCGCGCTCGACGCGGTCGCGAAGACAATGAATCCGGCCGAGGACATCCTGCTCGTCTATCTGACGACGCACGGTTCGCGCGATCACGAGCTGCTCGTCGATCTCGATCCGCTGCCGCTCGATCAGATCGCGCCGGACGATCTCGCCGACGCGCTGAAGACGAGACCCGGCGTCCGCTGGAAAGTCGTCGTCGTCAACGCGTGCTATTCGGGCGGATTCATCGACGCGATTCGCGACGATTCGACCATGGTCATCACCTCGGCGCGCGAGGACCGCACGTCGTTCGGTTGCGGCTCCGACTCGGACATCACGTATTTCGGCAAGGCCTTTCTCGCCGACGCGCTGAACCGGACGACGTCGATGCCCGAGGCGTTCGCGCTCGCGAGGAAATCGGTCGCCGAGTGGGAAGACCGCGATCAGGAAGAGCACTCCGAGCCGCAGATTGCGACGACGCGCAGCATCGAGGCGAAACTCGCGGGTTTCGAGCGCACGCTGAAGCCGGCGCCCGTCGTGCCGTTCGCTCCCGCCGAAAGCGCGAAGTAAGCGCGGCGCGCTGGGGAATCCGCATCGCGATCGACCGGTAGGACGGCTCGAATCGCCATTTTTATGCGTTCTTTACGCATCCGCGCGCGTTTCTTATGCGCGCCATATGCGCGAGCGCTCATCGTGTCGCCCATTCCGAAGGCGCCACGACCATGGACTTCCTCTTTCTCGGATTGCTCGCTGCGCTGACCGGCCTGACGGCCGCCTACGTTCGTCTTTGCGCGAAGCTCGAGGAGCGCCGGTGATGGAATTCGCGCTCGTCGCGTCCGCGGCCGTCGCCGTGGCCCTGCGCGTCTACTGCATTCGCCGGAGCCGCTCATGAACGCGCTGTACGCATTCGCGCTCGCGATCGCCATTGCGCTGACCGCTTATCTCGCGATCGCCTTGCTGAAGCCGGAGTGGTTCGAATGACGCTCGACGACATCCTGCAGATCGCGCTCTATCTCGCGGTCGTCCTGCTGCTCGTCAAACCGCTCGGCGCGTACATGGCCACCGTGTTCACAGACGCGCCGAATCGCGTGCATCGCATCGGCGGCCCGGTCGAGCGTGCGATCTACCGGCTCTCGGGCATCGACGCCGGCGAGGACATGCCGTGGCGCCGCTACGCAG
>DASZYR010000243.1:0-19130 GCA_035545255.1 Rhodanobacteraceae bacterium
CCGATGCGCTTCCTCGAAGCGCAGAAGAAGGGCCTCTTCGCGCGCATCTTCGGGAGCTGACCGATGGGCATCCTCGATTTCTTCCGCTCGCGCCCGAAGAACACCGCATCGGTCGCCAAGGAGCGCCTTCGCATCATCGTCGCGCAGGAACGCGCGCAGCAGGGCCGTCCCGATTATCTGCCGCTGCTGCGTCGCGAGATCCTCGAAGTCATCAAGAAGTACGTCAACGTCGATCCCGACGCGATCACGATCAATGTCGAGAAGGACGGCGACAGCGAGGTGCTGGAGCTCTCGGTCGCGCTGCCCGAACGCAACGGCAACGACTCCACGGACGGCGCGGACACGACCGCTGCCGCCAGCGAGGCCTGACCGCCGCGCTCGCAGCAGTCGACGCCGGACATGGAACGGGTGCAGGCGCAGGCCGACGACGTGCTGCGTCTCGCGGCGATCGATCCCGACAGCGTCATCGCGCTGCTCGCGCGATACGGCCTCCAGCTCGAGCGCGTGGCCGACGACGTGCCGATTCCCGGCAGCTATTGGGGCGATTCCGAAGCCGGCGTGATCGCGCATCGCGTCTACGCGCGCAGCGACACGCCGGTGCATTCGCTGCTGCACGAAGCCTGTCATTTGATCGTCGCGCCTGCATGGAAGCGCGCGTCGATCCACACCGACGCATCCGATTCGCAAGCCGAAGAGGATGCCACGTGCTATCTGCAGATCGTGCTTGGCGACACGCTGCCGGACGTCGGCAGCGCTCGCATCGCCGCCGACATGGACCGCTGGGGCTACACGTTTCGCCTGGGCTCCGCATCCGCGTGGTTCGAGCACGATGCCGAAGATGCGCGCGCGTGGCTCGTCGAGAGAAATCTGCTGCCGGCGTCGTGAGCTTGTTTTTCGCTCCGCTTGCGAGAGGCGCACGGCCCCGCTCCTCCGCCGCTTGCAAAGGCGCACGACCTTCGCATTCCGCGCTTGCGGGAGAGCGCAATCGAAGCGATGCGCACCAAGACACGGCGAGACGCGACATCTCGCGTCGCGTTCTCCTCGCGCGGATTTCGGCCGGCTTTCGTGCAAAGCGAGAACGGCGAAAGTTTATTCGCGATCGCCGCATCAGGCGATCGCCGTCAGTTTCCATACATCCGGCGCTGCAACAATGCGTGCATGTGCGCGACGCCGCTGTTCTCGCGCGGCCGTTTTGCGCAAAATCCCTTTCGCCATGCATTTCACTCCGTCAGCCGCCGCCGAACACGACGTCCCGCCGCCGCCGCGCGCGGACACGACAGCGCTCGCGCTTTTCATCGACCTCGACGGAACGCTGCTCGACTTCGCCGCGCGTCCCGACGCCGTCGTCGTCGACGATGCGTTGCCGGCGACGTTGCAGCGCCTGAAGCGCCGCCTCGGCGGAGCGCTGGCGCCGGTCAGCGGCCGCCCACTGCGGGAAATCGACGCGCTGCTCGGCCTCGACGGCGCCGCCGCCGGTCTCCACGGTGCCGAGCTGCGCGCGCCGGACGGACTCGCGCTCGAAGCGCCGGCCGCTCACGGTCGGCTCGATGCAGCACGCATGCAAGCCGCGCGCGCCACGGCGGTGCCCGGCGTGCTGGTCGAGGACAAGCGCAATGCGATCGCGCTGCACTATCGCGGCGCACCCGGCGCGGCGCCCGATGTCCGCCGCATCGCCACCGCGATGCTGGATGCCGCCGGCGACGGTTACGAGCTGATGCACGGCGCGTTCGTCGTCGAGCTCAAGCCTTCGAGCGTCGACAAGGGAACAGCCATCGCCGCGCTGATGCGCATCGAGCCGTTCGCGGGACGCACCCCGTGGGTGATCGGCGACGACGTGACAGACGAAGACGCCTTCGCCGAAGCCAACGATCGCGGCGGCGTCAGCATCATCGTCGGACCGCGGCGGCCGACCGCGGCACGCTACGGCCTGCCCGGTCCTGCGGCCGCGCGCGCCTGGCTCGGCAGGCTCGCCGGCGTGGAATCGCGGGGATGAACCGTACCCCCTCGCTCGATCTCGGCGTCATCGGCAATGGCAGCGTCAGCGCGCTGCTCGACGCGCACGGTCGCATCGTCTGGTGCTGCCTTCCTTCATTCAACGGCGATCCCGCGTTCTGCTCGCTGCTTTCGCCGAAGACGCACGCGGATCGCGGCGCGTTCGAGATTTCGCTCGACGGGCTCGCCGCGAGCTCGCAGTACTATGTCGAAAACACGGCGGTGCTGGTCACGCGCCTCGCCGCCGATGACGGCAGCGCGATCGAGATCACCGATTTCGCGCCGCGCTTCAAGCAGCACGGCCGCATCTTTCATCCGATGGGCCTCGTGCGCACGATCCGCCCGCTCGCCGGCGCGCCGCGCGTCACGCTGCGCCTGCGTCCGCTCGCGGGCTACGGCGCGCGCGTTCCCGAGCGCACGTTCGGCTCGAATCACGTCCGTTTCCTGCTCGACGACATCGTCCTGCGCGCGACGACCGACGCGCCGCTGCCGATGCTGCGCGACGAGCTGCCTTTCCTGCTCGACCGCGAGATGCACATCGTGCTCGGCCCCGACGAGACACTCGCCGAGTCGCCGGCGCGCGTGGCGCGCGACACGCTCGACGCGACGCTCGACTACTGGCGCGACTGGGTGCGCTATCTGTCGATTCCTGCCGACTGGCAGGACGCGGTGATCCGCGCGGCGATCACGCTGAAACTCTGCCAGTACGAGGGAACCGGCGCGATCGTCGCGGCGATGACGACATCGATCCCCGAGGCACCGGACACGGCGCGCAACTGGGACTACCGTTTCTGCTGGCTGCGCGACGCGGCGCTCGTCGTGCGCGCGCTGAATCGCCTGGGCGCGACGCGCAGCATGGAGGAATACCTGCGCTACATCTTCAACCTCGCGGCCGGCGCCGACGGAGCGCTGGCGCCGGTCTACGGAATCCACTTCGAGCGAGAGCTGACCGAGAGCGAGGCCGGCGAGCTCGCCGGCTACCGCGGCATGGGGCCCGTGCGCATCGGCAACGACGCGTGGCGGCAGACGCAGCACGACGTCTACGGCAGCGTCGTGCTGGCCGCGATGCAGCTCTTCTTCGATCGCCGCCTCAGCGTGCCGGGCGACGCGGCCGCGTTCGCGCGGCTCGAGCACGCGGGCGAATCGGCATGGCGCATGCACGACCAGGCCGACGCTGGGCTGTGGGAATTCCGCGGCCGTGCCGCGGTGCACACGTATTCGAGCGTGATGTCGTGGGTCGCCTGCGACCGGCTTGCGCGCATCGCCCTGCATCTCGGCCTCGATGAGCGCAAGGCGGTCTGGGAAGCTCGCGCCGAGCGGGTGCGCGCGCTCGTCCTCGCGCGTGCCGTCGATCGCACGCACGGCCATTTCGTCGCGACGCTCGACGGCGATGCGCTCGACGCGAGCCTCCTGCTGCTCGCCGATGTCGGCTTCGTCGAGGCGACGGACCCGCGCTACGTCGCGACCGTCGACGCGATCGGCCGCGCGCTGATGCGCGGAAAGCATCTCTTCCGCTACATCGTTCCCGACGACTTCGGCGCGCCTGAGACGAGCTTCACGATCTGCTCGTTCTGGTACGCCGACGCGCTCGCCCGCATCGGCCGCGTCGACGAAGCGCGCGCGCTGTTCGAAGAGCTGCTCGCCTCGCGCAATCCGCTCGGGCTTCTTTCCGAGGACATCCATCCCGGGACCGGCGAGCTCTGGGGCAATTTCCCGCAGACGTACTCGATGGTCGGACTGATCAACACCGCGATGAGGCTTTCGCGCAGCTGGGAGAGCATGCTGTAGCCATGGGCAGGCTCGTCGTCGTCTCGAATCGCGTCGCGCTGCCGAAGGAGACACGCGCCGGCGGGCTTGCGTCCGCGCTGCGCGCCGCGCTCGCCGAACACGGCGGCCTCTGGTTCGGCTGGAGCGGCCGTGTCGCCGACGGCGGCGAGCGGCGCACGACGATCGAGCGCGAAGGCAACATCGAATACGAACTGCTCGATCTCACGCGCGAGGAATACGAGCGCTACTACCTCGGCTTCTCGAACCGCACGCTCTGGCCGCTGATGCATTTCCGGGCCTCGCTGCTCGAGTACCGTCGCGCCGACTTCGCGGGCTACCGCGCCGTCAACCGCGTCTTCGCCGAACATCTCGCGCACCGGCTTCGCGACGACGATCTCGTCTGGATCCACGACTATCATCTGATTCCGCTCGCTGCGGAGCTGCGCGCGCTCGGCGTCGGCGCGCGCATCGGCTTCTTCCTGCACATCCCGCTGCCGCCGCCCGCGCTGCTGCGCATCCTTCCGCACCACGAGCAGCTGTTTCCGGCGCTCGGCGCCTGCGACCTGATCGGATTGCAGAGCAGGAACGACTGCGCTGCGCTCATCGAATATTTCCAGGGCGAGGCGGACGTGCGCGCGTCGGCCGACGGAGCGCTCGAGCTCGGCAATGGACGGCGCGTGCGCATTTCGGCGTTCCCGATCGGCATCGACACGGCCGCGGTCGCGCGTCAGGCCGAGCGCGCGATGACGAGCGCGGCGACGCAGCGGCTGATCCGCAGCCTGGAGAACCGTGCGCTTGCGATCGGCGTGGACCGCCTCGATTACTCGAAAGGCATCCCGCAGCGCTTCGAGGCGTTCGCTCAATTCCTCTCGCTCTATCCCGAATGGCGCTCGCGCATCTCGTTCCTCCAGATCGCGCCGCCGACGCGCGAGGAAGTGCCCGAGTATCGCGAACTGCGCTCGAGGCTCGAGCGGCTAGCCGGCGCGACGAACGGGCGCTACGCCGAGCCCGACTGGATGCCGATCCGCTACGTCAACCGGAGCTTCAACCAGGCGACGCTGGCGGGTTTCTATCGCGCGGCCGACATCGCGGTCGTGACTCCGCTGCGCGACGGCATGAACCTCGTCGCGAAGGAATTCGTCGCCGCGCAGGCGGCCGACGATCCCGGCGTGCTGATCCTGTCGAGCTTCGCCGGCGCGGCGGACGAACTCGAGCAGGCGATCGTCATCAACCCGTTCGACGCCGACGACATCGCCGAGAGCTTCGCGACGGCGCTCGCGATGCCGCTCGCCGAGCGGCGCGAGCGCTGGCAGGCGATGTTCGATCATCTGCGGCGCCACGACATCGCGGCGTGGCGCACCGCGTTCCTCGATGCGCTCCGCGACGGCGGGCGCAACATCTCCGCCGCGTAAGAAAAGCCGCGCGGATCGCTCCGCGCGGCTTTTGCTCCGGGACTCGTGCGCGATCAGAACTTCACGGTGACGCTCGCGTGGTAGTAGCGCCCGATCTGGTCGAACGTCGAAGGATCGGTGCCGGTGTTGAGCGTCTGCGAGTCGTAGCCGAAGAACGGCGGCTGCTTGTCGCCGAGGTTGTCGACGCCGAATTCGATGCGCGTGTTGAGCGCCTCGATGTTGTAGCCGACCGAGATGTCGTTGTACGCGTAGGCGCCGTACTTGATCACCGCGCCCGGCAAGCCGGGATATGCCGATTGCTGCTCATTGAGGTTCGGATTGCCCATCTGATAGCGGCCGATGTAGCGCATGCGCCACGAGGCATCCCACGAGCCGAGCGTCCAGTTGAGGAACGTCTGCGCCTTCCAGCGCGGGATCGTGCAGACGCCGGTGTTGCCCGGGCAGCCCGACAGCGCGCCGGAGAAGAACGGTACGAAGTGTCCGGCGAGATGGAACACCGAATCGCCCGGCAGGCCCGGCGCGATGTCGACGTTGAACTCCTTCATGTAGGTCGCGTTGACCGACGCCACGAAGCGGCCGAACGAGAACTCCGGCAGGCGATAGGTCAGGTTGAAGTCGACGCCGGAGACATCGGTGCGGCCGAGATTGCCGAACGGCTGCGTGACGTTCTGGATCTGGCCCTGGTTCGGCCCGCTCTGGAATCTCGTGATCAGCGGACAATAGATCTCGATGCCGTTGTAGCAGAGATTGAGGATCGTCTGCGCGCCGACCGGCGTGATCGTGTTGAGGAGATACACGCGCCAGAGATCGGCGCTGACCGACAGTCCGTCGAGCCAGTTCGGATCGTAGACGATGCCGACGTCGAACGATTTGCCGAACTCGGGGCCGAGCGGAAAGCCGGCGTAAGCAGAGCCCGTCGTCAGCGCGCCGATCTGGTTGCCGTTCAGCACGGAGAGGTTCTGGAACGTGCCTGTCGCGGGCACGCCGACGCAGGCCGGATTGCCGGCGTTCGGATTCGGAGTCGTCGGCGTCGGAGCGATGAAGTCGCAGGGATCGCTGCCGAGCGTCGGAGCGCTCGCGGTCGGAGCGAGATACACGTTGAGGATCGTCGGGGCGCGGAATACCTTCGACACCGTGCCGCGCAGGAGGAGATCCTCGATCGGGCGCCACTCGATCGCCGCCTTCCAGTTGTTCGTGTTGCCGAACGTCGAGTATTTCGAATAGCGGTCGCCGAGCGTCACGTTGAGCGCATGGAAGAACGGCAGGTCCTTCAGCACCGGCACGAAAAGCTCGGCGTAGGCCTCCTTGACGTTGTACCCTCCGTTGAGGTTCGCCGTGCACTGCGAGCCGAGGATGCAGCCGCCCGACGCAGGATCGATCGCGAACAGCGAATCGATCTGCGTGCGCGTGTACTCGTCGCGGCGCGAAGCGCCGACCGCGAGCTGCATCGTGCCGGCCGGAAGATCGAAGAGGCCGCCCGACGCATCGATGTGCTGGTACTTCTCGATCACCAGGAACGAGTTCTGTCCCGGCACCGCCGCGGCCTTGACGGCCGCGACCGCGTTCGGATCGCCGTTGTTGAGTGCGAAGATGTTGAACGGCGTGCAGCCGGTCAGGATCGGCGCCTCCGGCGTGCCGCAGATCACGGTGTTGACCGGACCGACGTCGGGATCGGTGTTGTAGAACGACGGGCCGAGGTCGAGGTTCAGCGTGTTGAAGTTCGGAAAACCGAATTTCTGCGCCAGCGAGGACGAATGGCCGAAGCCGATGCCGGCGTCCCACGTCCAGTTCTGCGAGCCGATGTCGAAATTGCCCTTGAGGCCGCCGTTGAACTGGCCGTAGTTGACGGTCGCGCGCACGAGACGCGGACCGGCCGCGACGGCCCGCAGCTGATACGTGTTGCCGTTCGCGCCGCCGAAATCGACGCCGAACGGGTTGTAATAGCTGTCCGCCGAGATGTGCAGGATGCCCGGCGCCTGCGTGCCGATGATCGCCGGCGCCTGCTGCGTGCCCGACGACGATTTCGAGTACAGCAACGTCATGTAGGTCTCGACGTTGTCCGTCAGCTTGTAGTTGCCGTTGAGGAACGCGCGCGTGCGCTCCTGCGGCGTCAGGATGAGATTGATGTCGGCGTAATTGTATTTGTCGCTGTTGCCGAAGCAGTGATAATTGTTCGTGTCGACGGTCTGGCCGCTCGCGCCCGGGTTGATCGAGATCTGCGAGCAGCCGAAGACGCTCTCGAACGGCGTGCCGGTGATCACGACGCGGCCCGGCGCCGGGCTCGACGATCCGCCGATGAACGTGTACGGCGCCGTGTTCGGGCCCGCCGTCAGGTCGCGCGCGAACTTGCCGAACTCGCGATGGCCGGAAAGGATCTGGTCCTGCTGGTTGTATTCGACGCCGGCCATGATGCTGCCCTTGTCGGAGCTGTGGCCGAACGTGAAGTGATAGCCGATGCGCTCGCCGTCGTCGCGATCGGAAATTCCGTAGTCGGCGCGGAACTCGGCGCCCTGATAGTCCGAGCGGAGGATGAAGTTCACGACGCCCGCGATCGCGTCCGAGCCGTACACCGACGAAGCGCCGTCTGTCAGCACTTCGACGCGCTCCACCATGTTCGTCGGAATCGCGTTCGGATCGCCCGACAGGAAGCGCTGGCCGTTGATCAGGACCAGCGTGCGCTGCGAACCGAGGCCGCGAAGGCCGATGCTCGCGGTGCCGCCGTAGCTGCCGCCGTTGTTGACCTGCGGATTGATGTTGCCGCCGGTCACCGCCGGCAGCGCCTGCAGGAGATCGCCGAGCGTCAGCTTGCCCGATTTCTCGATCTGCGCGCGATCGATCGTGACGACGGGATTCGACGTCTCGATGTCGACGCGGCGGATGTTCGAGCCCGTGACGGTGATCGTCTCGAGCTGCTGGTTGCTCTGGTCCTGCGCATCCTGCGCGATGGCCGGCCCGGCGAGGAGGCCGAGCGCTGCGAGCGCGGCGGCTTTCGTCGCGTTCCCGGGCGCGCGCACGTGACCGGCCGGCGTGTCCAGCACGCGCCTGATCGCCTCTCGGAGCAGTGTGTGTCGCATGGATTTTTCTCCTTATCTGGATAGTCGCCCGTGCCGCACGTCCAGCAAGCGGGTTGATCGAACATTAGGAAAACGTGAACCCTTTGCGTTGGCCTGTCCTTGCAGCAGCCGTTGCATAAATTGATGAGCGCGAACGGACGAGCGCGCGATTCCAAGCCGCTCGACGAGGTGACGCGCGCAACGGGTCGCCTCGTCGGCACCAGCGCCGACCGTCGGACGGAACACCGGCGAATCAAGCGGCTGCGCGTACGGCGCCGCGCGCGCCATCGCGCAGATCAGCTGCCGTGATGCCGAATCGGCGCTTGAACGAGCGCGAGAACGCGCAGCGGTTCTCGAATCCGCTAGCGCGCGCGATCTCGTTGATCGCAAGCCCGCTCTCGTTGATCAGCCGGTGCGCGCGGCCGAGGCGGTGCTCGACGAGCACCGCGTGCGGCGTCTCGCCGTAGACCGTCGAGAACGCGCGGATGAAATGGCACGGCGAATAGCTCGCCATGCGCGCGAAACCGGCGATGTCGAGATCGAGATGGCAGCTCGACGCCATGTAGTTGCGCACGCGCTGCAATCGCACGAAGACGCTGCGCCGCTGCGCCTGCGTGCGGCCCGGACAGCGCGCGATCAGCGGATCGAAGTCGGCTTGCAGATCGGAAACGATCGCCGCGAGCGCCGACGCCGCGCTCGATGCGAGCCGCGCGTCGCCGTGACCGAAGTCGAGCGCGGCGCGCGCGAGCCGCGAGGCCGCCCGGCGCACCGGACGGTCGGCGCGATGAAGTGCCGGCACCAGCAGCGGATCGGGCATCGACTCCGGCATCCCGCCCCCGAGGTGATGCCACAGGACGGCCGGAGCGAATACGGCGATCCATAGCGCGTTGCCGCGGCCGATCGCCTGCAATCGCTGGGCGCAGTCGCAGACGAGCAGGTCGCCGCGCTCGAGGATGCGCATCTGCTCGCCGTCGGAAACCTGGACGCGGCCGCGCAGCGGAATCACGAGCGTGACCGCCGCGCCGGAGCTCAACAGCACGCAACCGCGGCCCTGCCCGATGGCGACGCGCAGGGTGCCGGCCGACGCGCGCCGCTCGATGTCATCGGCGCTCCAGTCGAGACGACCTCCGTTGACCAGCCTCTCGCATTCGATGTGCATGTCGCATCGCCGTTCCCGGGACGATCCGATGCTCGCGCGCGACGGTCGGGCAAATCAGGAAAATGCGGCGAAATATCGACGAGGAAACGCTTCGCATCGACGAAGAATTTCCGAAGAGCGCGCAAAACGGGCGATTCGTCGTGCCGATCGCCGGTCTCGCGTGGAATCGCGGAATACGCGCGGGGTGGAAGCGCGCGGAGCCGTTCGGCCGTCCGCTCTGCGCCATCGTCGACCGCTGCGCGCGACGTCGTGGAGTCGCGACAAAAAGCGCGGGCGGCAAGCGTCGGGCCAGGACTCCCCAGCCCTTCCCTCTCCGGCAAGAGGGAAAGAAGACATTGCGGCCGAAGGTTCCGGAGCGACGTCGCGCCGTGGATCGCCTGCGACCAGCGGCCGAAACGCGCGGTCTCGGCGTCAGCGATCAGCCGGCCGCCGCGCGGCGCAATGTCAGCGCGCCGACGTCGGTGTCCGGCGCCGCGACACGGACGACGACGACCCGCCGTCCGTCGTGCGAGACGCTGAAACCCATGTCGGCGATCGACTCCGGGATCGTCGCGACGACGCGGTCCTCGCCGGTCGCGGGATCGACCTCGCGCACCTTGCTCGGACCCACGGCCAGCGCCTCGATGTAGAAGATGCGGCCGCCCTGAAGAAGCCAGCCGTCGAGATGCGCGGCGTTGACCGTGCTCGAGACGCGCCTCTCGGCGGTCGATCCCCGGTCGAGCGCGAACAGGCCGGTCTCGTTGATCTTCGTGAAATAGATCGCGTCCGCGTTGCGATCGTAGTCGGCTCGGGCGACGCCACGCGCGAGCACGCGGCGTGAGGTTTCGCTTCCGCTGGCGCTGCCGAACAGGATCAGCTCGCACTCCCGTCCGCTGCCGACGACGGCGATGAAGCTGTCCTGGCCCGGACCATACACGCCGCTGCGGACGTCGTCGTCCGGAGCCGTAAGCACGCGGCGGCGGCGCGTCGCGATATCGATCTCGACGAGGTGCCCCTTCGACTCGCCGCGCGCCGTGACGAGGATGCGTGCGCCGTCGGCCCGCCACGCCGGATAGCGCAGCGTCGGCGTATCGCTTTCGGTCAGCGGGAACGTCTCGGAGTGATCGGCGAGCCAGAGCTGCTGCGATCCGCTGCGGTCGGAAACGAATGCGAGGCGGTCGTCCACTGGCGAGAATGCCGGCGCACCGTCATTGCCGGTCGACGGCGCGAGATCCTGCTCCCCGCCGCCGCCGGCTTCGACGTCGATCGCGGAAAGCCGCGTGCGCAGGCGCGGGATCTCGTACACGATCGTGTCGGATGCGCGCGCCGCGCTCGGAAACTCCGCCGGCTGCACGCCGAGCGGCTCGATGCTGCCGTCGTCGAGCGAGACGACGTAAAGCGCCTGCGGACCCTGGTGGCCCGACGAGAAGATCAGCGCGCTGCCATCGCGCGTCCAGTCGAAGCCGCGCATGCGGCTCGCGAGATGCGTGATCTGGCGCACCGTGCCGCCGTGCGCGTCGACGACGAAGAGATCGCTGTACGGATTCGCGCCACGGCGGAACGCGATGCGGCTTCCGTCCGGCGAGTAGCGCGCGTCGAGATCGATGTCGGCCGCGTCGCGCGCATAGGCCAGCCGATCCGCTTCGCCGCCGTCGACGGGAACACGCAGGATCGCGAGGTCGCCGGCATCGGGCGCCGACGGCGCCGTCGTGACGAGGTGGCGCCCGTCGGGCGTCCAGGAGAAATAGTTGACGGAGCCGGGGAAGCAGCGGCCGATGAGCTTTTCCGGGCCGCCGAGCGCGGGCACGGCGAGGATCGAGCAATCATCTCCGTCCTGCCGCGCGAACGCGATCGTCGCACCGTCCGGCGACCACACCGGATAGAACTCCTCGCCCGCGGCCGGTTGCGTCAGCCTGACGACGCGCGATTGCGCGAGCGAGCGCTGCACGATGTGCATCTCGCGCCTCGCGACGTCGCCGACCGAATAGGCGACGCGCGTTCCGTCCGGCGAAATGCGCGGAAAATTCTCCGGCCCGGGATCGGCCGTGATCGAGCGCTGCTCGCTCGCGTGCCAGCGTGGTTGCCCCGGTGCCGCGCCACGCTCGCGTACGGCGAGCAACGCCGGCGCGGCGATCGCGGCGAGCGCTGCGGCGGCGAGCGCTGCGAGCGCGCCGCGCCAGACCTTCGATCCGGCGACGCGCTGTGGCAGCGCCGCATCGCCGTACCCGGCGGCGCGAGTCGCCTTCGACGTTTCGAATTCATCGAGAAAACGCGCCGAAGCCACGAGCCGATAGCCGAGCCGCGGCAAGGTCTCCAGGAATCGCGGTGCGTGCGGATCGTCGCCGAGCACGCGACGCAGCTCTTTCACGGCTTGCGTCAGCACGTCGGGCGTCGGACAGGTGCCCTTCCAGACCTCGTTGAGAAGCTCGTCGCGGCTCAGCGTGCGACCCGCCGACTGCGCGAACCGCAACAGCACGGCGGCTGCCTTCGGCGTCAGACGCGGTTCGCCCGGCGTCGTGACGAGGCGCAGCGTGTCCATGTCGATGACATGCTCTCCGACCGCAAGAAAGCGCGCCTCCGGATGCTTGCGGAGGACTGCGTTCACTCCCGGGGCCTGGCCGCCGATCAACATACGAAACTGATCGTAATAAAAGTTCCCCTGGCGGGCAAGTTCCGCAACCTCGCCGCAACGAGGCTGGATTCTCCGCTCGACGGCACCTTCCCGTTGCTCCTGCGCCGCGCCGCGCCGCCCGAAGCGCGCGGATGCTCCAGACCCTGACGGAAGAAGACCCGCGAATCGGCGTGTCGCCTGCGCCGGGCGGATGCCTGCATGCGCCGAAGCGAACGCCACGTCGCGACGGCACGAGGCGCTGAGCGCAGATGCCGTCGCGCGCGCAGCATCGGCTTGCCCGATCGCGCCGCGGCGACTAGCCTCGCTGCTTTCCCCGGGGAGAATCCCAT
This sequence comes from Rhodanobacteraceae bacterium, assembly GCA_035545255.1. Lineage (GTDB taxonomy): Bacteria > Pseudomonadota > Gammaproteobacteria > Xanthomonadales > Rhodanobacteraceae > Dokdonella_A. The sequence goes on from DASZYR010000243.1 coordinate 12,324, forward strand.
GCGCGTCCTTCGCAGTGCTCTCGCATCCGTCCTGCTCGGCTCGGCGGCAGCCGCCGCCTCGGCGGCCACGCCGGAAAAGGCGGCGACGCCTGCCGATGTCGCGAGCTTCGTCGTTCGCATGAACGCCGACTACAAGGCTCGCTACATCGAGCCGAGCGCGGCCGAGTGGGTCGCCGAGACGTACATCACCGACGATACGCAGATGCTGACGGCGCGCGCGAACGAGCGCTGGCTGCAATGGCTGTCCGCCGAGATCGATGCTTCGCGCGCATACGAGAACGTCGCCGGCACCGACGCGCGCGACGCCCGCGCGCTCGCTCTCCTCAAGTTGCAGACCGCGATGCCGGCGCCGAAAGATCCCGCGCACCTGACCGAGCTCACGACGCTCGCGTCGAAGCTGACCGCCGCATACGGCGCCGGCAAGTACTGCAAGGATCCCGCCGACGCATCGACCTGCCGCAACCTCGACGAGCTTTCGAAGGTGCTCGCCGACGATCGCGACTGGGATCGCGACCTCGACGCCTGGGCCGGCTGGCATCGCGTCGGCCGCGGCATGCTGAAGGATTATCAGCGCTTCGCCGAGCTCCTCAACGAAGGCGCGCGCGATCTCGGCTACGACAATGTCGGCACGATGTGGCGCGCCGGATACGACATGTCGCCGGACGACTTCGCGAAGACGACCGACAAGCTCTGGTCGGAGGTCGAGCCGCTCTATTCCGAGCTTCAGTGCTACGCGCGCGGCAAGCTCGCGGAGAAATACGGCGATCGCATGCCGAAGGACGGCACGATTCCCGCGCACGTCACCGGCAACATGTGGGCGCAGAGCTGGGAGAACATCTATCCGCTCCTCGAGCCGTATCCCGGCGTCGGAAATCTCGACGTCAATACCCGGCTTGCGGCCGAGCGCCAGACGATGCTCGCCACGGAGCGAAAGGCGTTCAACGGGACGCCGACGCCGCTCGATCTCGCGAAGCTCGAGCACGACGCCGATCTCGATAGCGCGAAGAAGATGGTGCGGCGCGCGGAGGATTTCTACACCTCGATCGGCTTCCCGGCGCTGCCTTCGTCGTTCTACGAGAAATCGATGCTGCTCCGTCCGCGCGATCGCGACGCGCTCTGCCATGCGAGCGCGTGGCCGATGAACATGGGCGAGGACGTGCGCATCAAGATGTGCATCCAGCCGACCGAGGAAGATCAATACACGATCTACCACGAGATGGGCCACATCTATTACTACCTCGCATACAGGAACCAGTGGCCGATCTTCCAGGGCGGAGCGAACGACGGTTTCCACGAGGCGATCGGCGACACGATCCGGCTCAACATCACGCCCGCTTATCTTGCGAAGATCGGGCTCGCCGGCAAGGCCGCCGGCGGCGAGAAGGCGGCGATCAATGCCGAGATGAAGCTCGCGCTCGAGAAGGTCGCGTTCCTGCCGTTCGGACTCCTGATCGACAAGTGGCGCTGGGGCGTGTTCGACGGGTCGATCGCTCCGGACAAGTACAACGAAGCGTGGTGGCAGCTGAGACGCAAGTACCAGGGCGTCTCCTCGCCGGTCGCGGCGACGCCGGCCGACTTCGATCCCGGCGCGAAGAACCACGTGCCGACGAACGTGCCGTACATGCGCTATTTCCTCGCCGACATCCTGCAGTTCCAGTTCTATCGCGCGCTCTGCGATGCGGCAGGCCACAAGGGACCGCTTTATCAGTGTTCGATCTACGGCAGCAAGGAAGCCGGCGCGAAGTTCTGGAAGATGCTCGGCGAAGGCGCAAGCCAGCCGTGGCAGAAGACGCTCAAGGAGCTGACCGGCAAGGACGAGATGGACGCGAGCGCGATCATCGACTACTTCGCGCCGCTCGACGCGTGGCTGAAGGAGCAGAACAAGGGGAAGACTTGCGGGTGGTGACGTGTCGACCCTTTCCGTTTGCCCGCCGTCATTCCCGCGAAAGCGGGAATCCATCTTGCTGTTCGACGTCGCAATGCAAAAACCAATGGATTCCCGCTTTCGCGGGAATGACGGCACAGAGAGTCAGAGCGCGGCTGCAATCGTGCGAACAACCGCATGAAGCGGAGCGCGACGCCCGGTACACTTCACACATTCCTTCAACCACAGGCCACGCCGATGCCCCGCTGGATCAAGCTGCCGGACAGCCGCTTCATCGACGCGAACCGCGTCGCGTTCATCGGCAAGGTCGATACTTTCGCGCGCATCGACGAGGACGGCAACGACCTCGGCACCGGCTATGCGGTCAACATCGGGACGGATTTTCCGCGCGAGTCGCAGATCACGGTCGTCGGCGGCAAGGACGAGGTGTTCGCGGTGCTGAAGCAGTTGCTGGGGAATGCGCCGTCGAGCGAGGCGTGAATGCGGTCGGCGATGTGATCGTCGAGACGCTGATTCGAGCTTGCCCTCACCCTGCCCTCTCCCGCACGCGGGAGAGGGGAAAGACCTTGCAGAATACGCGGCGCCGTTCACGCTCCCGCCTTGCGGTCGTTTCCTCTCGCGCTTGCGGCCGTTTCTCTTTCGCTCGGCAACCCCCTCTCCCGCTTGCGGGAGAGGGTTGGGGTGAGGGCAAGCTCGCGAAAGCGCTCTGCCGCTCCGTTCTTTGCTTGAAAGCAAAAGCCCGATTCCGGCCTTCGCCGGAATGACGGGCGAGAAGTCCGCAGCGGGCGATACAAAAAAGGGGGCTGCCGAAGCAGCCCCCTTTTCCGTTCCGCGAAAAGCGGACCGCATGCGCGATCCGCGCTCCCGTCCTACTGCACCGTCAGCGTCACGTCATCCAGCACGAACGACGTCTGCAGCGAAACGTCCTCCGTGCCGGTGAACTTCACGATCACGGTCTGGCCAATGTACGGCGTCATGCTCGAGGTGTGCACGACGTAGCCGTTCGCATGATTGAGGTTCGACCACGTCGCGAGCGTCGCGAGCACCGTGCCCGACGTGCTCGTCACCTGCACCTTCAGCGTGTCGTATGCGGTCGACCCGGTCGTCTCGGACGTGTCGACGTGCAGGTAGTACTGCAGCGTCGCCGACGAGTATCCGCTCGGAATCGTCACGCGCTGCGAGGCAGTGTCGGTGTGCCGGCGGCCGTAGCCGTCCATCCACGCATCCCACGAGCCTGCGTGCGCGGGCTCGTCGGCAGTGTCGTTGTTCGCGACGCCGCTCGACAACGTCCACGGCGCGCTGGCCGTGCCGCTCTCGAACCCGGTGTTGCCGAACAATTGCTGCGATCCGCCGCCGCCGCCCGATGTCACCGTGACGGGCTGCGATTTCGAGCTCGGTGCGCCGTCGTCGTCGGTCACCGTCAGCGTGACCGTATACGTGCCGGCCGCCGCGTACGTATGGCTCGGATTCGCCGCGGTCGACGTGCCGCCGTCGCCGAAGCTCCACGAGCGCGACGCGATCGTGCCGTCGCTGTCGGTGGAGGTGTCGGTGAAGCTCGCCGCGAGTCCGCTCGTCGTGAACGAGAAATTCGCGACCGGCGGCTGGTTCGTGCCGCCCCCACCGCCGCCGAGGTTGTTGATCGCGACGTTGAGGATCACGCTGCCGCGTCCACTCGCGAAGTCGTATCCGGCAGCGGCGGTTTCGCCGTCGTTGTTGCCGGACGTGACATCGTGGAAGTTGCTCGCGTCGAGCGCGTAGATGAGCGGCGGCGCGAAGCCGAACGACTGGCCCTTCACGGCGAGCACGCGTGCCCACAGACCGGCGAAGAGCGGCGCGGAAAGGCTCGTTCCGCCCACCTGCTCGGTCGAGCCGCTGACGACGATCTTCGCGCCCGAGCTCGGACTGCCGTCGAACGCGACGTCGGCGACGCCGCGGTGCGTGCCCGAGGCGAACCCGTTCTGCCAGCTCGGCTTCGGCTCGAACGTGGACGGGCTGCCGCCGGTGGCGCCGTTGCCGATCGAAAGATCGTTCCAGACGACTTCGCTGTTCCACGTCGTCGTCGATGCGTCGAGCTTCGTGCCCGCGACGGCCGTGACGTACTGCGAAGCCGCGGGCCAGCTCGGCTTGACGCCGCCGTCGCCGCACTCGTCGGCACCGTCGTCGCCGGTCGAGATCGAGAACGTCTGCCCTTGCGCGACCGCCTGCGAGAAGATCTGATCGTCGGTCGCTGCCGAGCCGTCCTGCTGCGCGGCGAGCTCGCACTCGCCGAGCGAGACGTTGATGATCTTCGTCGCGTTCGCGTTGACGACGGTGTTGAAATCGGCCGTCAGGTTCGCGTTCGACAAGGTCGGGATGTTGTAGAAGATGATCTTCTGCACCTGCCCGCCGCCCATGCCGACGATGTCCTGGCTGTCGAGATCCCATTCGACGACGCCACTCGTGTCCGAGCTCGTGCCGTTCGTGTTGACCGTCTGCGTCGTCACGGTCGACAGGCCGTTCTGCGAGGTGAACGTGTTGAGATCGGTGATCGTCTGCGTGATGCGGCCCTGCGTGATGATGCCGACCGGCGTCGCCGATGCGGTCGCGACGCCCGAGCCGCCGTAGATCGACGAGAACTCGATCGGGTTATGCCCGGTGATCGCCTCGATCGCGTCCGGATCCTGCACTTGCGCGAACGTGTGCGCCTGATGCACGGTCTGGAGGCCGAGCACGGCGAGCACGATGCCCTGGAGGTTCGCCGGAACGCGCACGTCTTCGGTGTTCGCGAACGCATCGCGCCCGTCCGCGGTGCGCACGCGCGCGAGCGTGGTCTGGAACGCGGTCTGGATGATGTCGGCTGTGCCGTCGGCGGAGACGAGCAGGCGGTTCGGCGCGACGGCGACGTTCGCGAAGCCCGACTTCGTCAGGAAATCGACGACCGCCTGCGCTTGCGCCGACGTCGGCGAATGCGCCGCGGCGAATTCCCCGGGCGTCATGACGGTCCCGGCGCCATGCGAGCGCGCGGCCGAGTCGATGAAGCGGGCGAGCCCTGCGCTGTCGCGCATCTTCAGCGCGACCTCGATGTGGATCGGTTGCGTGAACGGCACCATGCCGTCGATGGCGTCACCCGAGCGGAGCAGGGTGGCGTGCGTCGCGGTCGCGGCCATGTCGGTGGACGGCATGCCTGGCGCTGCGTTGGCGATACTGCCGAACGCCAGTGCGGCGGCAGCCGACAGCGCGGTGCGCTGCAATATTCCAAGCGATCTTTGCATTACTGACTCCTTCAATAAATGCATTTGTGGATCGCCGAAAAAGCGTGCAGCGACGCTTGGCCGTATCGCCACCCAGCGCATCCTATCGGTCCCAGCACACCGATCGGCCAGCGGCACCGTGAAACGTCCGTCTCGAGACGATCCCCGTATCCCGCGGTCGCAGCACCCTTCTTGCGGCGGATTCGGCGAAGCGAGAGCGCTCCGCCGCGGACCATCTAGTCCGCCTCGCCTTTCGCTTTCCTTTCAGCGCGAAGGCCGATGCGCGAATGCGCCAACCGCGTCCCGAAATGCGCGCGCCACGTTCAGCGCGATGAAGGCCGCGTGAGGAGCAGGACGCGCGCCGGATTCCGGCGCGCGACGCGGCCGGTCAACGCGCCGCGGCGCGTCATCTGCGAAGCGGCATGCCGAGCACGATCGGCTGGCCCGCTCCGTTCTCGCCGCTTGCGCGGATCAGCCAGTTGCCGTCGAAACCCGGGATCGCGACCGGATTCGACATCAACGCGATCTGCGCGAGATTCGGCGCCGCGCCGGTGTCGTTGAACTGCGCGAGCCACGAGCGGCCGGCGAAGGGACCGATGTCCGAGCTCGCCGGACGCGAGCCGACGTTCGGCGCCGGGTTCGTCAACGCGATCAGCACGTCGCCCGGCCCCGTGAGAAGGATCGGCACCGGCAGCGCGATCTCGGTGAACTGGTTGATCGGCGCCGGCATCGTATAGCCCTGATATGCGCCGACCAGCACCGCGCCGTTGGTCGGATCGGTGTCGTCGTCCCGATAGATGTAGACGTTGACGTGATCGCCTTCGGCGTTCCATCCGGCGCCGTTGCCGAAGATCGTCGAGATCGAGGTGATCGTGATCGGATAGTCCGCTGGATCCGGCGTGAAGCGGTTCAGCCAAATCAGCGGGCAATACGACGGGCAGCCGGCCGCGAGGAAATCGTTCGCATACGAATCGATGCGGAACGTGCAGGCGCCGTCACTGCACGTGACGCCGAACGCGCCGCCGCCGGGATCCGACGAGCCGGAAACCGCGACCGGCATGTGCGCATCGGGCGCAAGCCCGTTCGCTTCGTGGAACACGATATCGGCGAACTGCGGACCGGCGAGCGAGGGATCGGTCGTCGCGGTGATGCTGATCGCCTGCGTCACTCGCGCATCGAAACCGCTGCGGAAGACCGTATCGCCTGTCGCGCCGCTGCCCTCGAACGCGAACGACGGCGGATCGACCGCGACATCGAGGCCGGCAGGCGCATCGACGCTGACCGTCCACGACGACGGCGCCGGCAACGCGTCACGCAAGGTGCGCGTCCAGCTGCACGGTGCCGGCGCGTCGCAGCCTTCGACGTCGCGCAAGCTCGGCAGGTTCAGCGTCTTCGGATCGCCGCCCGCGGCGGGATCGGCTGCGCGATAGGCCGCTGACGTCTCGTCGAGCACGAATCCGGCGAGTGCCGCTTTCGTGAGGTCGACGCGGCCGCTGCCGACTTCGTCGGCGGTCCAGGGCGTCACGCCGTTTTCGCCCGTGCCGGCGTCGGCTGCAGTCAGCATCAGCGCCGACTTGACCTCCGAGGGCGACCATCCCGGGTGGATCGCGCGAACCAGCGCCGCCGATCCCGCGACGTGCGGCGACGACATCGACGTGCCGCTGAGATAGCCGTAGTTGTTCTCGGCGCTGT
>DASZYR010000244.1:0-7019 GCA_035545255.1 Rhodanobacteraceae bacterium
CGACGTGCTCGCGAATCTGGAGGCGATCCACGATTATCTTTTTGCCCATTTCAAGAGCCCGGGCGACCCGGCCGGCACGATGGGGTACATAGGAGCCGATGGAACCACCCCATTGAGTTATAATGTTTACTATGTATACAAGATATTCGACTCGAGGAACTGGTGGAACCACGACATTCTGCTGAGTTTTTCCTATGGAAATCTCATGACCACGGATGCGCACGAGTTCGGTCATTCCGTGTTCGACGCTTCCAACGGGGTCGGCAAGGGCTACCATCCCGAAGATGAAGCTGCGAATCTGAACGAGGCTTTCTCCGACATCTTCTCGACGATTCTCGATTTCAGGACTTTTCCGTCGCATACGCTTCTCGAGCCGGAAAACGACTACGGAGACGGCAGCGGTCTCGTGGACATGATCGATCCGCCGCTTTCACACGCCGGGGTTTTTGCAAGTTCCTATCACGACGCCTATTGGGTAACGACGCCGCCGGGCGTCCCGTGCACGCTGAAGAACGACTACTGCGGCGTCCACTTCAACGGAGGGCCAGCCGAGCACTGGTTCGCGTTGATCGTGGGCGGTCAACGCAACGGCAAGAACTTCGGCGTCGGCGTCAATACGCTCGGCAGGCCGTTCAACGTGTTCGGTCTCGGGCTCGACGATGCCGAGAAGATCGCGTTCCGGACCATGCGAGAGCTCGGCCCGCAACCGACTTACATGGGTGCACGTGCGGCGTCGCTGGCTGTCGCGTCATCGCTGTTTCCGTCGCTCGCGTCCGGCGTCGATTCGCCGCAATACATCTCGGTCATGGACGCCTGGAGCGCGGTCGGCGTCGGGCCGGGCTACGGCGCGGATTGGGACGAGACATACGGCGAGGGCGTCAAACGCATCGTCGACGACGCCGATCCGTGGCCGTATCGTTCGTGGATCGTCGCGAAATATCCCTACGTCGGCGTATTCGACTTCACGCTGTCCGACGACTCGGCGTTCCCGCCCGGCCGCGTCGTCACGGCGAGCGCAAACACCGACGCCAAGGGCAATGCCTACGCCGATTTCAATCTGGATACCGGGCAGACGTACTACATATCGGCTCTTCCGACGACGGGAAACAGCTATTGTCTCGTCAATGCGACCACGCAAGCTTTTTGCGACTGGATGTTGCAGAACGCAGAGGCCTCCGGCATCGAAATCGTCACCGCGGGCGACAACGCGTTCGCATTGAATGCTCCCGCGCAGGGCGGGGCGTCGGTCTACCCCTGGAACACGACGTTCGGCTGGAGCGCCCCGCCTTCGCCGAAGGCGAATATCCCGCTCGCCCAGCCGATCAAGTATCTGTTGCAGATTGCCGCGGATTCGGACGTGGACTTCGTGCATCCGTTCCATACCGCCGTGATCACGGCGAGCGGATCGCCGAGCGGCGAAACGCTGACGTTACCGATCCTGACGAACAAGGATCAGCGGTGGCGCGTGGTTGCGGTCGGCCCGAACGATGCGATCGACAACCAGCCGACGTTCGCGCTTCCGAAGGAGGACTCGAACGCATTCAATACGGCAAAGGTCGCGACGACGCTCGCGAGCCCCGCCACCGGAACGCACGTGCCGCCGTGGGGCGCGCCGCTCGCGCTGACGTGGCTCGGCAATCAGGGCGCGGTCAGCTACGACGTATGCATCGGCGACAATGCCATGCCGGAGGGGACGTGCTCGCTGCCGTATTCGGGCGTCACCGCGCTGGTTCCGAATCTCGACACGGCCGGATGCGGCGCGCTGGACAACGGGAAGAAATGCTTCTGGACCGTGGCGCCGCGTGGTCCGGCGCTGTTCGGGAACGAGCCGGCCGAGATCGTCGATCCCTCGCCGCGCGGCTTGCTCGTCGTCGACTACGGCCTCCTCAAGAAGCCGGTACTGTCGACAGCGAGTCCCACCTATACGTACGACACCGATCCGGGCGCGACGGTCGGATTCACCTGGAACGCGTTGCCCGGCGCGGATCACCACGTGATCAAGGTCACCAAGCCGAACAACCAGCCGCCTTTCTCCTCGCCGCCGATCGCGGGCAACAAGACGAGCTACAACCTGTTCGGCGTGCGCAACGTGCTCGGGTCGCTTGGCGCAACGATAACGGCATACGGCCCTGCGCCGGACAACATCCCGATCGCATCGGCGCCCGTCACGTACCAGGTGACGCTGGCCAAGCCGGTCATCCATACGCCGGGGCCTAATCTCGTCTATCCGTATCTGTACGTGCCGGATGACCCGATCAGCTGGACGTCCGTCGAGGGCGCCGACCACTATCAGCTCATGATCCAGGATCCGGATGGAATCGTGACGGCGAAGGCGGTCGCCGCTTCGGCCCAGCTCACCGTCGGCAACGCGGTTTACCAGAGCGACGGCACGAAGCCTCCGACGGACAAGACGGGCGCGGCGGGCTACAAGGTCTGGGTGTCCGCGGAGGGTCCGGTCGGAAGCGGCGTTTCGGTCGCCTCCGCTGCCGTGACGTACCTGATCGGCCCACGCAATCCGATGGGCCTCGAAGGCACGCTCGACGCGGCGAGCGCGCCGGCATTGAATGCTCCGTACGTGTTGCACTGGACCAACGAGACGCCCGGCGCGACGTATCGGCTCCAGGTCCGCGACATCACGGTCTCGCCGTGGGAGGACGTGCTGGATCAGACGAACATCGGAGCGGCGTCCTGGAACGTCAACACCTTCCTCAAACCGGCACGCAAGTACATGTGGGACGTCGTCGCCGACCTGAACGGCAGGAAATCGTCGTGGTCGGCGATGCGCTATTTCACGACGGGCGGCTCGTGCGTATCGGCGATCGGCCAGACGGCGTTGAGTCCCCTCAACTTCCACGGGAATCATGCCGGAACACGCGACGATCCTTACGTCATCGGCTCGACCGGCAACCAGATCGTCTTCAATGGAACGCTTTCGCTCTACGCCGTTCCGGAAGCCATCGACTATCGCGTGGGCGGCGCGGGGACGGACGGCACGTTGTCGTTCCCGAACATGACGATGACCGGCAACGGATTCAACGTCGTCCAGGGCTATGTCGCGCCGGAGGTCGAGTACTACGTTTTCGCGCAAGCCAAGGACAAGTACGGCTGCTGGACGCTACCGAGCCAGTTGAGCCAGTTCTACTACATCAAATGGACCCAGTGATGCCGCGGGACGTCCGCATCGGAACGAAGCCGCCATCCAGCGGCTTCGTCGTACGCGGCACGCACGCCGCGGATGCCAGGCAGGACGCCACGCAACGACGATCCGGCGTCCGGGACCATTCAAATCACCTGCCACAGCGGATCCGGCGCGAAACGCGGATCGCCGCTTCCCGCATCGAAAGGCACTTCCGCGAACGCGTCGGCGCCGAACCAGGAAGTGTCGGCTGTATCGGAAGCAGCCGCGATTTTCGTCCGTCGCGGATTCGGCGTTTCGCTCAGCGCGTAGAATTCGTCAGGCAGATAGATATCCATTCGGATTTCCTCATGCATGCAGGAGGGCGACGAGGCCCAGCACGAGCGAGGCTACTGCGAACACGATGCGCAGCGGCTCGCGCGCATGCAGGTCGTCATCGTCATTCGGCCGTTCGACGTTCATCGACATCTCCTTCCGGGGTACGCGCCCAGTAGATTCCCGCGCGCGGCAAATGCGGTGCGGCCGAAAGGCGCCGAGGCGGCGATTTCTGTCAATTTCGGGGCATCCGGCATCCGGGCATTTGCGAGGTCGGCGCGCGCGGGTAAGCTGCTGCTACGCCATCGGAGCCTGTTCATGCCGCGCAGCATCGCCATCGTCGAAGACGAACCCCTGATCCGCGCCAATTACGTCGAAGCGCTCGCGCGGCTCGGCTACGAAGTGCGCGGCTACGGTTCGCGCGCCGAGGCGGAATCGGCGTTCGCGCAGAAGCTGCCGGAGCTCGTCATCATCGACGTCGGTCTCGGCGACGAGCCCGACGGCGGCTTCGATCTCTGCCGCGGCCTGCGCGCGAAGTCGGCGACGCTGCCGATCCTCTTCCTCACCGCGCGCGATTCGGATTTCGACGTGATCGCGGGTCTCAGGCTCGGCGCCGACGATTACCTCGCGAAAGACGTCTCGCTGCATCAGCTCGCCGCGCGCATTAGCGCGCTGTTCCGGCGGATGGAGGCGCTGAAGAAGCCCGCCGCCGCCGACAACGTCATCGCGCAGGGACCTCTCAAGATCGAGACCGAGCGCATGCGAGTGACATGGAACGGCGTCGACGTGCCGCTGACCGTCACCGAATTCTGGATGGTGCACACGCTCGTGCGCTTTCCGGGCCACGTCAAGAATCGCGATCAATTGATGCGCGACGCGCAGGTCGTCGTCGACGATGCGACGATCACCTCGCACATCAAGCGCATCCGCAAGAAGTTCGTCGCGGTCGATCCCGCGTTCGACGCGATCGACACCGTGCACGGCGCGGGCTATCGCTGGAAGCCCTAGAGCCGGGATTCGGGGCTCGTGATTCGAGGGATGACGATCCTGTAGCCTTTCCCGAATCCCGAATCCCGCTCCACCATGTCCCTCCGTCTCAAGCTCCTGCTCGTCGCGCTCTCGACGCTGGCCCTGCCGTGGGCCGGCTGGCAGTTCGTGCAGCAGACCGAGGCCTTGCTGAGGCAGGGACAGGAGCAGGCGCTGCTTGCCTCCGCGACGACGCTTGCGAAAGCGTTCGCCGCGTCCGGGACCGGTTGGCCGGCGGGTCCGGTTCTGTACGTGCACCGTCTCGCGTCGCGGATCGCGGTCGATGGCTATGCGGACGACTGGCCCGATCTTGCCGCGTATCTCCAGCCGCTCGGTCCCGCGCAGGATGCCGGGAAGCTTCGCGTCGCGCTCGGCGAGAATCGCGACGGTCTCTACCTGTTCGCCGAAGTCCGCGATGCGACGCGCACGCGCATGGACGCGCAGGATCCGCGCGCCGGGAGCGGGGATCACCTGATGCTCGTTCTCGCGCACGGACCTGCGTCTGCGCGCTACCTGCTAGCGAGCGGAGCGCCGGGCCCGTTCGAAGCGCGTGTCGTGTCGGCAGACGGCGCCTCGACCGAGCGCATCGCCGGCGCGTGGCAGGAAGACGGATCGGGCTATCGCGTCGAGCTGCGGATTCCCGAAGCCGCTTCCCCGGATCGCATCGGCATCGAAGCCTTCGATGCCGATGCGCCGCAGGAGAGCCGCGTCGAGCTGCGCCCGCTGCTGCGATACGACGAAAAGGCGGCGAGCGCGCTCGCGGCGCTGGCGCCGGACCTCGCGCGCGTGCGCGTCGTCAACGCCGACGGCTGGCTCGTGGCCGACACCGGTGCGCTGCCGCGCGAAGAGGCGCCGCACGAGGAGTCCCGGGGCTGGATCGGGCGGCTCGTCTATCGCGGCCTGATCGCGCCGGTCCTGGCCGGTCCGTCGACACTCCGCGACAGCGCGGCACGGCTCGACGCCGCCGAGATCTGGCAAGGCTTGTCCGGCATCGCGGCGACGAGCTGGCGCTCGGGCGAGGAGACCGGCGACGTCGTGCTGTCCGCCGTCGTGCCGCTGCGCGCTGCCGGCGAAGTGCGGGGCGCGCTCGTGCTCGAGCAGGAGAACCGCGTTCTGCCGACGCTCGCGAACCGCGCCCTGTTCGGCCTCGCCGGAGCGACGCTCGCGGCACTCGCGATCGCCGGCCTGATCCTGCTGCTGTTCGGCGCCTCGCTCTCGTTCCGCATCCGCCGCCTGCGCAACGCCGCGGAGCGGGCGGTGCAGACGTCCGGACGGCTATCCGGCCCGATGCCGCTGGCCGGCGACGGCGACGAGCTCGGCGATCTCGCGCGGACGTTCGGCAAGCTCCTCGACGAGATCGGCGCCTACACGGATTACCTTCGCACGCTCGCGTCCAAGCTCTCGCACGAGTTGAACACGCCGCTCGCGATCGTGAAATCCTCGCTCGACAACCTAGAGCACCAAGCGCTGCCCGCCGAGGCGCGCGCGTACGCCGATCGCGCACGCGACGGCGCAGAACGGCTCGGCAAGATCGTGCGCGCGATGAGCGAGGCCGGCCGCATCGAGCGCGCGATCGCGGCTGCGGACGCCGAGGATTTCGATCTTTGCGCGCTCGTGGCGGGCTGCGCCGAAAGCTATCGCGCACTTGCCGGATCGCGACGGCTCGACGTGCGCGTTCCCCCGGGCGCGATGCCGTTCCATGGCGCTCCGGAGCTCGTTGCGCAGGCACTCGACAAGCTCTTCGACAATGCGCGCTCCTTCGCGCCCGATGGCGGCGACATCGGGATCGTGCTCGAGCGCGCCGAATCGGGTGCGCTGATTCGTTTTTCCAACTCGGGCTCCGCGCTGCCGGCCGCGATGCACGAGCGCCTGTTCGATTCGCTGGTGAGCGTGCGCGAAGCCGCGGCTCGCGGCGGCGAGACGCCGCATCTCGGCCTCGGCCTTTATGTCGTGCGGCTCGTTGCCGAGCTGCATCGCGGCTTCGCCGAAGCGCGCAATCTCCCGGACGGCCGCGGCGTAGAATTCATCCTGCGGCTGTTCGGCATGCCGCGCCGTCGCCTTTCGGAGGGAGCTCCCGATGCCTGATCGTTCGCGTGCGGCCGTGCTGGCCGCCATTCTCCTCGCCGCGTCGCAGACGTGTGCCGGGCAGCCTGTCACGAATGGTCCCGAGCTCGATTATCAGCCGGCGATCCTGCGCTCGAGCGACGATGGCGCGCGCATCCTCGTCTTCGAGCGTCTCGATCCGTCGATGTTCTTCGGCGATCTCTGGCTCACGCGCTCGGCCGACGGCGGCGAGACGTGGACGGATCCCGCGCCGATCATCGCGACGGCCGACAACGAGCGCCATCCCGCGCTCGTGCAGACCGGACCGTCGCAGTACGCGCTGTTCTACCTCAAGGGCCAGAGCAGCGCGACGAGTTTCCGCATTTGGCGCGCGACGAGCAGCGACGGCGCCGCGTTCACCGAAGAGGCCGAGCTCGATCTGGGCTGGCCGGCCGGCGGCGAGATCAATCCGCACGTGATCCGCCATGCCGACGGCACG
>DASZYR010000245.1:0-8410 GCA_035545255.1 Rhodanobacteraceae bacterium
GAGCGCCTCGCTGCGCTCGTCGCTGAAATCGATGGCGTCGAAGTCGCGGGCCACGCCGGCAACGGTCTCGACGCGCTCGACGTGGCGCTCGCGCTGAAGCCCGATCTCGTGCTGCTCTACATCCGCATGCCGGTCATGGACGGGCTCGAATGCGCGCGTCATCTCGCGGCGCTCGAAACGCCGCCGGCGATCGTCTTCTGCACCGCGTACGAGGATCACGCGCTCGCCGCGTTCGAGGCGAACGCGGTCGACTATCTCGTCAAGCCGATCCGCATCGAGCGTCTGCGCGCCGCGATCGCGAAGGCCGGGCGCCTCGCCGGCGCAACCTTGCGCAAGATCGAAAGCGTCGAGCCCGGCCGGCGCCGCAGCCATCTCTGCGCTCGCGTGCGCGGCAGCCTCGTGCTCGTGCCGGTCGGCGAGATCGCTTATCTCCTCGCCGAGGACAAGTACGTCGTCGTGCATCACGCGAAAGGCGAAGTGCTGATCGAGGAGCCGCTGACCTCGCTCGAAGACGAGTTCGGCGATCGCTTCGTGCGCATCCATCGCAACTGCCTCGTCGCGCTCGCGCGTCTCGCCGGACTCGACCGCGCGGCGGACGGCCGCGTGCTCGCGCGCGTCGAAGGCGCCGCCGCTCCGCTCGAAGTCAGCCGGCGCAACCTGCCGGCGCTGCGCAAGCTGGTGCGTTCGCTGTGAGGACGCTGCGCATCGCGACGCGCAAGAGCGCGCTCGCGCTCTGGCAGGCCGAGCACGTCGCGGCTCGCCTTCGCGCGCAGCACGCCGATCTTTCGATCGAACTCGTGCCGATGACGACGCGCGGCGACGACATCGTCGATCGCCCGCTCGCGACGATCGGCGGCAAGGGACTCTTCCTGAAGGAGCTCGAGACCGCGATGCTCGAGGATCGCGCCGACGTCGCCGTGCATTCGCTGAAGGACGTGCCGATGGAGCTCGATGCCGGTTTCGCGATCGGCGCCGTGCTCGAGCGCGCCGACGCGGCCGACGCGTTCATCAGCAACGCGTTCGCGCGGCTCGACGAATTGCCGCGCGGCGCGCGCGTCGGCACGTCCTCATTGCGGCGTCAGGCGCAGCTTCGCGCGCTGCGGCACGATCTCGTGCCGCTCGATCTTCGCGGCAACGTCAACACGCGGCTCGCGAAGCTCGATGCCGGCGACGACGACGCGATCGTGCTCGCCTGCGCCGGACTCGACCGGCTCGGCCTCGGCGCGCGCATCCGCGCCCGGCTCGCGCCGCCCGACTGGCTGCCGGCCGTAGCGCAAGGTGCGATCGCGGTCGAGTGTCGCGCCGGCGATGCCGCGACGATGGCGCTGCTTGCGCCGCTCCGCGACGCGGCGACCATGCGCTGCATCGCCGCCGAGCGCGCGATGAACCTCCGGCTGCATGGAAGCTGCACCGTTCCGGTCGCGGGCTATTGCATCGAGATCGAGCATGGCCTCGCGCTCTGGGGTCTCGTCGGCGACGCCGCGACGGGACGGCTGATCCGCGCCGACGCGAGCGGTCCGGCTGACGATCCCGAGGCGCTCGGCGAGCATGTCGCCGGAATGCTGTTCGAGCGCGGCGCCGGGGAGATCCTGCGCACGTTCTGACGCGCGGAAGGGCTGAGACCTTTTCGAAACCCTCGGTCCTATATCCCTTCTCCCGCTTTGCGGGAGGAGGTGCCGGCAGGCGGATGAGGTCGAAGCCGCCCTCAGGCGGCTGAGGGTGAGGCAGGGATGCCGAACGGAAAACGCACCCAGGATGGTTGCTGGCGCAATCCCTCACCCGCGCCTTCGGCGCGGCCTCTCCCGCCAGCGGGCGAGGCGACGTCGAGGGATCGAGTCGAAATCACATCCCCCAGCGCGACTTGCGCCCACGCGGGCGGCCTACGCGCGGCGGCGAATGCGGTTCGCTCACGGCGCTGGGCCAGTTGAGCGTCTCGGCTTCGTTGAACAGCGCCGACAGCGGCATGTCGAGCACGAGCGCGACCTTGAGGAGGTAGCCCAGCGAGAAGTTCTGCACGCCGCGCTCGATGTTGCTGTAGTACGTGCGGTGAATGTCGGCCGCTGCCGCGAAATCCTCCTGCGTGTACTTCAGGTTTTCGCGATGGCGGCGGATGACCAGCCCCAACCGCTGCTGGAGTTCATGCGGCGACATGGCGCGGAAAGCTAGGGTCGCGTCGCACGCTTAACCACCTATTATGAAAATGGCGTTTATGTGAGATATATTTCCGGCGTGGTCATCGAGGATCGATCCGCCGAGCCGGAACCCGCAACGTTGCGCCTGTGCGCGATGGCGACGTTCCGCGACGGCGAGGCCTCGCGGCGCCAGATCGGCACGCAGCTCGATCCCGCCGAAGCCGACTTCGCGCGCTGCCTTGCGATGAGCGGATGGGCCGTCGCCAAGCCGCTTCGCCTGCTCGTGTTCGGGCTGCCGATGCACGCGACGCTCGACGAATGCCTCGTCGCGCGCCTTCGCGATGCGGGCCGCGCCGTCGCGGCGCTCGACGACGATGCGCTGCGCCCCTGCCTCGACGCGCGCTGGGAATTCGTGCGCGGCAACGAAGTGCGGCCGGCGCGCTACCGGCCGGCGCCTTCGTATCGCGAACGCCTGCGCGTCGCGCTGCTCGCCGACGCCTGGGAGCGCATCGCGCGGCAGAGCGGCGCGATCGACCGGCTCGACACGATCGCCTGCGAGCTCGCCGCGGCGACCGGCGCGCTCGCCGCGCATCTCGCGCTGCCGATCGCGCTGCTGCGGCGCGCGGCCGCCGAGTTCCGGTTCGACGCCGATGCCGAAGAGCGGCTCGCGCGACAGCTGCGCCGCGAGCTGCTCGATCTTCGCGAACACGACATCGGCCATCTCGCGATCACCGCGGCGCTCGACGGCGCCGGCGATCTCGCCGACGCGGTGCAGCGCCACGGCACGCCGCCGATGCAGATCCTCCTGCGCGCGCACGTCGAGCGCGCGATGGCGACGAGCGCGCGCGCGACGCTGAAGCCGCGGCTCGCGCGCGTGCGCCGCGCGCTCTGGGCGCCGCTTGCGGGCGATTAGTCGGGCGGGTCGATCGCTACGAGCTTTCGCTCGATGGGAACTGGCGAGCAATCGACTCGCCGCCTATCCGAAACGACTCTCCCGTCGTCTACGCGAAAGCGCGAGCCCGGTGCTCGCCTTTCAATAAGCGAAAGACGCTGGATCTCCGCTTTCGCGGGGACGACGGAAGGGGCGTCGCGAGAATGCGAGCCGCGAGCTCACGGCATCGACCGCAATCGCCCCGCTTCAGCCGTCGTGCAGCGCCGGACGGAGACGCTTGACGCGGAGCAGTCGCAGGAGCACGGACGATGATCCGCAAGCTGAAATCGGGCGAGTACCGCCTCTACTCGCGCAAGGTCGATCCGAAGACCGGCAAGCGCCGCAACCTCGGCACGTTCTCGACACGCGCGAAGGCCGAGCAGCACGAGCGCGAAGTGCAATACTTCAAGCGCCACTGAGCACGCGACGACGAATCCCCGATGACGAAACACGTCCCCGCCCGGCGCATCGACGCGCCGCAACGCCTCGTCGAGCGCCTGACGCGCGCGATCCTCGACATCGCCGGCGAAGTGCCGGACACGAGCGAGCACAAGAGCCGCAGCCCCGAGTCGCGAACGCGCGAGATCGCCTCGTCGGCCGCGACGCGCGCGGCGCTCGCCGCGGGCACGCTCGCGCTGCCCCCGGGTCCGATCGGCTGGCTGACGATCGTGCCCGAGCTTGCCGCGATCTGGCGCATCCAGCGCCAGATGGTCGCGGACATCGCCGGCGTGTACGGCGTCAGCGCCGAGCTCACGCGCTCGCGAATGCTCTATTGCCTGTTCCGCCACGCGGCCGCGCAGGCGATGCGCGACGTCGCCGTGCAGGTGGGCGCGCGCATCCTGATCCAGGACGTGCCGCTCCGCGCGATCGAGCGCATCGCGGCGAAGATCGGCATCAGCGTGTCGAAGCGGCTCGTCGGACGCGGCATCGCGCGCTGGCTGCCGGTCGTCGGCGCGCTCGGCGTCGGCGCGTACGCGTACTACGACACCGGGCAGGTCGCGCGCACGGCGATCGACGTGTTCGGCGCCGAGGCGGAAGAGCGGGCGTCTGCGCGAACGAGCGCATCGAAGCGCGGCTGAGAGGCTTTCCCCCTCTCCCGCTTGCGGGAGAGGATTGGGGTGAGGGCAAGCGGGTTCGACGCCCCGCTCCGAATGCCCTCACCCTCCCCTCTCCCGCAAGCGGGAGAGGGGAAAAGCGCACTTCGATCTTCGCTAGCGCTTTTTGTTCGCCTTCCCCGCGACGAGCGAAAGCGGCTCGTGTCCCGCGCGCCGAAGCTCGGCGTTGACCGCGCCGAGCGATGTCGATTTCAGCGCCTGCCAATCCGAAAGCGCGCGATCGAGCAGCGCGCGAGCCGCGACGTAACCCGCTTTCGCGTCGGGCGTGGGCGCCGCGTCGGCGCCGTCGACCGCTCCGGCGACCTTGCCGAGCGTTTCGCCGACGAAGCGCAGGTTCGTCGTCGTGGTCGGCGGCATCGACCACGCGTTGTGCGCGTTGCCGGCGTCGACGAGACCGGCGCGCGCGACGACATCGGCGTCGAGCGCAGCGAGCGCCGCGACGAGCTTCGCGTCGGACACGGCGTTCCTGCGCGCTTCGGCGATGCCCTTGTGCAGCTGCTTCGCCTCGCTCGTGGCAGCCGCGAGGCGTTCCTGATCGCCTTCGATCTTGCGCGCGAGCGCGAACTGCCCGGCATAAACCGCATCGTCGAGATGCACGCGCGGGTCGGGCGCGATCACGAGCGGTTCGCGGAACGTCCTGCCGTCGACGGAGAGCTCGACCGTGTAGCGTCCCGGCGGCGCCCAGACGCCGTCGGTGTCGGTGTCGCCGTCGGCGAGCGCCGCGGGCTTCGCGTAGCGGATCGGCCAGACGAAGCGGTGCATGCCGGCGCTCGTTTCGAGATGCGCGGGCACGACGATCCACTCCGGCGCGGAAGCGGATTTCGCGGGATCGCGGTTCGGCCGCGGATCGGCGCTCGAATAGCGCCGCACGAGCGCGCCGTTCGCATCGAGGATCGAGAGCTCGACTGCTTTCCGCGCCGGCTTTGCGAGCGCGTAGTCGATCATCGCGCCAGCCGGCGGATTGCTCGCCATCGGCTCGTCCTTCGGCAGCGGCGTGCCGGTGAACGTCGCGATGCGCGTGCGGATCGCTTTCGTTGGCGCGAAGAGGCACGTCTCGAGTTTCGCGTCCGGCGCAAGCTGACGCAGCGCCGAGACGTCGTCCATGATCCAGAAGCCGCGGCCGTGCGTCGCGATGACAAGATCGTCGCCGTGCACGTCGATGTCGCGCACCGACGTGCGCGGCAGGTTCGCCTGCAGCGGCTGCCATCCGTCGCCGTCGTCGAACGAGACGTACGTGCCGAGCTCGGTCGCGGCGTAGAGGAGTCCTCTCTTCTTCGGATCCTCGCGCACGGCGTTGACGAAATCGCCGTCGCGGATGCCGGCGACGACGAGCTGCCACGACGCGCCGCCGTCGTGCGTGCGGTAGATGTACGGCTTGCGATCGTCGAGGCGGTGCCGATCGACCGCGACGTACGCGGTCGCGGCGTCGAAATGCGATGCATCGATGCCGCCGACTTTCGACCACGCGGCGAGCGCGTGCGGCGTCACGTCGCGCCAGTTCGCGCCGTCGTCGTCGCTTCGCCAGACGAGGCCGTCGTCGGTGCCGATCCAGAGAAGGTTCGCTTCGAGCGGCGATGGCGCGATCGTGTAGACGACGCCGCGGCGCGGACCCTGGCCGAGATGGTTCGCGGCGGTCACCGAGTCGAGATTCGGGGGAACGCCGGGATCGGCGCGCGTCAGGTCTTCGCTGATCGCCTCCCAGTGCGCGCCGCCGTCGCTCGTGCGGAAAAGCTTCTGGTTGCCGAAGTAGAGCCGCCTTTGACCCTTCTTCGAGAACGCGAGCGGCAGCGTCCATGTGCGGCGATAGAGATCGGGCACCGGCAGTGTCGGATCGACCGATGCGGTCTGTCCCGTGCGCGTGTCGAACCTGTCGACGCGACCGCCGTAGATGACGTCCGGGTCGTCCGGATCGGGCGCGATCATGTCGGCTTCGCCGCCGGGCGTGATCTCGCGGAAATCGCGCATCGTGATGCCGTCGCCGTCGCCGGTGCGGCTCGGAAGCTCGGCCGCGCCCGAATCCTGCTGCGCGCCGTAGACGCGGTACGGAAAGCGCTCGTCGGTCGTGACGTGATAGATCTGCGCGGTCGGCTGGTTGTGCCAGCTGCTCCACGTCTTTCCGCCGTTCAGCGTGACGATCGCGCCCTGGTCGACGCCGAGGATCTGCCGGTCCGGCACGTTCGGATCGATCCAGAGCTCGTGGAAATCATCGCCGGTCGGATCGCCTTTCAGAGCGGCGAAGTGCGCGCCGCCGTCGTCCGAGCGCAGCACGATCGTGTTCATCGCATAGACGCGATCGGCGTTCTTCGGATCGACCGCGATGCGCGAGAAATACCAGCCGCGCTGCCAGATGCGATCGTCCTTGCTGATACGCTTCCAGCTCGCGCCGGCATCGTCGGACCGATAGAGCCCGCCGGTGTCGTCGGCGAGCTTTTCGCTGTCGGCGATCGCGTAGACGCGCTTCGGATCGTCCGGTGCGACCGCGACGCCGATGCGGCCGACGTGCGCGGGAAATCCGTTGCCGAGCTTCGTCCACGTATCGCCGCCGTCGCTCGATTTGTAGAGTGCGCTGCCGGGCCCGCTCGCGGGCGGATAGACGTTCCACGGCGTGCGCCGCACCTGCCACATCGCGGCGTAGATCGTTCGCGCGTTCCCGGGCTCGAACGCAAGATCGATCGCGCCGGTCGCATCGTCATTGCCGAGCACGCGCTGCCACGTCGCGCCGCCGTCGCGGGAGCGGAACACGCCGCGCTCGGCGTTCGGTCCGTACGGATGGCCGAGCGCGGCGACGAAGACCGTTTTCGCATCGCCGGGATCGACGAGGATCTTGCCGATCTGCTGGCTGTCGTCGAGGCCGATGTGCGTCCAGGTCCGGCCCGCGTCGGTGGATTTGTACATTCCGTCGCCTTGCGCGATGTCCGAGCGCATGTCGGCTTCGCCGGTGCCGACGTAGAGCACGTCGGGATCGGACGGCGCGACCGCGAGCGCGCCGATCGAGCCGACGGGTTGGCCGTCGAAGATCGGCTGCCAGGTGCGTCCGGCGTCGTTGGTTTCCCAGACGCCGCCGTTGACCGCGCCGAAGTAGAAGCGGTCCGGATGTTGCGGCACGCCCGCGACCGCGAGCACGCGCCCGCCGCGGAACGGACCGATCAGCCGCCAGGAAAGATCGCCGTACAGCGCGGAGTCGACGGCCGCGTGCGCAACCGGGACGGACCCGAGAGAAGCGGACAGGAAGATCGATGCGCCCGCACAGAGGGCGCGAAAGCTCGCAAGCGGCACGGGGAGCGTCCGGAAATGATCGAGCGTCCGATGATAGCTTCGCGCGTGCGGCCTCGCGCGTGACGATCGGCACGAGGCCGTCTCTGCTGACACGACGCTCCGCGAAGCGTCCGCTCCCGCATTTTTCAGGTGCCGTCGAATCCGTCGGCGAACAGGCGATCGTCGACGACGGTGTCGACGTCCTGGACATCGTTGTCTGCAAAGTCGGGATCGTCGTAGCCGATCGGCGGATAGACGCTGGCGTGACTGACGACGACTTGCGGGAAATCCGGCGCCGTCGCGTCGATCGTGTACGTCAGCGAGCCTCCGGCCGGAAGGTCGACCGTATCGTCGACGTCGCCGGTTCCGGATTCAGTGCACGAAGCGCCCGGCGAAGCGACGCACGTCCAGCTCGCGTCGACGATGAACGGCGACAAGTGCGTGTACACCCATTCGCCCGGGACGACCGTGTCGCCGTGGTTCGTGACGACGAGCGTGTAGGTCATCGGCGCGCCGGGGAAGACCGTGTCGACACTGTCGTCGAACGCGAGGCCGACGTCGGCGGTGCCGCTATCGACATGGACGCCCATGCCTTGCACGTCGCGCGCGCCCGACGCGTCGGTCACGCGCACCCTGACGTAGTAGCCGCGGACATCGCCGTAATAGCGCGAGGCCGTGACGCCGCTCGCGTCGCCGAAGGCGCCGTCGCCGTCGAGATCCCAGTCGTAGGTCAACGTGTCGCCGACATCGGGATCGACGCTGTTCGCCGCGGTGAACGCAATCGTGCGCGTGGGTCCGCCGACGGTCGAGCCTGCGGCGAGCGTGATCGCGGCCGAGGGCGCCTGGTTCGTGCAGCCGTCGCAATACGAAAGCCGCGAGATGCGACCGGTGAGGAGATTGGCGTAGAAGACGTCGCCGCCGGGGCCGGTCGTCAGCTGCACGGCTGTCGCGAACCCGCCGTCGTAGAACGGTGTCGC
>DASZYR010000246.1:0-15988 GCA_035545255.1 Rhodanobacteraceae bacterium
CGGCGCAGGAAAAAATAGTCATCCCTGCGCCGCGAGCCACTCGTCGTCCGATCCCTCGTTGACCCCTTCGAACAGGAACGTCGAGAGATACCGCTCGCCGGTATCGGGCAGCATCGCGAGGATGACCGATCCCTTCGGCGCCTTCTCGGCGGCGCGCAGCGCGGCCGCCGCGGTGCCGCCGGCCGAGACGCCGACGAAGAGGCCTTCTTCCTGCGCGAGCCGGCGCGCGGTGTCGCGCGCGAGCACGTCGTCGATCGCGTCGAGTTCGTGCGGCGCCTTGCGGTCGAGAACCTCCGGCACGAAATCCGGCGTCCAGCCCTGGATCTTGTGCGGCTTCCATTCGGCGCCGGCCAGGAGCGAAGCTTCGGTGGGCTCCGCCGCGATGATCTTCACTTCGGGCCGCGCGACGCGCAGCACGTCGGCGACGCCCGTGAGCGTGCCGCCCGTGCCCCAGCCGGTGACGAAATAGTCGAGCCGCCTGCCGGCGAAATCGCGCAGGATCTCGGCTGCCGTCGTGTTGCGGTGATACGCGGGATTGGCCGGATTCTCGAATTGCCGCGCGAGGAACCAGCCGTGCTTCTTCGCGAGCTCTTCCGCGCGGCGCACCATGCCGGTGCCGCGCTCGGCGGCCGGCGTCAGGATCACCTTCGCGCCGTACGCGCGCATCAGCTTGCGCCGCTCGATCGAAAACGAATCGGCCATCAGCGCGACGAACTTGTAGCCTCGTGCGGCGCAGACCATCGCGAGCGCGACGCCGGTGTTGCCCGATGTCGCCTCGACCACGGTGTCTCCGGGCTTCAGGAGACCTTTCCGCTCGGCATCGAGGATGATGCCGATCGCGAGACGATCCTTGACCGACCCGCCTGGATTGAACGCCTCGACCTTGACGTACATGTCGACGTGCTTGGGCGGCAGGCGGTGCAGCTTGACGATCGGCGTGTTGCCGATGGTGTCGAGAATGCTTTCGTGGATCATCAGTCGTGTTCCTGTACAGGGGTGCTCTACAGAACGCCGAAACGGGCGTGCTTGCGACACGGCCTCACGGCGGCACGACCGTCGAATTGCCGAGATCCTTGAAGCTGTACCGCGGCACCTGCACCCAGACGCCGTTCTTGTTTTCCGGCACCTTGTGCACGCGCACCTGGTCGACGACCATCTTGCCGTCCTTCTCTTTCACCCAGAAGTCGATGTCGTAGATCCGGTCCTTCGTGCCGGCCGCGCGGAAGTCGGTGCAAGCGAAGTACTCGCCGTTGTCGAGCTTGCGCACGGGCTGGTGCGCATTGATGAACGCAAGGTCGAGCGTCTGCCCGGTCTTGTCGTCCTTGAGCTTGTAGATGCCGTCGCTGCCGACGCCTTTCAGCGCGTTCTCCTCGACAGCCGACATGACTTCCCAGCCGCGCTTCTCGGCCATCTTGCCCGGATGCTCGCTCGCGGGAATCCACCACCACGGAATCGGCTGGCGCGCGACCGGGCGCCACTGACCGTCGACCTGCTGTGGCGACTGGTAGATGCGCGTCTCGGCGATCGCGAGCGCGCCGTTCTTCGGCACGACCCAGAAATCGATCAGGTATTTCTTCTCGGCATTGCCCGGGTCGTGGAACTTCACGTCCGGAAAGAACCCGTAGCCTTCGAGCGTGCGCGTGAAATCGATGCCGTCGTACGCGAGCGCGAGATGCTCGCCGTTCGTTGCGTCCTCGATCGGGAAGCGGTTGCCGTTGGCGCCGAGCTTCGACTTGATCATGCCATCGACGAGCTTCTCGGCATCGCTCGAGTCGAAGTTCTCCATCGCCTTCTCGGTCGATTCGACGTTGCTCGCGGCGATGAAGGTGCGCGCGCGATCGAGCGCTTCGGCGGGATTCTTGAGGAACGCCGCTTCGAGGGCATCGCTCGCGAAGCAGTAGGACTTGCCGTCCTTGTCCGTCCAGTTGACCGAGCAGTCGGTCATGACGTGCCTGCCTTCGGCGAGTCCTTCGGCGCATTGGCCGCCGAACTCGGCCTTGTCGGGCGACACGATGCCGCCAGCGAACGCGACGCTCGTCACGAGCACAGCGACGATCGAAAGCGGAAGCAGCGTCCGCGTGCCGCCTCGGCGGCGGCTCGAAGCATGGACCGGCATGACATGTCTCCCGCGTCCAGGGGAAAAGCGGGGCGGATACGCAATCGACTATCGTCGCTTTGGCCGCTTCCTTCAAGGGGAAGACTCTATGCGAGCTCGCGTCGATACGCCGTCGCGAGATCTCTCCCGAAGCAGCAGAAGACGATGCGCGACGGTCCGGTGCCGCATTCGAGCCACTTCCGCACCTCGCGCACCGCAATCGCGACTGCCGCCTCGATCGGGTAACCGTAAACGCCGCAGCTGATGGCCGGGAACGCGATGCTGCCGATCGCGTGGCGGTCCGCGAGTTCGAGCGAGCTCCGATAGCAGCTCGCAAGCTGCCCTGGCTCGCCGCGACCTCCGCCGCGCCAGATCGGGCCGACCGTGTGGATCACCTTCTTGGCGTCGAGCAGAAAGCCGTCGGTAATGCGCGCTTCGCCGGTCGGGCAGCGCACGCCGGGCGACGCTTCCGGCAGGGCGCGACATGCGGCGAGAAGCGCGGGTCCGGCCGCGCGATGGATTGCGCCATCGACACCGCCGCCGCCGAGCAGCGATTCGTTGGCGGCGTTGACGATCGCGTCGAGCGCGAGCGTCGTGATGTCGGCTTCGACGACCTCAATGGGCATGAACGAAGGATATAACTTGTTGATTATCCTGATGTGAAAGCGCCGGACAACCGCTCGTCAAGGCTCAAGTCCCAAGGCTCTGCCGCACTGCAAACAAATTGAACTATGGGGTATTGAAATTATATTGCCTAGGACATAATATTCGCGTCAGCCATGAATCCGACCGCCAACAACTCGCTCTTCTACATGCTTCATGACGCGACGCGCCAACTTCGCAAGCACTTCGACCGGCGCGCCACGCGGCTCGAGCTGACCCGCGCGCAGTGGCGCGCGCTGAAGGCGACGAGCCGCCAGGAAGGCCTCAGCCAGACCGAGCTTGCCGAGCTTCTCGACATGGAGCCGATCCCGGTCGGCCGCGTGATCGACCGGCTCGAGAAAACCGGCTTCGTCGAGCGCCGCGCCGATCCCGCCGATCGCCGTCGCTGGCGCCTCTACCTGACGTCCAAGGCGCACGCGGTCGTCGACGAGATGGAGACGATCGCGAGCGAGCTGCGCAACGACGCGCTGCGCGACGTCGATCGCGACGATCTCGACGCGCTGATGCGCGTGCTGGGCCAGATCAAGGAAAACCTGGCCGCGCTCGATGCGCAGGCCGCCGAGGAAAGGAACGTGTCATGACGGACAAGCAACCGACGTTGCAGGAAGCCGCTCCGGCGAAGCCCGCGCCGAAGCGCCGATGGACTCGCACGCTGATGTGGATCGGCGGGCCGGCCGTCGTGCTCGCGATCGCGGGCTGGATGTACATCACGTCCGGGCGCTACGCCTCGACCGACAACGCCTACGTGCAGGCCGATCGCGTCACGATCGCTCCGCAGGTGTCGGGGCGCGTCGTCGAGGTCGACGCGCGCGAGAACCAGCCGGTCAGGAAAGGCGACGTGCTGTTCCGCATCGATCCCGAGCCGCTCGAGATCGCGGCGGCGCGCATGCAGGCGCAGGTCGAATCGGTGAAGAGCCTGCTCGACGCGGCCCGCAGCGGCTATCGCTCGGCTCAGGCGGACATCCGCTCGTCGTCGGCCGACCTCAGGTACAAGGAGCAGCAGTTCAAGCGCATGCAGGAGCTGCGCGGCCGCGGCCTCGTCGCGCAGCAGGCGCTCGACGATGCGGCGAACAACCTCGCGGCCGCGCGCGCGAAGCAGGATTCGAACAACGCCGCGCTTTCGAAAGCCGAGAACCTGCTGGGCGGTCTTCCCGATACGCCCGACCAGGAGCTCGCCGGCTACAAGCTCGCGCTCGCGCAGCTCGCGCAGACGAAACTCGACCTCGAGCACGCCACTGTGCGCGCGCCGATGGACGGCGTGATCGGCAAGACGACCTTGCAGCCCGGCGATTTCCTCGCGGTCGGCCAGGCCGCGATGCCGCTCGTCGCGAACACGCTGTGGGTCGACGCGAATTTCAAGGAGACCGATCTGACGCATGTCGCGGTCGGCCAGACGGCGGACATCGAAGTCGACACGTTTCCCGGCAAGAAATGGCAGGCGCGCGTCGCTTCGATCAGTCCGGCGTCCGGCGCCGAGTTCTCGCTTTTGCCGGCGCAGAACGCGACCGGCAACTGGGTCAAGATCGTGCAGCGCATCCCGGTGCGTCTCGCGATCGAAGAGCCGAACCATGACGGCATGATCCTGCGCGCCGGCATGAGCGCCGTGGTCGAGATCGACACCGGCAGGGAGAACTCGATCCTCGGCCGCTGGCAGGGCGGCGCGGAGCCTCTCACGCGCGTTGCGCAGACCCGCTGATCGCAAGACCTTCCGAATTCCGTATTTGCCCCGACAAGACCGAAGAGAGAAAACGCCATGTTTAAGGACGAGTCCCTGATCGAATCGCCGTTCGTGTTCTGGCGCGCGTCCGAGCCCGTCGTCGCCGCTGCGAAGCAGACGGCGCGCGCCGAAGTTCCGGCGCTCGTCGAAGACGAAGTCGGCGCCGTCGCGCACGTCTATCGCGAGATCGCGCGGCGCATCGCGAGCAACGCGTTCACGCGGCATGCGAGCGATCTCGGCAAAGCGCTGCGCTGATTTTTCCTTCTCCCGCTTCGCGGGAGAAGGTGCCGGCAGGCGGATGAGGGCACGCTGGCAAGTGCCTCGCAAGCTTGCCTTCACCCGCGCCTGCGGCGCGACCTCTCCCGCTGCGCGGGAGAGGTAAGAGACAAACATGAGCCAGACGCTTCCCACCCACCGCGAAGTCGCCAATCGAGGCCTCCTGGTCGTCTCGGTCATGCTCGCGACGCTGATGCAGGCGCTCGACACGACGATCGCGAACGTCGCGTTGCCGAACATGCAGGGTTCGCTGTCGGCGACGCAGGACCAGATCTCCTGGGTGCTGACGTCCTACATCATCGCCGCCGCGATCGCGACGCCGGCGACGGGCTGGCTCGCGTCGGTCATGGGACGGCGCCACCTGCTGCTGATCGCGATCACGGGGTTCACGATCGCGTCCGTGCTGTGCGGCATGGCAACGAGCATCGGCGCGATGGTCGCGTTCCGCCTGCTGCAGGGACTCTTCGGCGCCGCGCTCGTTCCGCTCTCGCAATCGACGCTGCTCGACGTCTATCCGCGCGAGAAGCACGGTGCCGCGATGGCGCTCTGGGGCATGGGCGTCATGGTCGGACCGATCCTCGGACCGCCGCTCGGCGGCTGGCTGACCGACAGCTACAGCTGGCACTGGGTATTCCTGATCAACGTGCCGATCGGCGCACTCGCGCTGTTCGGCGTCGCGGCAAGCCTTCCGACCGACGAGACGCGCGCGTCACGCTTCGACTGGCGCGGCTTCGCGTTCCTCGCGATCGGCATCGGCGCGCTGCAGCTTTTCCTCGATCGCGGCGAGCAGAAGGACTGGTGGAGCTCGGCCGAGATCCAGATCGAGGCTGCGCTGGCGTTCCTCGGCTTCTATCTCTATCTCGTGCACTGGAAGACGCGCGAGCGCTCGTTCCTCGATCTCGGACTCTTCAAGGATCGGAACTTCCTCGCGAGCAACGTCTTCATCTTCGTGCTCGGTGTCGTGCTGTTCGCGACGATGGCGCTGTTGCCGCCGTTCCTGCAGAACCTCATGAACTATCCGGTCGTCACGACCGGCATCCTGCTCGCGCCGCGCGGCGTCGGCACGCTGATCGCGATGATGCTGGTGGGGCGGCTGATGGCGCGCGGCGTCGACGCGCGTTTTCTCGCCGCGGTCGGCATGGTGCTGACCGCGTACTCGCTCTGGCAGATGATGCATTTCAGCCTCGACGTGCCGGAGAAACTCATCATCACGAGCGGCGTCATCCAGGGACTCGGACTCGGGCTCGTCTTCGTGCCGATCTCGACCGTCGCCTATTCGACGCTGCCGATGGCGAAGCGTACCGAAGCCGCCGGGATCTTCAGCCTGATCCGCAACATCGGCTCGTCGGTCGGCATCTCGATCGTGATGACGCTGCTCTCGCGCAACACGCAGATCAATCATGCCGAGATCGCCTCGCGCCTGACGCCATTCGGCGACAACGCGCAGCAGATCGCGGGGGCGATCGGCGCCAACGCAGGCAACGGCCTTGCGATGCTGAATGCCGAGGTCACGCGGCAGGCGTCCGGAATCGCGTTCCTCAACGATTTCTGGCTGATGATGATCATGACCACCGTGGCGATTCCGCTGCTGCTGCTGTTGCGCCCGGCGCGGACCGCGAGCGCGCCCGCGGTCGTCGCCGATCACTGAGATTTTTTCATCGCACGTCGCGTTTCCTACCCCAACTGGGTGATTGCGTGATCCGGAGGAGAACCTAGGATCGCGTCCCGTCAGACGGAAGGGCGGGAAAAGCGCCGATGCGGCATTGCGCCAAAGTGATCGGATGGGTAGCGGCACTGACGGTGCTCGCCGGAGCGGGATCGCTGTCGGCGACGCCGGTGGTGCCGGCGGTGCGGGAGATGGCCGGCATCGTACTGACGGGGATCGAGCCGGTGCCCGTTGCGCCGAAGCCGTTCGCGGTGCCGGCGCAGCCGATCGTCGCGGCAAGCTCGGACGGGTACCAGCCGTCGTCATGGTCGGTGACGCCCAAGGGAGCATTCACGTTCGCGCTGCCGCTGGCGGTGCCGCCGGGCCGGACAGGCATGGAGCCGGCGCTGTCGCTGGAATACACGAGCACCGCGGGCGACGGGATCGTCGGGGCCGGCTGGTCGATCACGGGCTTCTCGACGATCGCGCGCGGCGGGCAGAGCTGGGCCGCGCACGGCACGACGTCGGGCGTGCGATTCGACAGCAAGGATCGGTTCTATCTCGACGGACAGGAACTGATCGCGATCGACGGTGCATACGGCGGCAACGGGACGGAGTATCGCACCGAGCCGGACACGTTCGTGCGCGTGCGCTCCACCAGCGCGCAGGCGCTCGATGCCGCCGGTCCCGAGCAGTTCACGGTGGAACTCGGCGACGGCCGCGTGCGCACATACGCGGCCGTGATGGCGCCGCGACTGGTTTTCAGCGACGACAACACGACGTTCACCGCGACGCCGGTGCGCGCGGAATGGCGGCTCATCGCCGAGCAGGACGCCAGCGGCAACGCGATCGCTTACGAGTATCAGGACAGCAGCGGCTCCGGCGGATCGAACGCGGGCGACTATTGGTTCGAGAGTGTCCCGTCGAAGATCTTCTATACGGCAAACCTGACGAACGGCGCGCCTACGCACGGAACCGTGGATCTGCCGTGGCGCTCGGTGACACTCGAGTACGAGCCGCGGCCGGATGCGACGGCCGGATGGTCGGGCGGCGTGCAACGCCGGCACGACCAGCGATTGAAGACGGTCAGGATGTATGCGCCGAACCCGTCCGCGACGGCGCTGGTGTGGCAATACGATCTCGCGTACACGACCAGTCAGCGCGCGCAGAGCCTGCTCGTCTCCGTGCGGCGGTGCGAAGCGGCGGGTGGCTGCGCGTGGGCCAAGCAGTTCACGTATTCGGCGGGTCCGGTGGGCGCCGCGCCGGGGCCGCAGTTCCAGCCGTTGCCGCGCGTCGCCGCGCCGATTGCCAAGACGGATTACGACCTGTCGATAACCGCCGCGCCGGATGGCGAAATTCCGGCCTTGCAGCCCCTCGATCTCAACGGCGATGGCGCGAGCGATGTGTTGTTCGGACCGGGCAAGACCACGTTGTGGGAGACGTATTACTCGAACGTGCTGAAGGCCTGGCTGCCGGATGGCACCTTCCTCGGCGGCAGTCACAGCCTGTGGCTGTCGGCACGCAAGGGCAATGGCACGATCGCCGCGCTCGACCAGGGCCTGAGCCTGCCCCGCGATGAAGAGCCGTTGTCGACGGCGCATTACGGTCACGTGCGCCTCGACGAATCGAGCGCGGTCGATCTCGACGGCGACGGCAAATCCGAGCTCGTGGCGGCGATCGACAACCTCGGTGCGGCGGAACTCGATCTCGACCCGAATCTGCCGCCGATGGAACGCTGCAGCGTGGCGGATCTGAAATGGACGCCGGCCGGATTCGAGCATGCGAGCGCGATCCCGTGCACGCTGCTCGGAACGACGGATACGGTGTACCGGTATTACCTGCCGAACGAATTCCCGATCTTCGCCGACTTCAACGGGGACGGGTTGCCGGATCGGGCATGGCCGTACAACAACGGCGGCTGGATCGGCTCGAACAACCCGAACGATCCGGCCGTGCAGTTCGACTTCCTGCCGGCGTGGCAGGTTGCGCTGAACACGCCGGCGCAGCCGGGCACCTTCGCCGCGCCCTTGCAGGATCTGCAGCACGCGGCGAGCCCCGGCGTGGTTACCGATCTCGACGGCGACGGTCGCGCGGAGCTGACCAGCGAGGCGCTCAAGAGCTCGTTGACGTTCGATGCGAACGGACAGTGGACGAAGGCGAGCCCGGACAGCGTGCACTTGCCGGCCGGCGCGAACGGAACGGTCGAAGGGTATCGCGAGTTCGGCGACTTCAATGGCGACGGCACGGAAGACGTGATGCTGCTGACGGTCGAGAACCCGACCGATCCCGGCACGCTGACCGGACGCATTCACTGGAATACCGGGCACGGATTTTATGCGGACGGCCATGTGCTGACGATGCCGGTCGACGTGCATCCGGATCGCGCGCAACAGATCCCGACGCGCTTTGCCGATCCCGGAATTCACGTCACCGATATCGACAACGACGGTCGAATGGATCTCGTCGTGTTCAACAACGATCACCGGGAGGCGAACCAGCCCTCGCCGCAGATCCTGTTTTTCATGTCCGAGGGCGACGGCACGTTCAAGCCGGTGTCGGTCCCGGTCAGCGCGGGCACGCGCGACGACGTCAAGTACTGGGTCGACAATGCGCTGCGGCCGATCCGGTTCTATGCGAACCGTCTGGAGAACGACACGCTGCGGCTCGAGATCGAGGCGTTCGGACAGGTGATTCCGGGCGCGCAGATCCTGCTGCAGCTGGTGCCGTTCGAGAACTATCTCGCGCTCGGCCCGGCGAACCAGACGCCGGGACTGGCTGCCGGGTGGAATCTCGCGACGCTCGCCGACGTCAACGGCGATGGCTGGCTCGACGTGATCCGCCATGTCGGCGGCAACGACGCGGCGGGCGGCATCGAGGTGCTCGAACAGATGCCGCAGACGAGCGACGAGCTGGTCGCGGTGACCGATGAAGCGACGGCGTGGCCGGTGCTCTCGATCGCGTATTCGAGCGAGTGGTCGGATCGGCCCGAAGTCGACGACAGCTATCAGTGCAGCTATCCGCTGAGCTGCCCGAAGAGCGGCTTGCGCGTCGTGCGCGAAGTGACCTCGCGGCTCGGCGTGACGGACGTGAGCCCGGGCGCGGATCCGCTCGCTCGAGGTCACACCTGGCGCTACGCGTACCGCGATCCGGTCGCCAATGTGCAGGGTCTCGGTTTTTTCGGTTTCAGCGAAGTGCGACGCTGGGATGCCGCACCCGATCATCCCGAGGAAACGATCACGACGTACGACTTGCGCACGCCGGAAGCGAGCGGCCGGTTCTATCCCGGAGTGGGCGTGCCGGCGACGGTCACCGTCGCGCGGCCGATCCTGCTGCCGGGGCAGGGTCAGCCGGCGAGCGCGTCCGCGCGCCTCGCGACGACGCACTACACGTACGAATGGCGTTCCCTCAATGCCGGCGCGACGCACGCGGTGCTGCCGCAATCGATACACGCGAGCGCATGGGAAGCGCCGGTAACGCTGTCGTGGTCGGGAACGGGCGCGGATCACCTGCACGTGATCGGCTACGCCGAGCCCGCCAACCCGCCGATCCACGCGGACCTGCAGCTGACCTACGACGACTACGGCAACCTCGTCGAGTCGGTGCGCGCGACGGCGAAGGGTCTCAAGACCGATACGAAAACGCCGGTCACGAACGATCTCGTGCACTGGCAGCTCGGCGAGATCAGCGAGCGTTCGGTGATGACGCTGGAGAGCGCGAAGAATGCCGTGCCGGTATGGCGCACGACGGATTACACGTATACGCCGAAGGGCCAGGTGGAGACGATCACGATCGAGCCGAATGCCGCCGATCCGACGCTGACGGCGACGACGACGCTCGTCTACGACGACTACGGCCAGCTGACGGATGCGACGACGGTTGCCGCCGGCGCGCCGGCGCGCGGCACGCACTCCGACTATGCGACGGCGTGGCCCGGCGCTCCGCAAGAGCATCTGTATGCGAGCACGGTCTGGTCCGATCACGCCGATCCCGCGTGCGCGGGCGATTGCCGGCCGGCGACGTGGACCCTGACGCACCCGGCGTACGGCGTGCCGGTTGCGACGCTCGACCGTCATGGCGTGCAGACGACGTTGCAGCACGACGCGCACGGCCGCATCGTCGATTTCGCGAGCGAAGGCGAGCTCCCGATCAGTACGGTCTACAGCGGCCGCGCGGACACGTTCGGCGGAATGAACGGACTTGCGGTGACGACGACGCAGGGCCTGCAGCAGACCTTGGCGACGTTCGCGGCCGATGGCGCGACGCTGCGCACGAGCGTGACCGGTTTCGACGGACAATGGATCAATACGTTCACGACCTATGACGATCTCGGCCGGCCGAACGGAGTGTCGCGGCCGAACGCGGGCGCACCGGCGGCGTGGACGACGACGGCATACGACAGTCTCGACCGCGCGGTGTCGACGACGTATCCGGACGGGAGCGAGTCGACGATCGACTACACGCTGTTCGATACGAGCCGCACCGATCCCGCGGGTCACGTCACGACGCAGCACTACGACGTCGACGGCCGGCTGGTGACGAGCAGCACCGTGCTGAACGGTCAGGCGATCCCGGTCACCTATGCCTATGGCGCGACGCCGATCGGACCGGTGCGCATCGCGACGGACGCCGAAGGCCATGCGACGACGCGGCAATACGATCGTCGCGATCGCCCGCTGAGCGAAGACGATCCGAGCCGCGGTCTCACGAAGGCGACCTACACGGGCTTCGGCGATCTGCAGCAGACCATGCACGTCGCGAGTGGGGCGGTCGAGACTTCGACCTATGACGATCTCGGCCGCCTCGTCACGACGACGAGCGAGGACGGGCTGACGACGTATACCTGGGATCTTGCGACGAACGGGCTCGGTCGCCTGGCCCGGGCGACGAGCCCGGATCAGATCCGCATCGACTATCGCTACGACGCGCGGGGACGCCTGGCCGGCATGGACCAGACCGACGAGTCGAGCCGGACCGCGAGCCTCGATTTCGGTTACGACGCGCAGACCGGACAGGTCGCGACCATCGACTATCCGCAGGCGCCGGGACAGGCGTCGCGGCTGCGCATCGCATACGGCTACAACGGCTACGGGTATCTCCGGAACGTCAGCGATGCGACGCCGAACCAGCCGGTCCAGGTACTGCAGCAGATCACCGCGCGCAACGCCGATCTCGCGCTGGTCGACGCGGTGCGCGGCAACGGCGCGATCGCCGACCACCGCGACTACGATCCGTTGATGGGACGGTTGTGGATGATCGGCGCCACGCACGCGGGCGCGAACCGGCTCAACGTCAGCTACGGCTATGACGCGGACGGCCTCGTGCAAGCACGCACGCGCACCGACGAGACGATGCAGATCGACGAGACGTTCGGACACGACGCGTTGCATCGGCTGACCGGCAGCGACCGGCACGGCCAGCCGCTGCCGAGCGGCGTGCCGTTCGCGAGCAGTCTGACGGAGAGCTACGATCTTCTGGGCAATCGCATCGATACGTGGCGCGACGGAGCGCTCGTCGATCATCGCAGCTACGGAAGCAACGCCTCGCCGTACGCGCTGACCTCGCGCACGCTCGGCGATCCGGCGCAGCCGAACGTGCCGACGCTGGCGTATCAGTACGACAGTCGAGGCCGACTCGCCGAGGATGCGCACCGCCGGTTCAGCTGGACTGCGTTCGATCTGCCGCGGCAGGTCATCGAGGACGGACGGACCTGGACGTTCGCGTACGGAGCCGGCGGTGAGCGGACGAAGAAGCAGGGTCCCGACGAAACGGTGCGGACGTTCGCCGGTCTCTACGAGAAGCACGAGACGCGCAACGGAGTGAAGCACGTGTATCACGTCACCGGCAGTGACGGACCGGTGGCCGACCTCAGCTACATCGAAAGCCATGCGCCGGCCCGGGCGATGGAAGTCACGTACCCGCTGACCGATGCGCTCGGCAGCGTCGTCGCGGTCGCGGACGCGAGCGGCAACGTCCACGAACGCGACTACTACGATGCGTGGGGTTTGCGCACCGGTCCGGACGGCTCGCCGCTGCCGTTGACGTTCTTCCAGAGCGCGAGCAGCGCCGGCTTCGCCGATCAGGCGCACGATGACGATCTCGCGCTGATCAATCAGCAGGGTCGACTCTACGACCCGGCGCTGGGGCGGTTCCTGAGTCCCGATCCGGTCGTCGGGCATCCGGCCCTCGGCGAAAGCTGGAACGCATACAGCTACGTGCGCAACAGTCCGCTCGATCTCGTCGATCCGGACGGATTCGATCCGAACGGATTCGATTCGTGCCCGCTGGGGCGCACTTGCGTCACCGTCTATCGCAGCGGCACCTTTCCGGTCGACGATGGCGCGGAGCGGAACGACTCCGTGGGAATCGCGGTGGCGAACGCGGTGCTCGGCGGCGCGCTGACCTTCATGCAGGATCAGGAGAAGTTGCAGCGGCAGCAGTACATCCTCGACGTGAGGAAAGGCCGCACCACGATCGACGGAACGCCCGTGCGCAACCCGGACGGCACTCCGGTGCTGCGACAGCTCTCCGGTCCCGGCAACTCCAGGACCGACAGCTGGGGCTGGCGTTACCACGGCAAGGTGCTGGGCCCCGGCGAGCGTTCCAAGGCACCGGCTCCGAAAAACACGGATTCCCGGGCCGCACGCAACGCGAGCGCATTCGCGGTGCGCCTCTTTTGCGGCGGAACCTGCGCGTCAAGCAGCGCGCCGACCGATGCGCGCAGCGCCGCCAGTGCGCCGAAACAGCTGAGCGATTCACGCATCGCGCGCAATGCCGTGGCGCAGGCGACCGCGGTAAAGCGCCTGGTCCGGTGGATCGGCAAGGTCGGCGTCGTCATCGATGAAGGACTCGACGGCGTCATCGCCCGGCTCATGCCCGAGGGAATGGGAATGTCCGAGGACGATCCGAAGTTGGGTGGCCTGAAGGAATCCATGGAACTGCGCAACCAGCGCCGGCAGATAGAGGCGCAGATCGAAGACAAGACGAAGAAGGCCAGGGAAGCCGCCGCGATGCTCAACCTCATGCCCGAATCGAAAGAGGCCATGAAGCGCTATCTGGAAGCGCGCGAGAACCTGAAGCAGGGCACCGGCAGCGAAGAGGCGGTACGGGAAGCCAAGGAACGTGCCCTCGACGCGTTCCACAAGGTGCTGGGTGATGGAGAGGATGCCTGGGATCCGGATGGTGCGACGCCGATCGATCCCGACCCGTAGTTCGGCGATGCCGAACGATCCGCGGTGCCGCTACTCTCGAGTTCCGCACTGCGGCGCTACGGCGATGTGAGTAGGATGCGCAGATGAGCAACCGTCTGCGCACACGTTCTTCCTCGTCAGGCGAGCGACGTTCCGCTGAAACTTCCGGCCGGCCGAATCCGTACGCGACGTCGCCGGCGCGCAGACAGACGCCTTCGGGCGGGATGCCGGCCGCCGAAAATCCGCGCGAGCTGCGTCTGTACGGCCTCAACGCCTGCCTCGCTGCATTCGCGAGACGGCCCGGCGATCTGCGCAAGGTCTATCTCGATGAAACGCGCATCGCCATCCTGAAGCCGGTGCTCGCGTGGTGCGTCAAGCATCGGCTCGGCTATCGCATCGTCGAGAGCTCCGATCTCGAGAAGCTGACCGGCTCGCGCCATCACGAAGGCGTCTGCTTCGAGATGCTGCGCGCGGCGCCCCTGGATCTCGCGGCATTGATCGCAGCCGAGCCGCGCGCGCCGGAGGCATCGCTTCTGCTCTGGCTCGACGGCGTCGGCAATCCGCACAATCTCGGCGCTCTGCTGCGCAGCGCCGCGCACTTCGGTGTCGGCGGCGTCGTCGTGCCGGCATCGTCGGCGCTCGACGTTTCGGGTGCCGCGGCGCGCGTCGCGGAAGGCGCGGCCGAGCACGTCGCGCTCGCACGTACGAGCGACGGCCCGCGTGCGCGCGACGCATTGCGCGCAGCCGGTTACGCGCTCGCGGCGACGGTTCCGCGCGAGGGCGCGAGCCTGTACGACACGAAGTTGCCGTCGCGGCTCGTCGCGATCTTCGGTGCCGAGCGCGAAGGCATGAGCGATGCGCTGATCGAGTCGGCCGATCTCAGGCTGACGATTCCGGGAAGCGGTGCGATCGAGAGCCTCAACGTCGCCGCGACGGCGGCGGTCGTGCTCGGCGAATACTGGCGCCAGCTTCACGCGCGCGGCGCGTAGAGATCCGCCGCACGCCCGTCGTTTCTTGTAGGAGCGGCTGACGCCGCTCCTACAATAGAGCGTTGGCGGAGCCGCTATTCGCCCTTGTCGCCTGCGAACGCGCCCGGCGCCGAGCCGAACGAGCCCTCGGCTTGCGCCGCGAGATAGGCGACGACCGCGTAGACGGCGACGTTCTGGCGCAACTGCTCCGGGTCGATCTTGTCGAGCGTGTCGTTCGCGGTGTGGTGCCAGTCGAAGTAGCGCGTCGCGTCCTGGTGCAGCGAGACCGCCGCCATGCCGACGGCGTGGACAGCGGAAAGATCGGAACCGCCGCTGCCGGGCGCGGCCGCGTCGTACTCGACTCCGAGCGGCTTGATCGCTTCGGCGATCTGTCCGATCGCGCCGCGTGCGGACGGCGCGACGCTCGCGGTGATCTTCCAGATGCGGTCCGCGCCGAGGTCCGATTCGCTGCCGAGCACGGCTTTCGCGATGTCCTTCGCGTGCGCCGTCGCATAAGCCTTGCCGCCGAAGAGGCCCGCTTCCTCGTTCGCGAACGCGACGACGCGGATGCTGCGGCGCGGACGCTCCGGCAATCCGGCGATCAGATGCGCCGCGCCGGCGGCGATCGCGACGCCGGCGGCATCGTCGATCGCGCCGGTGCCGGGGTCCCACGAATCGAGATGGCCGCCCATGACGAAGTATTCTTTCGGCCTGCCGCGGCCGGTGATCTCGCCGATGACGTTCGCGCCGGTGTATTCGCCGTCCATGCCGCAGTCGAGTGCGAGCTCGATCGTCGTCGGCTTGCCGCGCTTCAGCACGTGTTCGAGCAGGTCGGCGTCGGGGCCCGACAGCGCCGCGGCGGGGATCGGCTTCACGCCGTCGTCGAACTGCGTGATGCCGGCATGCGGCAGCCGGTTGTCGTCGGTGCCGGCCGAGCGGAGCAGGAATGCAGCCGCGCCTTTCGTCGAAGCGAGCGAAGGTCCGTGCACGCGCACTTTCGATCCGATGCCATAGTCGCGTCCGTCCTTGTGCGCGTGCATGCGCGCGCCGACGTAGACGATCTTGCCGCGCACGGACTCGTCGGGCGCGGCCTTCAGCGCGTCGAACGAATCGAAGCCGACGACGTCGGCGCGCAATCCGCCGGCCGGCGTCGCCGGCGAATCGCCGAGCGCGAGGATCGCCAGCGTGTGCGCAAACGGCGCGATGATCGCCGCGTGCTCGCTGCGGCGCACCCACTTCGGATAGGTGACGGGCTCGGTCCAGACCTTCTCGAAGCCGAGCGATCTGAATCTCGCGATGACCCAGTCGCGCGCCTTCAGATCGTTGTCGCCGCCGGCGAGACGCGGACCGATCTCGGTCGTCAGCGCTTCGGTGAAGTCCCACGCGGTGTCGTCGGCGAGCGCACGATCGCGCAGCGTCGCTGCGGTCTCGATCGCG
>DASZYR010000247.1:0-5266 GCA_035545255.1 Rhodanobacteraceae bacterium
ACTCGCCCATCGCCTGTGCGAGGCTCGCGCCTTCCATGACGCGCGCGCGGAGCGCCGCCGTCATGCCGCGCTGGCGCTCGCTGTCGGCCTGCTCGGAGAGCGCGCCGAGCGCCTCGTCGATCGGCAGACCCGCGCCGACGAGCGTCGCGAGCTGGCGCGTCAGGAGCGCGAGCTCGGCGACGCCGATGCCGCGACGGGCAAAAAGGCCGGCGCGGCGCGCGGCGCTTTCGCGGACTTCCTCGACCGAAAGAGGATTGAGGTTCCGCTCGCGCAATACGCCGCGCACCGCGCGCGCGGTGTCGCCTTGCAGGACGCCGCGCTGCGTCCTGCCGGATTCGTCGAGCGCCTGGTATGCGAATGCGGGCATGGGCTGCTCAATCTTCCATCAGCGTGTGCGGTTCTTGAAAAGCGCGGCCACGGACGGCCGCTTCTGGATTCCCGCGATCATGGACGATCGCTGAGCAGGAGATTCGTGAACGGCTGAGTATTCTTCCAGCGATAGCCTTCGAAGTCGCGCCGGTCCGTCGAAAGGATGCGTCCTTCTCCGAGATCCTCGGCGAGGATCACGAGCGATGCGTCGGCGAGGTCCATCGGCAGGTCGCGATAACGGCTCATCAGCGCGTGCGCGCGGAACAGCGCATCGGGCGGCGGCTCGGGAACATCGCAGGCGCCATGCGCGACGCCGTCGACGAACGCGATGCACTGCGCGGCGCCGACCCGCGCCGACAGAAGATGCGTGACTTCGGTCAGCACGGGCCATGTGCTGACGAAGCCTTCGGCCGAATACCGATCGAGCGCGGCGCGCGCCGCGGCGTGATGGCGATCGCGCCGGTTGCCGAGCGCGATCCAGAAGCCGCTATCGGCGAGGATCATCCGGCGACGGTTCCGAGACCTGCAGCGGCAGTTTTTCCTCGAGCGTATCGGTGAGGTACGACTTGTAATACTGGGAGAGGTCCTCCGGCCCTTCGCCTCCGCCGATGAACCCCACGGCCGCGAGCAGCTTCGCGGCGTCCGCGCGCGGCCTGAAGTGCGCCGCGTGATATTCGCGCAGCGCCTCGCGCAAGAGATCGGAGGCCGACACGCCTTCGCGACGCTGCAACTCGCGAAAGCGGCGTGCATCCTCGCCGGTCAGGCGGGCATTGATGCGGATTTCGGGGTCCGTCGTCATGTCATAAATGTATGACGAGCGTCAGGCGAAAGCAAGCGATGCTCGCAGTCGCCATGCGGAGCGGCGACGGCTGCCGTCTCGGCGACTTGCGCCAGGGATTTCGCCTGGACGGAAACGCGCGGTTGTCGCCGCCCCGGGCACAGGCACGAATGCTCTTCACGAACGATCCACGGTGCCAGCCGAGCGGCTAATCCTCGCGCGTGACGCGCAAGACTTCTTCCGACGACGTGGCTCCGCTCGCGCACTTGCGCCAGCCGTCGTCGAGGATCGACGGCGAGCGCGTTCGGGCGTGACGCTCGAGATCGGCTTCGGCGGCGCCTTCGTGGATCAGCCGGCGCATCGTCTCGTCGACGCCGACGAGCTCGTAGATGCCGGTGCGACCCCGGTAGCCCGGGTGGCGTCCCGGAAGATCCGCGCGCGGCCGGTACAGCGTCGCCTTCGTGTCGGGCGGCTTGCCGAACGCCGCGAGCTCCGATGCTGTCGCGCCATACGCTTCGCGCGTCGCGGGATCGAGCACGCGCACGAGCCGCTGCGCGAGCACGCCGATCAATGAGGACGAAAGGAGGAACGGCTCGACACCCATGTCGCGCAATCGCGTGACCGCACCGACCGCCGAGTTCGTGTGCAATGTGGACAAAACGAGATGTCCGGTCAGCGACGCCTGCACCGCGATCTCCGCCGTTTCGAGGTCGCGGATCTCGCCGACCATGACGACGTCGGGATCCTGGCGCAGGATCGCGCGCAGGCCGCGCGCGAACGTCATGTCGACGCGCGTGTTGACCTGCGTCTGGCCGACGCCGTCGATGTAGTACTCGATCGGATCCTCGACGGTCATGATGTTGCGCGACGCGTCGTTGAGCTTCAAAAGTGCGCCGTACAGCGTCGTCGTCTTGCCCGAGCCGGTCGGACCCGTCACGAGCAGGATTCCGTGCGGACGCGCGATCATGTCCTCGAGCCGCGCGCGCGTCGTCTCGTCCATGCCGAGCTCGGCGAGATCGAGCTTGCCGGCCTGCTTGTCGAGGAGGCGCAGCACGACGCGCTCGCCGCGGCCTGCGGGAATCGTCGAGACGCGCACGTCGACCGGACGCCCCGCGATGCGCAGGCCGATGCGTCCGTCCTGCGGCAGGCGCTTCTCGGCGATGTCGAGCTTCGCCATGACCTTGATGCGTGAGACGACCGCGTTCGCGATCGCCTTCTGCGGCGCCAGCACCTCGCGCAGAACGCCGTCGATGCGGAAGCGCACGACGAGGCGGTTCTCGTACGGCTCGATGTGGATGTCCGAAGCGCCTTCCTTGACGGCTTCGGTCAGGAGCGCATTGATGAGCCGGATGATCGGCGCATCGTCCTCGCTTTCGAGGAGGTCTTCGGGTTCCGGCAATTCGTCGGCGAGCGTCTTGAGATCGAGCCGCTCGTCGAAATCGGAGACCATCGCGCGCGCGTCGTCGCCCTGCTCGTAGAGATCGCGC
The DNA here is from genome assembly GCA_035545255.1 of Rhodanobacteraceae bacterium. Lineage (GTDB taxonomy): Bacteria > Pseudomonadota > Gammaproteobacteria > Xanthomonadales > Rhodanobacteraceae > Dokdonella_A. Next base: position 2,635 of record DASZYR010000247.1, read on the forward strand.
AGGAGGCGTTCGAACTCGCCCGCCGGCAGCGTCGTGAACGAGAGCGGCGCGCCGAGATGGCGACGGAGCTCGGCGAGGATCTCGACGCGCACGCCGTCGCGGCAAGCGATCTCGGCGCGATCGCCGCGCCAGCCGGTCAACGCGACGCCGTGACGGCGCGCATAGCCGAAGCCTGGCCGCGACGGACGCGCGACTTCGCTCACGGCCGGCGATTCTCCGGTTGCGTCGCGTCGGGCGCGCCGTCGAGCGTCGGGCTCGCGAGGAAGTCGTGCACTTCGGGGAGGAGCGGACGCTGCGACGGCGGCGTGATCGGCCAGCCTTCCTCGCGATGCTCGAGCTGCTCGGTGCGCATGTAGTTGTACTTCTCGCTGGAAACCGAGGCTTCGGTCGCCGCGTCGCGCAGGATGCGCGGATGCAGGAACACCATGAGATCGGTCTTCGAGCGGCTGTTCGTGCGGTAGCGGAACAGGTTGCCGAGCAGCGGGATGTCGCCGAGCACCGGCACCTTCTGGTCGTTGTCCTTCTGCTGGTTGTCGATGAGCCCGCCGAGCACGAGCAGCGAATTGTCGGCGACGAGAACGCTCGTCGTGATCTCGCGCTTGTTCGTGACGAGATCGACCGCGCCCTGCACCGGCGGCAACAGGTTCGAGACTTCCTGATGGAGATCGAGCCGCACCGAATCGCCTTCGTTGATGTGCGGCGTCACTTTCAGCACGAGGCCGACATCCTTGCGCTCGATCGTCTGGAACGGGTTCGTGATGCCGGTCGTCGTCGTCGACCCGTTCGCGGTCGTCGTCTGCGAGCCGAGCGCGTTTGTCGTGTACTGGCCGGTCAGGAACGGCACTTCCTGGGCGACCTTGATCTCGGCTTCCTGGTTGTCGAGCGTCAGCACCGACGGCGTCGAGAGGATGTTCGACTTGCCGTCGCCCTGCAGCGCCGTCACCAGCGCTCCGAGCTGGAAGATCGTGTTGTTCCCGATCTTGATGGCGCCGTTGATGTAGCCGAGGTTGAAGCCGTTGCCGACGCCGAGCGGATTCTGCGCGGCGTTGATGATGTTGTTGCCGGGCGACGTGCCGGTGAAGTTGGTGCCGCCGATCACGCTGTCGCGGAAGCTGCCGTCGGCGTTCTGCTTGAACGGCAGCTGCCATTGCACGCCGATCTCGCTCGCGGTCTGGTCGGCGACCTCGGCGATGACGGCCTCGATCAGCACCTGCGCCCGGCGCACGTCGAGCTGGCGCACGATCGAGGCGAGCGAGCGGAACACGGCCGGCGGCGCCGAGATGACGAGCGCGTTGTTCTCTTCGTGCGCCTGGATCGTCGCCGGCGACGCGACGCCGCCCGCCGCTTCGCCGGACTTCGCCGCCGTCGGCGGGGCCACGCCGGTCAGCGTCGCGGCGACGCCTTGAAGGATCGGCACGAGATCCTTCGCGTTCGCGTAACGCAGGTAAATCACCTGCGTGTCGCCGCCGTTCTCGATCGGCGTGTCGAGATGCGCGACGAGCGCGCGCATCTTGAGGCGCCCGGCCTTCGGACCCGACAGCAGGATCGAATTCGTGCGCGTGTCGGCGAAGACGCGCTGCGCCTCGCCCGGCGGCGCGCTCTTGTCGTCCGCGAGCAGCGTCAGCGTGCGCGCGAGCTCGGCCGCATTCGCATGCGAGAGAGGAATGACCTCGACCTCGGCATCGGACACGGTGTCGATGCGCCGGATGATCCCGACCAGCCGCTCGACGTTGCCGGCACGATCGGACACGACCAGCGAGTTCGACGAGGCATGCGCGATCAGCTGCCCGCCCTGCGCCATCAGCGGGCGCAGGATCGGGACGAGCTCCGTGGCCGTGACGTGCTTGACCGGCACGATCTCGGTGACGATCGCATCGGGCGAGCGCTCGGCGGCCGGCACGCTCGAGCCGTCCTGCTGAGCCTGCGCCTCGGGCACGATCTTGACCATGCTGCCGGACGGCACCGCCGCGTAGCCGTGAACGCGCAGCACCGACAGGAACACGTCGTAGATCTCGTCCGGCTTCATCGGATGCGCCGAGATCACGGTGACCTTCCCCTGCACGGTCGGCGCGACGATGAAGTTCTTCCCGGTGATCTCGCTGACGGTCGCTATCAGCGCTTCGATGTCGGCATCCTTCATGTTCAGCGTGTGGCGTCCGTCCGGCGTGACTTCGTGGCCGGGTTGCGTCGTCGCGGGCGCACCCGGCGACTCTGCCGGCGCGCTCGACGCCGCGAAGGCGAGCAGCAGAACGGCACACGCGGAGCAAAGGCGCTTCATCGGCGGATCATCCTGTACGGGGTTTCATGCTCGTTCGATTGACGCGTCATCGGCGTTCTCACTTGAGGCTGATCGTGACATCGACCGGCTTGCCGTCGCGGAGCACGGTCACGCGCGCGCTCGCGGCCGTGCGCAGACCCTCGATGATCTGCTGGCCGCGCGCGAGCGAATCGACCGGCGCGCCGTTGACGGCCGTGACGACGTCGCCGGCCCGCAGGCCGATCGCGCTCATCAGCGCGGCATCGGAGCCGGTCGCGACGCGCACGCCGGTGACACGCCCGCCTTCGACGACCGGCGCGATCTGCACGAGACGCGCAAGGTCTTCGGGATGCTCGCGCGCACGCTCGATGACCT
>DASZYR010000248.1:0-4843 GCA_035545255.1 Rhodanobacteraceae bacterium
CCGTCGGAGCGCGGCCGAGCTCGGGGCAATAACGCGCGAGATAGCGGCTGACGTCGCGGCGGATCTGCGATTCGAGATACGAGCGCAACAGAGCGCGCGCAGCCGGAAGCGTCGCCTTGCCGTGCGGACGCGGGAGCGTCAACACGAGGCGATCGCCGTTCAGCTCGATGTGCGGATAGGGACCGTCGCGCCACGACAGGCGCGTCGTCTCCCCGCGGAGCGGAATGACCGTCGCGGCGCCGACTTTCAGAGCCGGCGGCGCCGAGCCCAGCGAGAGCTCGTCGAGCTTTCTTTCCAGCCATTCGCCGTGTTTGCGCAGGAACGCGACGACCTGCGCCGGATGCGTGCCTTCAGGATAGGTGACTCGCGCGCCGCCCGACGTGACCGTCAGGCGCAGGCGCCGCGCGCGCGGATGGCTCTTGCGCAGCACCTTGATCTTCTCGCCCGCCGCGGTGGGGAGTTCCAGATAGTCGTTCGCGAGGTCCACCACGGTACTTCTCCAGCGATCCGGCTGGAGCGCTACTCGCGATCTCCGGGCCGGGGCAATCCAAACCAGGCGTCCATCCTGTCGATCAGGCGTCTCAATTCCAGCGACATCAGCGCGAACTTCGCGTCGAGCTCGGCCGCGGCCGATTCCGGGGCGTCGTCTCCGAGCTCCTCGGTGACGAGGTCGAGGAACCGCAGCTTGCGCACGACGAGATCCTCGCCGAGCACGAAACCGATCCGATCATCGAAGGTCAAGCCGAGCTGGAACACCTGCTTGCCTGACTTCAGATGTTCCCGCACTTCATCCGATTCAAGGTCCTGCCGGCGGCAGCGGACGACGGCCCCGGCTTCCGCGGGATCGCGCAGCTCGCATTCGTCGGCCAGAACCAGTCCGGCCGGCAGCTTGCCATGGATCAGCCACTCCGTCATTACCGTTCTCGGCGAATTTTCGGGAGCCGCCGGAACGGCCGGGAAACGACCCATTGCGGTGCGGAACTGGTCCACGGTTTCCTCGGCTGCCTTGCGGCTCGCGGTGTCGATCACCAGCCAGCCGCTCTCGGTGTCAAGGTACGCGCCGAGCCGCGAAGGGCGGATGAATGCGCGTGGCATCAGCTCTGAAATGACCTCTTCTTTCAATTGCTTGCGCTCCTTTCCGCCAACGCGGCGACCCTGCTTGGCGACGATCTTCGCGATCCGCGCGGAGAGCTCCTCGTTGACGACGACGCTCGGGAGCAGCCGGTCCTCGCCGCCCATCGTCGTCAGAATGAATGCACCTGTTTGGTGCGTCAGCACTTCGCTGTCGCGCCCGAACGGCGAGACGAAGCCGCGTGTCGCGAGCTCCATCGGACCCGGCGGACGAAGGCGGTGTTCTTCGAGCGCAGACGCGAGGTGCTTCAGCGAGCGCGGGAGTTTTTCGGCGAAGCGGAACAACGTGAGATTGCGGAAGAACATGGGCGATTCCTGATGGACTTTTTTGGCTCGTCGTTCCCCGCGAAAGCGGGAACCTGGAGTGCCTTCGAAGCGAAAGTCGCCGAGTCCCCGCTTTCGCGGGGACGACGGGTGAAGGTCGCAGCAAACGCGATCAGCCGGAATCGGGCGCGGCGTCGGAAGAATCCGGATCGGCCAACCACGCATGCGCATCGGCATGCGATCGGCCGGCGCCGTCGCTCTCAAGCTTCGCGAAATCGAACAGGTTCGTATCCGCGAGCTGCGAGGGTGCGACGTTCGCGATCGCGCGGAAGATCGTCTCGATGCGTCCCGGATGCTTCCTTTCCCACTCAGCCAGCATCGCCTTGACGTGCTTGCGCTCGAGGTTCTCCTGCGAGCCGCAGAGATTGCACGGCATGATCGGAAAGCCGCGAAGCTCGGCGTATTCGGCGAGATCGGCTTCCGCGCAATACGCGAGCGGCCGGATCACGATGTTGCGGCCGTCGTCGGAGCGGAGCTTCGGAGGCATCGCCTTCAGCGCACCTTGATGGAACAGGTTGAGAAACAGCGTCTCGACGATGTCGTCGCGATGATGGCCGAGCGCAATCTTCGTGAAGCCGTTTTCTGCGGCGAACGTGTAGAGCGCGCCGCGTCGCAGACGCGAGCAAAGGCTGCACATCGTCCTGCCTTCCGGGATCACCCGGCGCACGACGCCATACGTGTCCTGCTCGAGGATGTGAAACGGCACGCCGATCTCGCCGAGGTAACCCGGCAGCGCGCTCGGATCGTATCCCGGCTGCTTCTGGTCGAGATGCGCCGCGACGATCTCGAACCGCACCGGCGCCTTCGCCTGGAGCTTCAGGAGGATATCGAGCAGCGCGTAGGAATCCTTGCCGCCCGAGAGGCAGACCATGACCTTGTCGCCCTCGCCGATCATCCGGAAATCCGCGATCGCCTGCCCGACCTGGCGACGCAGGCGCTTGGCGAGCTTGCCGGCTTCGTAATCGTGCTTGCGGGCGAGACGGGCGTTCATCCCGGCAATTGTACCGCGGGCGTTCATCTCTCCCGGCGCGCTTTTCCCCTTCTCCCGCAAGCGGGAGAGGGTAAAAGCGAATCAGCGACGGCGCTGCTTCCGGTCGTCGCGCCGCGTGCGGGTCTTCGGATCGCGCGCGGGCCGCGGCGAGGTGCTCGCTTCGGCGTACGCACCGCCTTCGTCGCGCACGAAATCGCAAAACGCCTGCGCGATCGGCAAGAGCTGCTTGCCGCGCCGATGCACGACGTGCCAGCGGCGCATGACCGGAAGGCCCTTCACGAGCGGAACTTTCACGAGGCCGAGCCCGCGCTCGAGGCCGATCGTATTGAGCGAGAGGAATCCGACGCCGAGCCCGGCAAGCACGGCCTGCTTGACGGCCTCGTTGCCGGTCATCTGGATCACCTGACGCGGCGAGAACGATTGCCCCGCGAAGAAGCGCTCCATGACCGCGCGCGTGCCCGAGCCCGGCTCGCGCACGAGGAACGCCTCTTCGGCGAAATCGGCGATGACGAGCTTCGCGCGTGCCGCGAGCGGATGCCGCGCATTGATCACGATGCCGTGCGGATGCTCGGCGAACGGCACCGCGACCGCGTCGAGGAACTCGGGCGGCACGCCCATGATCGCGATGTCGATCTCGTTGTCGGCGAGGAGCTTCAGTATCTGCGCGCGGTTTTCCACCTGCAGCGAAAGATCGGCGCCGGCGTGCTCCTGCATGAACGTGGCGAGCATGTGCGAGGCGAAATACTTCGCCGTCGAGACGATGCCGACGTTGAGCTTGCCGTGCCTTTGTCCGCGCATCGCGGCGAGGCGCTGGTCGAGCTCGTCGAGCTCGTGCTGCACGCGGCGCGCGTACGAGGCGACCGTCTCGCCGGCATCGGTAAGGCGCAGCTGCCGGCCGACGAGCTCGGTCAGCGGCAGGCCGCAATCCTGCTCGAGCGCCTTCAGCTGCATCGAGACGGCCGGCTGCGTCAGATGGCACACGCCCGCCGCCGCCGAGATGCTGCGCAGACGCGCGACCTGCTCGAACACGCGGAGCTGACGCAGGGTGATGCGCTTCATCGGCGCCTCCGCCACATCGGTTTATGCATAAGGAAAATTTATGGAGAGTCGCAATCGATTTGAATATACCTGATGTATCCGGCTCGGTACATTCGGCTCGTCCAGCGATCGAGGAGCCGTGCGATGAACGCAGCCGTCACGCCAATCCGCGCCAGCGAGAAGGTCGCCGAACGCTACAAATCCGGCGTCATCCCGTACAAGAAGATGGGCTACTGGCAGCCGGATTACGTGCCGATCGACACGGACGTGATCGCGCTGTTCCGCATCACGCCGCAGCCCGGCGTCGACGCCGACGAAGCCGCCGCGGCCGTCGCGGGCGAATCGTCGACCGCGACCTGGACCGTCGTCTGGACCGATCGCCTCACCGCGTGCGAGCTCTACCGCGCGAAGGCGTTCCGCGTCGACCCGGTGCCGAACACCGGGCCCGGCACGAAAACCGAGCAGCAGTATTTCGCGTACATCGCGTACGACCTTGATCTTTTCGAGCCCGGCTCGATCGCGAACCTGACCGCGTCGATCATCGGCAACGTGTTCGGCTTCAAGGCCGTGAAGGCGCTGCGCCTGGAAGACATGCGCATTCCGGTCGCGTATCTCAAAACGTTCCAGGGTCCGGCGACCGGCATCGTCGTCGAGCGCGAGCGCCTCGACAAGTTCGGCCGTCCGCTGCTCGGCGCGACGACGAAGCCGAAGCTTGGCCTGTCGGGCCGCAACTACGGGCGCGTCGTCTACGAAGCGCTGAAAGGCGGCCTCGATTTCGTCAAGGACGACGAGAACATCAACTCGCAGCCGTTCATGCACTGGCGCGACCGCTTCCTCTACTGCATGGAAGCGGTCAACAAGGCGTCGGCCGCGACCAGCGAGGTGAAAGGCCACTACCTCAACGTCACGGCCGGCACGATGGAGGACATGTACGAGCGCGCCGAATTCGCGAAGGAGCTCGGCTCGTGCATCGTCATGATCGACCTCGTGATCGGCTATACCGCGATCCAGTCGATGGCGAAGTGGGCGCGCAGGAACGACATGATCCTGCACCTCCATCGTGCCGGTAACTCGACATACTCGCGCCAGAAGAATCACGGCATGAACTTCCGCGTCATCTGCAAGTGGATGCGCATGGCCGGCGTCGACCACATCCACGCGGGCACCGTCGTCGGCAAGCTCGAAGGTGATCCGCTGATGATCAAGGGCTTCTACGACACGCTGCGCGAGCCGCGCACCGAGCAGAGCCTCGAGAACGGCCTGTTCTTCGATCAGGATTGGGCATCGCTCAATCGCGTCATGCCGGTCGCGTCGGGCGGCATCCATGCCGGCCAGATGCACCAGCTGATCCACTATCTC